>CAIQQB010000147.1 GCA_903873805.1 uncultured Opitutia bacterium | reverse complement strand
GTTCGAGGTTTGCCAAACCATGCCCCGGGGTCAGCGACCCCGGCTGCAATCTAGCAGGAACCAGCTTGGGGCAGCGCCCCCATCGCGGGCCAGTCGGGACTTTTGGTATCCGATCGGGCAGGCATGGTTCGGGCAAATATCGATCCGCTGGCTCAGTCCACCGAGCCCGGGCAGCGCGACGCGGGACGGTGGGCGTGCAATACCTGAAATTTCTGTCCGAGCTGCGCCGGATGCAGCAACTGCATCAGAGCCCGTTTGCGCCGGCTGGGCGAGCCGGCTTCCGCCGCCAGCGTCGCCGCCAGATGCGCCCCCGCGTGACGGACAAAAAACGCCTCCTGCGACTCGACCGTCGGAGTTCCAAAACCTGCTCCGGCTAGTGCTTCGGCCAGCCAGTCCCAGCAGACATGCCCGGTCAGATCCTGCTCGCCGGGCCGGGCCAGCAAGTCGTTTGACTGAGTGTGTCGGTGGTAGGCGCGGACCGTTCCCTGCGGGGTCTCGCCCGCGAGCTCGGCGAGTGATTTGCCATAGTCAAAGGTCACCAGCCATCCCGACCAAGCCTGACCGGCGATCTCCGCCATCAGCTCGCCCGCCGCCCGGGGTGCATCAAACACATAACCCTCGCCGGCCCACGCCGGCAGCCAGTCCGCCGCCACCGGGGCCAACTCGATCGCAGTGAGCCCTTCCGCGCCGATTCTCACTCCCAGCTCCCGCCATGTGCCGTCCCGCCGGACAAACCGGCGGAAGGGTTGCGCATCGAAGAGCTCGTTCGCGAACACTACACAAGGCCCGGACAATACAATGGGCTCCCCCACTCCGATCGTCCGCACCGCCGCAAACGGATGCCGCACGCCAGAGAGCACGCCCCGCCCGCGTTCCGCACCAATTTCCACAAAGAAGTGCTCTCCCGCGGCCCCGGCCAGCAATTCGGCACACGCCGCCGCCACCAGCTCGCCGAACAACTCTCCCGTGCTGCTCGCCGTGATGAAATCCGTCCCGGGACTCCGCCCCACCCGTTCCCGGTCCTGCCGGTAGTAACCCTGTTGCGGGTCATAGAGCGCCAGCGCCATGAACTCGGCGAACGTCAGCGTCCCTGCCGCCCCGGCATGGGTGCGGAAAAGCTCCAGAAAGTCCGGGGAGATGGCGGCTGATGATCCCATTTACAACGCCCCCGAGTTGGCCACAGTGTGCGCCATGCTCAAACGCATTCTCACGATTGCCGCCGGCGTTATGCTGGGCGTCGCCCTCTCGTTCGGCACCAGTCGGCTGGGTGCCCTGTGGGGTCTCTGGCCCAACCGGGAACTCGACCGCTCCGTCAGCCAGCTCCGCAACGTGCTCAAGCTGGTCAATGAAAACTACGTCAGCGCCCCCGATGCCGCGCTGCCCAAACTCACCGACACCGCCCTCCGCGCGATTACCGGGGCGCTCGACCCGCACTCGGAGTATATGGACGCCAAGGAATACAAGGCGCTCAATGAGGAGATCAGCAGCGAGTTCGGCGGCATCGGGGTCCAGGTCGAACTGCGCCAGGGGCACGTCATCATCATCGCCCCGATCGCCGGCACGCCGGGCGAGCGCGCCGGCATCCAGCGCGGTGACGAAATCGTCAGCGTCGGCGGCGAAAAGCTCTCCCACCCGACCATGAGCGACATCGTGGATCGGCTCCACGGCCAGCCGGGCACCAAGGTCACGCTCGGCCTGCTCCGGCCCGCCACCAAGCAGGAGCTGTCCCTCACGCTCACCCGCGAGCGCATCCGTGTCGACAGCGTCCGCGACATCCGGCTGCTGGCGGGCGGCATCGGGTACGTGCAGCTCACCCAGTTTGCCGAGCGCACCGGCGAAGAATTCACCAAGGCCATCGGCCAGCTCAAGGCCCGCGGCCTGCAGGCCCTCATCATCGACCTCCGCAACAATCCCGGCGGCCTGCTCGACTCGGCCGTCGCCGTCGCCGAACCCTTCTTTCCCCGCCACGAGCTGATTGTCTACACCCAGGGCCGCGAGTCGGCCGACCGCGAGGAATACCGTTCCGACGCCGCCGGGCCGCCGCTGACGCTGCCCGTCGTGGTGCTGATCAACGCCGGCAGCGCGAGCGCCGCCGAGATTGTCGCCGGCGCCCTCAAGGACACCCACCGCGCCGTCATCGTCGGCGAACGCTCCTTCGGCAAGGGCTCCGTGCAGTCCATCTTCAAGCTTGATGACGGCGCGGGCCTCCGCCTCACCGTCGCCCGCTACTACACGCCCAGCGGCGTGACCATCCATGAGCACGGGGTCGCGCCCGATGTGGAGATCGTAATGTCGCCCGAGGAGGACCGTAGCGTTTACCTCCAGCAGTCGCGCAACGACGTGACCGACCCCACGGAGTTCAAGGCCCGCTTCGGCATGGATCCCGTGCCCGACCGGCAGCTCGACGCCGCCGCCGACATTCTCCGCTCCGCCCTGCTCCTCAAACAGCGCGCCCCCGCCGCCGCCCGGCCGTGAGGTTTCCCCTGTGCAGCCTTTCGCAGGTGGAGCGCGTTGACCCCAACGCGCTGGTTTGGCTGGCTTTGGATCCGGCCTTTCGTAGGGCCTCACCTCGCGTGAGGCCTCCCTGGCTCCAGGCTCGACGCAAGGTCGAGCCCTACATGGGAAAACTGATATCTGTTTCGTGTTCCTTCGCGTCCATTCGCGGTTAAAACTTTGCCCGATGATCCTTGCCCTTGAAACTTCCTGTGACGAGACGGCGCTGGCGCTGTTCGATCCCGCGCACGGACTCGCCGGCGAGTGGATGCACAGCCAGATCGCCCTGCACGCCGGCCACGGCGGCGTCGTCCCCGATCTTGCCACCCGCGAACATCTGCGGCATCTGGGCCCGCTCCTGGAGCGCGCCCGGGCCGAGGCCGGCTTTGGCGGCATCACCCGCATCGCGGTCACTCACGGTCCCGGACTCGCCGGCTGTCTCGCCATCGGCACCGCCGCGGCCAAGGCCCTCGCGCTCGCCTGGCAGGTGCCACTCCTCGGCGTCAACCATCTCCGCGGCCACGCGTTCTCACCGTTCATCACGCTGCACGCCGCCGAGCCGGCCGCCTTTGCCGCGCGCCTCGACGCCCTGCTGCCGCACCTGGGGCTCATCGTCTCGGGCGGCAACACGCTCCTCTTCATCCTCGACCGGCAACGCCGCCTCCACGTTCTGGCCACCACCCGCGACGATGCCGCCGGCGAGGCGCTCGACAAGGGCGCCAAGCTCCTCGGCCTCGGCTACCCCGGCGGGCCCCTCATCGAGAAACTCGCGACGACCGGCCGGGCCGACGCCTACGATTTTCCCCGCGGCCTCGGCCCGCGACGCGACCTCGCCTTCAGTTTCTCCGGCCTCAAGACCAGCCTGCGCTATCAGCTGGAAAAAATGACCCCCGCCGACATCGCCGCCCGCCTGCCCGACCTGTGCGCGAGCTACCAGCAGGCGGTGATCGACGCGCTGGTGCGGAAAACCACCTTTGCTCTGGAACGGACTTCCGCCCGCAGCCTCGGCCTCTCCGGCGGCGTCGCCCAGAACCGCCCGTTGCGGACCGCTCTGGAGCGACTCGCCCGCGAGCGGCGCGTCCCGCTGCAACTCGCCGAACCGCGCCACACCGGTGACAACGCCGCCATGATCGCCTTCGCTGCCTGGGCCGATCCCTCGGTCACGCCCCGCCCACTGTCCGCCCTCCCGGTTGAGCCCAGCCTCGCGCTGGCGTGACGCGGTCAGCGCAAGGAATCCAGGACGATCGCCAGAACCACCGACTGTTCCAGCCGATTGGATCGGTGGCGGGACAACGTCGGGGGCATTTGTTCAGCCTCCCTCCCGCACCGGCGTGAACCTGACTCCCCATGTCGGGCCCCTCATCCAGCGGGAGCTTGGAGAGAATTGACCCAGGGCGTAAAAAACGACACGATCTTCAGCATGACCGCCTGCCGCCGACTCATCCTGGGCGCACCTCACCCAACGTGGCCGTTCCGGCTGCTCTTGCTCCTGGCCGGGGCAATGTTTTGTGCCGGATGTCAAACCTCGGAACAGCTTCCGGCATCCGCTTTGACTTTCTTCAAACGGGCGTTCGCTGAGCAACAAAAGGGCGATCGCACCGGCGCCATTGCTGACTACACTCGCGCCCTCGAGGCCGATCCGAAATTCACCGAAGCTTACTTCTATCGGGGCGATGCCATGCGGGACGAAGGCTTCTACAACGGGGCCATCGCCGACTTCACCCGTGCGCTCGAACTCGAGCCGAAATCCATCAAGGCCTATTGCAAGCGGGGTCTGACCCGGGAATCCGTGGGCGACTGGAACAGTGCCATCATCGATTTTACCCGCGCCCTCGAACTGGATCCAGCCTGCACCGACGCTTACTTCCGACGCGGCGGGGCCAGGTGGTACGTGGGCGACTACACTGGGGCGGTGGCCGACTTCACCCGTGCGCTCGAACTCGAACCGAAAAACAGCCTGCTCTTCGTCGACCGTGGCGCCGTCAGACGGGAAATCGGCGATCTCGAAGGCGCCATCGCCGACGACACCCACGCCCTCGAACTGGATCCGGAGAATAGTGGCGCCCACAATGACCGCGGCCTCGCCAAGCGGGACCAGGGTGATCTCACCGGGGCCATTGCCGACTTCACCCGTGCGCTCGAACTCAATGCGAACTTCAGCTTTGCCTATAACAACCGGTGCCTCGCCCGTTGTGCAGCCGGCGATTTCGACGGGGCCATCGCCGACACCGACAGCGCCCTTAAAATCAATCCGCAATATTCCGAGGCCTTCAACAACCGGGGGCTTGCCAAGCGGGATGAAGGTGATTTCGACGGCGCCATCACCGACTTCACCCATGCCCTCCAACTTGATCCAACCCTCCGGCTCGCTTACTTCAATCGCGGACTCGCCAAACGGGCCAAACACGATCCGTCGGGCGCGGCGGACGATTTCCGTGAAGGCGCAAGGCTCGGCTATCGTTATTCTGCCTTCTGGGAGTTTTTGCTTCAGGCCGAAAAAGGCCAGCGAGAGAACGGCACCATCGTACTGACCCAGGAACTCGAAAGCGTCAAAAAGCCGGATACTGAAAACAACCGGTGGTCAGCGCAAATCGGCAATTTGCTTCTGGGCAGGACGGGGTTCGACGCGACCCTGACCTCCGCCACTGCGACCAGAAACGACTACACCAAGCGCGGGCGGGTGTGCGAGGCCTGGTTTTATCAGGGAATGCTGCAGAAGCTCGCCGGCCAGCGCGCTAATGCGATGGAGTCTTTCCACCACGCCCTCTCCACCGGGCGCGTTGAATGGCCCGAATATCAAGAAGCCGTGTACGAACTGAAGGCATTAAACGAGGATACGAAGATGTAAGCAATGCCTGTCAGATGGCTTGTCCGATGAGCCACGTGTGCCACCCTTCAAGGAAAGACCGGCTGATTACGAACTGCCAGGCCGCTTGTACCTCATTTCAGCAGACATGCCATTGGCCGAGAGGCCAAAACCTCCCCGGGCGCGCAGGGGAAGCCGCGTAGGAACTCGGGCGTGGGGAGCATTTTGCCGCCGGGTCGTTGCAGGCGCAAGAGGCGCAACCCGCCTTCGCCGGTCGCGACGAGCAGTCCCCCGGCGTCCACGCCGAGCACGGTGCCTGGAAGCTGGCGGATCGAACTGTAGCCCAGGTCGCTGACCTGGGTGATTGTGGGATTGAGCGATTGCGGACCCAGGTCGGCGACCTGGGCTACAGCCTCAGCCAAACCCAATTTCACGAGCTGACCGTTGATCTCCACGGTGCAGGCGGGCCAGGGGAAAAGTCCGTTGATGCGCGCGGCGAGCACTGCCGCGGGCGCGGTGAAATCAAGGGTGCCGTCCTCTTTCTGCAACTTGCGGCAGAAGGTCGCGGCGGACGAATCCTGCACGGTGAAACCCAAAGTACCGGCGGCCAGTGCAGGCAATGAGCGGGCGACGAGCGGCACACAGGCGGCGGCGAGTTTCGCCTCGATGTCCAAAGCGGTGTCGCGCGGACCAATCGCCACGCGCTCCGCCGCGGCGACCGGCCCGGCGTCGAGCTCCCGCACGATGCGCATGAGCGTCACGCCCGTCTCCCGTTCGCCGCTGGCGATGGCCGTCTGGATCGGCGAGGCGCCGCGGTATTTCGGCAGGAGCGAGGTGTGCAGATTGAGGGTACCCAGCCGCGGCGTCGCAATGAACGCCTCCCGCAGAATGTGCCCGTAGGCCATCACCAGCGCGACGTCGGGGGCGAGCGCGGCCAGTTGTGCGCGGACTTCGTCAGTCAGCTTTTCCGGTTGATGGACCGGCAGGCCCTGCCCCAGCGCCCAGGTCTTAATCGTGTTGGGTTGGACTTTCTGGCCGCGGCCGACGGGGCGGTCGGGTTGCGTAAAGACCGCGACGACTTGCGCGTGCACGCGGCCCGCACCCGCGAGCCAGTCAAGCAGCGGAAGGGCAATGGCGTCGGAACCGAGAAAGACAAGTTTGAGCGGGGCGGGCATCGGGAAAGGCGAGAGATAAACCGCTAATCTGCGCTGATCTTCGCCAATTCCAAGCCGGCTTCTGCAACAGAAAGTCCCCTCAGTTCCGGGATCCATTGTTGGGCTCGACCTTGCGTCGAGTCTATATCGTGGCGGCATCCCGAAGGCCTCACGCGAGGTGAGGCCCTACAAAACACCGGATTCAGATGTAATTGTGATGAGCGAGGATGAGCGCAGATAAGCGGTTAAAAGTCCGGGGGTCCCGCCTCGGCTCGCCAGACGCGCGCCGGTACGCGGCGGGAATAGTTTATAGCGTCTTCAGCCAGCGGGCGACGGCGGGAGCGAGTTTCTTGTCAAACGCGGCGTCGGTGTCGGGCCGGGGCAGACCGTCCAGCACCGTCCAGTATTCGACGTGGGTCGCGGTCCGGCCCGGCGCGATGTTCGCCAGCGCGCCGAGCGTCTCCAACTCGAGCACCTCGCCGTTGGTGAAGGCCTCGAAGCAGGAGCCGAGATCCGGATAGGACGCGCCGCGGACGACCGGGGCGTATTTGACGAAGGTCGTGCCGTCGATCCAGCTGGCGGACCAGCCGGGATAATTGGTGATGCCCAGCTTCTGGGCGTAGGTCGCCTTGGCGACATTGATGCCGACAAAATTCCGGCGCTGCTGCCAGACCGGAAGGGAAAGGTCGGTGAAGGTCCACGGCACCAGCGCGTAATTGGGCAGCAGGTCGCCCTTGGCATGGTCGCCCTTCGGCAGGAGGGGCAGCACGCCATAGCCGCCCGGTCGCAGCATGGTGATCGCCCACGGCGCGCACTCGACCGCCCACTGGCCGCGGTTGGTGAGTGTATGCGTGACCTTCACGGTGCGCGCGGCGGGCAACTCGATCTTCATGCCCTTCTGCAGGCCGGTCGCCGCCTCCGTGGGCTGCGTGAGTGCAACGCCCTGGGGGACGAACTTCACGGCCAGCGGCTCGTCGTCCGGCTGGTAGGTGCGCACGATGTCCTCCGGCGAGTGCCAGAGGCGGTGGCCGCCGCGGAGGTAGTAGCCGTGGTAGCGCGGTGCATTGGCCGGAAGCTCAAGAAACAGATTGCCCGCCCGTCCGGTGCGCGAACAGAGCGAGACAACGCGTGGGCCGACCGAAGTCGTCACAACAAGTTCCAGGTGGGGCGTGGCGAGCACGAGCGCGTCACCGCCGCGGTAGTCAGTCTTCGATGGTTTCATGGCTGGGATGCAAATCGGTCGCCCCCTCGCTGGCGCGCCACTTCGGCGTGTGGGCCTCGGCCCGCGCCGCCTTGCCCGAATAGGGTGTGCCGGGCTCGTGCTTTTCCTTGCCGACGAGGTCAAAGTAAACCGGGCAGCCATTGAGGCCGAACTCCTCGACCACCCCGGCCTCGAGGTAGCGGCGGTACTGTTCCGTGAGCTTCTCCTCGCGGTTGCAAAACAGCTTGATGCGGAAGGGCCGTGTGCCCGTCTGCGTCGCGTAGTAGACGCGGAAGCGCTTGCCCCCGATCGCGGGCGGCGGATTGCGGTCGGAAAGGTGCTCGATGACCTTGTTGAGCTTCGCCGTGGGCAGCTTGGTGTCGAGGGAGCGGTTGAGCTTCACCGCGGCGTTCAGCATGCGGTCCACCTCGTAGCCGCTCATGGCCGAGACAAAGATCAGCGGCGCCCCCGGCGTGAAGTACAGCCGCTCGAACAGCGCGTGCTCATACTTTTCCCGGTAGTCGCGCTCGCTCTTATAGGGCGCAAATCCGCCGTCTTTCTTGAAGCCCGCCTGCACCAGGTCCCATTTGTTCACGACGACCACGATGGGTTTCTTCTCCTTGATCGCCTCGCCCGCGATGGCCTTGTCCTGCTGCGTGACGCCCTCGAGGCCGTCGAGCACGAGGAACACCACGTCGGTCTGGCGAACCGCGTCGAGCGCGCGCAGCCGTGAGAAATATTCGATCGGCGAGGCGAGCTTGGTCGCGGCCTTGATGCCGGCCGTGTCGATCAGCCGGAAGGGATACATCTTGCCGTCGCGCCCCTTGAAGTCGAACGGCAGCTCGACTGAGTCGCGCGTCGTGCCGGGCATCGGGCTGACGATCAGGCGGTCGCTCTGAAGGAGCCGGTTGCTGAGGGAGGACTTGCCGACGTTCGGCCGGCCAATGAAGCAGACGCAGAGCGGATCGGCGGCGGTCTTCGCGGCCTTCTCCGCCTCGGCTTCGGTCACGGGCCCGAGGGCGGCAAGAATGGCGGCGCGCAGCTCGGTCTCCCCCGTGCCGTGCTCGGCGGAAACCCGGAGCGGCTCGCCGAGTCCGAGGCGGTAGGCGGAGGCAAGGTCGACCTTGGTGTCGTCAAAGTCGGCCTTGTTGACGACGAGGCGCACGATCTTCTTCGACTTGCGCAGGCGGGCCGCAATGCGCTCGTCGAGCGCCGACATGCCCTCGAGGCCGTCCACGACAAAGAGGATGACCGATGCGGTCGAGATGGCGAAGCTGACCTGTTCCTCCGAGGCGGCGGTGAGGGCCGCCGGCGTGTCCGTGCCCTTGTAGCCGATGCCGCCGGTGTCGAGCAGCGTGTAGCTGCCCTCCGCGATTTCGGCCGAGATCACGTCCCGCGTCAGGCCGGGCTGGTCATGAACGATGGAAATGCGCTTCCGGGCCAGTCGGTTGAACAGGCGGCTTTTGCCGACATTGGGTCGGCCGACGATGGCAACGGTGCGGGACATGGTGGAAGTAGTGAGCAGCGAGGAGCGAGTAGCGAGTAGGAAAAAGGAGAATGCGCGCGCCAGCGAGATGCTCGCTGCTCGCTACCCACTACTCGCTACTTCTTGGGCGTCGCCACGAACCGCTCCATCCGGTCGGAGGCGACGATGAGCTGTTCGTAGCTGGTGGCGAAGCAGGCGCGGACATGCCCCTTGCCGTTGTCGCCGAAGGCGATGCCCGGCACCACGGCAACCTTCTCCTGGGTGAGCAGGCCGGTGGCGAAATCCTTTTCCGTGAGGCCGGTCGAGCTCACGTCGGGAAACGCGTAGAAGCTTCCGCGCGGCGAGTGGCATTTCAGGCCGATTTCGTTGAAGCGGCGCACGATCAGGTCGCGGCGGCGGTGGTATTGCTCGCGCATTTTCAGCACGCTGTCCCAGCCGCGCAGCAGGGCCTCGAGAGCCGCCTCCTGGGCAATGATCGAGGCGCAGAGCATGGAGTACTGGTGGACCTTCATCATGGCGTCGATGAGGGTCGCGGGCCCGCACGCGTAGCCGATGCGCCAGCCGGTCATCGCAAACGCCTTCGAGAAGCCGTGGAGGAAGATCGTCCGCTCCGCCATGCCGGGCAGGCTGGCGATGCTCGTGTGCGTGCCCTCGAAGGTCAGTTCCGAGTAGATTTCGTCCGTCAACACCAGCAGGTCCTTTTCGCGGCAGAACTCCGCGATTTTCTCCAGCTGCTCGCGGGTGCAGGTGCCGCCCGTGGGGTTGCATGGGAGGTTGAGCATGAGCATCCGAGCCCCGGGCTGCCAGGCGGCGCGCAGGGCCTCGGCGGTCAGGGCGAAGTTGTCCTTCGCAAAGGTCGGCACCGCCAGGGCCTGGCCGTGGGCGAGCGCGATGCTCGGGTGGTAGGAGACGTAGCACGGCTGGTGATACATCACCTTGTCACCGGGGTTGATGAAGGCCCGGCAGGCCAGGTCGAGCGCCTCGCTCACGCCGACCGTCACGATGATCTGGTCCTCCGGCCGGTAATTCACGCCGAAATGCTGTGTGACGTAGCCGGCGATCGCGCGCCGCAACTCGATCAGGCCGAGGTTGGAGGTGTAGTAGGTCTTGCCCTTTTCGAGGGCGTAGATCGCCGCCTCGCGGATGTGCCAGGGCGTGACGAAGTCGGGCTCGCCGACGCCGAGGGAGATCACGTCCTGGCCTTTCAGCTTGGCGACGAGCTCGAAGAAATCACGGATGCCGCTTTTGGGCAGCGCGGCCACATGGCGGGCGATAAAAGTGGAAGGATTCATGTTCGTTGCGGGCGGTAGGGACGTGTCTCCGACGCGTCCGCGGACGGCTCGGAGAGCCGTCCCTACCAGGGGGCTTACGGGGCGACGTTGAGCCGGGAGCTGGGCGCCTCGCCGCCGTCGAGCAGGAAACCCTGCTCCTTGTAGCAGCGCAGCATGAAATGGGTCGAGGTCGAGAGCACGCCCTCGATGGTCGAGAGCCGCTCCGACACGAACGCCGCCACCTTCTGGAGGGTGGGCTGGCGGACGAAGACGAGCAGGTCGAAGCCGCCCGACATCAGGTAGCAGGACTCGACCTCGTCGAAGCGCGCGATGCGCTCCGCGAGCCGGTTGAACCCGCCCCCGCGCTCCGGGGTGACCTTCACCTCGATGACCGCACGCACGGCGGCGGCGGCGGCGGCCTCCCGGGAAAGATCGAGCACCGGACGCCAGCCGAGGAGGATTTTATCCTGCTTCAACTGTTCCAGGTGCTGTTCGACTTCGGGCACGGACAGGCCCGCGACCTGCGCCATTTGCGCGGTCGTGAGACTGCCGCCTTCGAGGAGCAGCTTGAGAACAGGGTTCATAGGGACGCGGAGGCTCGCAGGTTGACCCCCGCTAGGCCACACAAATTTTGCCCGGACTTTTGGCCGAAATCTTCCATCCCCATTCCAAACCGCCCCTCTCCCTCACTAACATGTCAACCAATAGTTGACGTGTTCGTGGGGGCAGGCCCGTGGGTCGGCCTCAGTCTCCGGCAACCGGCATTACCGTCCTGCGATGGAAAATTCGCGTCGCTTCGCGTCCATTCGCGGTTTCAACTCACGTTGGTTGTCCCCGTCTCCTTCCTCAGTCACTTACGCTTAATCCCTCATTCCCTCCTCCCATTTACCTACTTTCATGTTCGAGTCCCTTACCGACAAACTCTCCTCCGCCCTCCGCAACCTCCGCGGCGTCGGCCAGCTCACCGAGGCCAACATGGCCGCCGCCCTCCAGGAGGTGCGCACCGCCCTCCTCGGCGCCGATGTCCACTTCAAGGTCGCCCGTGAGTTCGTCGAGCGCGTCCAGTCGCAGTGCGTCGGCCAGGAGGTGCTCAAGGGCGTCGCCCCCGGTCAGCAGGTCGTCAAGATCATCCACGACGAGCTCGTCCGCCTCCTCGGCGAGGGCTCGGCCGCCCTCTCCCCCGCGCGGCCGCTCAAGGTCCTCATGGTCGGCCTGCACGGCTCGGGCAAGACGACCACGACCGCCAAGCTCGGCAAGCTCCTCCGCAAACGCGGTTACAACACACCCTTTGCCGTCGCTTGCGACGTCTACCGCCCGGCCGCCATCGACCAGCTGGAAATTCTCGCCAAGCAGGAGGACATCGGCTTCTACGCCGACCGCGTTTCCAAGGACGTGCCCGCCATCGCCGCGGCCGGCCTCGCCGCCGCTCTCGCCGCCAACGCGGACCTCATCCTCTTCGACACCGCCGGCCGGCTCCAGATCGACCACGACCTCATCGAGGAGGTCAAAAAGCTCAGCGCCCGCATCCAGCCCGACGAGGTGCTGCTCGTGGCCGACGGCGCGCTCGGCCAGGAGGCCGTCAATGTGGCCAAGGCCTTCCACGACGCCCTCGCACTCACCGGCCTGATCCTCACCAAGCTCGATGGCGACGCCCGCGGTGGCGCGGCGCTCTCGATCAAGAGCATCACCGGCGTGCCGATCAAATTCGTCGGCACCGGCGAGAAGACCGGCGAATTCGACACGTTTTATCCGGACCGCCTGGCCTCGCGCATCCTCGGGATGGGCGACGTCGTCTCGCTGGTCGAGAAGGCGCAGGAAAACATCGACCAGAAGGAGGCCGAGCGCATGGCCGAGAAGATGCGCAAAGCCGACTTCAACCTCGAGGACTTCCTCGCGCAGATGCAGCAGGTGAAGAAGCTCGGCTCGATGCAGAGCATCATGGGCATGATGCCGGGCATGAGCGGCATGCAGGTGCCGGAAGGCGCCGAGAAGCAGATGGCGCGCACCGAGGCCATCATCCAGTCGATGACGATCCAGGAGCGCCGCAAGCCGGAGCTGCTCAACGGCAACCGCCGCAAGCGCATCGCCGACGGCTCGGGCACCAAGATTGCCGAGGTGAACGCGCTGATGAAGCAGTTCCAGCAGATGCAGCAGATGATGAAAATGATGAAGGGTGGCGGCGCCAAAAAGATGATGCGCCAGCTCGAGGCGATGAAAGGCAAGGGCCGGTTTCCGGGGATGTGAGCGATGAAGCGCGGCGCGTGGCTGGTCCTCGGTGTGGCCCTCGCCACGACGCTTTGCGTAGTAGGCGTACTCGTCACCCGCAACTATGGCGTGACGAAGCGGCTGGCCGAATTCGGACCGGCCGCACGAATCCGGCTCGCCTCGGCCTTTTCCCGTGCCCAGGTCGAGTATCCGCCGGGATCGCTGATTTTCGTCGGTCTCAAAGCGGAGAAGCGCCTCGAAATTTACGCCTCCGGGCGCGACGGGAAATTTCGTTTTATTCGCAACTACCCCATTCTCGCCGCCAGCGGAAAATCCGGCCCGAAGTTACGCGAAGGCGACGCGCAGGTGCCCGAAGGAATCTATGGCATCGAATCGTTGAATCCCAACAGCAGCTATCATGTTTCACTGCGAATCAGCTACCCGAATGCCGACGACCGTCAGCATGCGCAAGCCGAGGGCCGCACAAACTTGGGCGGCGATATCATGATCCACGGCAAGGCGGCCTCCATCGGCTGCCTCGCGATGGGCGATCCGGCTGCCGAAGAACTCTTCACCCTGGCCGCCGAAACCGGCATCAAGGCCATCCGCGTTCTCCTTGTGCCGCATGACTTGCGCGTAAAACCCGCACCCTCGCTGCCCGACGCTCCGGTTTGGCTCTCTGACCGGTATGCGCAACTCACCCGCGAGCTGTCCAATCTCAGACGCGAAGCTCAAAACTGATCGCTGTCGTCGAGACTTGCGCAGACCGTGCTTTTCGCTATCAACTACCACAGCATGAGCACGACTGAGATTCTCAACCAACTGCCGCGGCTTACGTCGGCGGAACGCGAGGAGGTTCGGGCTCGGCTCGACGAGATCGAGTCGATCACCCCGCCCTCGCCCGAGGAAAAGCAGCTTATTGCTGAGCGCGTGGCCGCCTACCGCCAGAACCCCGCAGCGGGCACATCCTGGCGCGTGGCTGAGACCGAAATCCGGCAACAGCTCGGGCTGTGAGCCTTGCTGTCATCCTCACGCCGGAGGCGAAAGCCGATGTGGCGGAAGCGGCTAAATGGTATCGCCGACACAGCGCGTTGGCGGCGGACAACTTCCTCATCGCGGTCGGCGTGGCCCTCGCCCGGATCGAAGCATACCCAACAGCTCACGTGGTCGTAGATGCCGGGACCGGCGCACGCCGGGCGCTGATGCGCAAATATCCCCATCGCGTCCTCTATCTCATCGATGGCCATTGTCTCGTGGTATTCGCCGTGATGCACCACCGGCGCGACGAACTGACTTGGCGTGAGCGGTTGATCTAGAACCCGTGCGAGACTGCTTCCGATTCCTTATCGCAATCAGCGACAATCAGCGCAGATTAGCGGTTCAAAAACCTCTCCGCTCTACGCCGTCCGCGCCTGATGCACGGCGACCACGAAGGACTTCAGCTTTTCGAGGTCCTTGATGCCCGGGGCGGCTTCGACGCCACTGTTGACGTCGACAAACTTAGCCCCGGTCGCGCGCAACGCGCCCGCGATGTTGGCCGGGTTTAACCCGCCGGAAAGGATCCAGGTCCGCTTCGGATGGGCCTGCTGGTGGCGGGCGAACTTCGCCCAGTCACCCGTCTCGCCCGTCCCGCCAAATTTGTCGGCATGAAAGGTGTCGAGCAGGAACGTCCCCGCCAACGGCAGCAACGCCTCCGGCACGTCCTCCGCCGGCGGCAGTTTGGGCGCGAGCCAGAGCCGGCCCGGCGTGACGGCCTTGGACCACGCCTGCACGGTCTTCACTGGCGTGGCGGCCGGGAAATGCACCTGGAAGTAATCCGCCCCGGCATCGGCGAAGGCGCGCAGTTCGTCCGCGGTCGGCGTGACGCTCACCGCGACTTTCTTGCGTGGCGGCAGCTTCGGCTGCATCGCACGAAACTGCTCCAGCGACACCTGCCGCGGCGACTTCGAATACAGGATGAACCCGAGAAAGTCCGCCCCGCAGCGGTCCGCAAGCTCCGCATCGATCAGCGAAGTCAGCCCGCAGACTTTGATTCGGATGCCGTCGATCATAGGAGAGTGTCCACGGAACACATGGAATACACGGAATGGCAAACCAACTCTGCCTCTGAATCCCGCGTATTCCGTGTGTTCCGTGGGCTAAAAGGTATTGATCGACTGGATGACATGATCGACTTGGGCGTCGGTCAGCTCGGGGAAGATCGGCAGGCTCACGCAGGTGGCCGCCGCGCCCTCCGCGACCGGGAGCGAGCCCGGGCCGCGGCCGAGGGCGGCGTAACATTTTTGGAGGTGCAGCGGCACCGGATAGATTAAGTCCGTTCCGATTTCGTGCTTCGCCAGATGCTCGCGCAAGGCATCGCGCCGCGGGTGCCGGATCGTAAACTGGTGATACACGCTCCTCCCGTAGTCGGGCGAGGCCGGCAGGATCACATCGGCCAGCCGGATGCCCGCCAGATAACGTGCAGCGATGGCCTGACGCCGGGCGGTCCAGCCGGCGAGATGCGGCAGCTTCACGTTGAGCAGCGCGCCCTGAAAGCCGTCCATGCGGAAGTTGCCGCCGACAATATCGTGGTAATACCGCCGGTCGGACCCGTGCACGCGGATGTGACGGGCCCGGGTGTGGATCTCCTCCCGCCGCGAGACAAACGCCCCACCCTCGCCGCAGCCGCCGAGGTTTTTCGTCGGATAAAAGCTGAACGTGCCGGCGTCGCCAATGATGCCGACCGGCGTCCCGCGGTAGCTGGCGCCCACCGCCTGCGCGCAGTCCTCGATGACGAAAAGGTTGTGCTGGCGGGCGACCGCCATGATCTCGTCCATCCGCGCCGGCTGGCCGAACAGGTGAACCACGATGATGCCCTTCGTCCGCGGCGTGATGGCGGCCGCGAGCTTCACCGGGTCGAGGTTGAACGTGCCCGCTTCGATGTCGGCAAAAACCGGCGTCGCGCCGACGTAGCTGATGCCCCACGCCGACGAGATGAAGGTGAACGGGGTGGTGACGACTTCGTCGCCGGGTCCGAAGCCGGCGAGCATGCAGGCAACATGCAGGGGCGCCGTGCCGCTGTTCATCCCCAGGGCGCGCGGGTAACCCAGCGTCGCGGCAAAGTTTCGCTCGAAGTCCTCGACATCCTTGCCGAGGCAGAAACGGGTGGCGTCGTAGGTGGCCGTGAGAGCGGCCAGCGCCTCGGAGCGGAGCGCCTGGTGCTGGAGCGAAAGGTCGAGGAAGGGGACTTTCATGGTCGACCGCCCACTCTCCGCGATTCCACGCCAATGGAAACTAGAAAATTGCGAAAGGCATGAAACCGGCTGTGCTTAACCCACGAACACTGAATCTCCGGCGGCGGCGCCCACCTTTGACGTGACGCTGCGCGTCGGCTGCAACCTCGTTTACGAGGTCTCGGGCACCGCCACGCTCCTGCTGAACGTCAGCCCCCGCCCCGATCGCCGGCACCGGGTGATGGCGGAAACCCTCACGCTCGGGGACCACCTGACGGCGGAGGAATTCATCGACAGCCATGGCAACAAGGTCAGGCGCGTAGCGCTCCGGTCCGGCCGCAACGAAATCCGCCACGACGCGCTCGTCGCCACCTCGTCCCGGCCGGACAACCACGATCTCACGGTCACCGCGCCCGTTCCCATCGGCGAACTGCCGCCCCCATTGCTGCGCTACACGCTTCCCAGCCGGTATTGCGATTCCGACAAGCTCACCAACTTCGCCTGGCAGCAGTTCGGCCAGGTCGAGCACGGCTGGCCGCGCGTGCAGGCGATCAGCGAGTGGCTGCACCGCAACATCGAGTATCGCTACATGTCGGGCCACCCGAGCCTGTCCGCTGGCGACGTGCTGGCGCGCGGCTACGGCGTGTGCCGCGACTTCGCGCACCTCGCGATCGCGCTCAACCGCACCTTCAACATCCCATCGCGCTACATCACCGGGCACCTGCCCGACATCGGCTTTCCGGATCCCGACAACCACATGGATTTCCACGCCTACGCCGAGGTCTGGCTGGGGGACCACTGGTTCACGACTGACGCCCGTTTCCACGTCCCGCGCATCGGCCGCGTGACGGTGTCGTGCGGGCAGGACGCGGTGGACGGCGCGTTCTCGACGATCTACGGTGGGGCAAGCCTGGCGCAGTGAGGTGGTCCCCGGAAACTGGACAGGTCGGATCGTTAACCCAAAGTCAGCACAACGATCCCTATGTCAAAGAAACGACGTCAGCACAGTCCCGATCTGAAAGCCCGGGTCGGCTTGGAAGCCCTGAAGGGCATTGAG
>CAIQQB010000146.1 GCA_903873805.1 uncultured Opitutia bacterium | reverse complement strand
GTCACCTCGCTGACCTCCCACGGAGCAGCGATGCCCAACAGCCCGGCATAATGGCTTTCGATGTTTGGATCATGGATCTCGCTCATCCCCTCCCTATGCCGGTTTTACCCAGCCTTACCCACACAAAAACCGGAAGAACCGTTTTCTGTCAGCGCCGCCGGCGGCTATCTGACATACCAATGGCAAAAGGACGGGCTTCCCATCAGTGGAGCCACCGCTTCGATCCTGACCTTGGGCAATGTGCAGTCGTCCGCCCAAGGCAGCTATGCCGTGACCGTGACCAGCGGCGCCGGTTCAACCCTCAGCCAGCCGGCGACTCTGACGGTGCCGACGTCCTTCAGCGCCTGGCAGGCGGCGAACTTCACGACCGTGGAAAGGTCCAACCCGGCAATCAGCGGGCCGAAAGTGGTGCTGGGGTCGGGCAGTGCATCCAACCTCCTGAAATACGCCCTCGGGGTCGCGCCGCGCGCCGTCCTGCCGGCAGGCACACAAACCGTCGGGCAGGCCGGAGGGGGCTGGACTTTCACCTTTCAGCATCCGGCCGACCGGTTGGATCTGACCTACACCGTGGAAATTTCCACAGATCTGCAAAGCTGGACAAGCGCAGGCGTTACCCAGCAACTGACCACCAGCACGGCCGGGGTGGAAACGTGGACCGCCACCTATACCGCCATCAGCCCGCAGTTGTTTTTTCGGCTGCGGATCACCCTGCCCTAGCTGGCGGTGCCGTGCAGGCGACACGACGACATCGTGGACTTCTCGTCCCTGCTTCGCTCCAGTCGCAGGAGCAGTGACGCGGAAGACCGTTTGATTTGTTCAGGGTGGGGGGCTCCGGCCCCCGCGCGCGTCAGCCGAGGGCGGACTTCAGCTGCTCGAACCGGGCGCTGGCGCGCTGTGAGGCCGCGCTGACCTCATCGTCACTTAGCGCCAGTTCCTCGCGCACCTTTGCAGCGTGGCGGGTCCAAACAATCTGTTCACCCGGCAGACCATGGCCCGCCTCGGCGACGGCGGTGCCGGCGCGGTGCAGGAGCCGGGCCATCGGGATTGGTTCGGTCGTCTGGCTGTCAAAGCGATGGTCGCGAATCGCGCCGAACACTTCAACGGGGAAGCGCCAGGCCCGGAGGACGTGGGCGGCGGCGTCGGTGCTCGTCAGGCCGAAGACTTCATATTCCCAGGCGATGATGTCGGCGGGCTCAAAGGGTGACGGCTGGTCGTGATGCGAGGTCACTTGGGCGGTGATGTCGAGGGCGATTTTGCCGATCGAGGAGAGCAGGCCGGCCGTGTAGGCCAAGCGGGCGTCCTCGCCGGCGAGCGGGGCCAGTTCCTCCATCAGCAGGGCCGTCAGCAGGGCATTTTCGCGGAGTGCTTTGGAGGTGAGCGGGTAGAGTTTCAGCGGCATTTCCAGCACCTGCGACATGCTCGCGATGCCCATCAGGCCATAGACTTGCTGGAAACCAATGCGGAGCACGGCCTCGTCCAGCGAGCCGACGGGGCTGCCACGGCGGAAGGCGATGCTGTTGGCGATGCGAACAAGGCGGGCAGTGAGGGGTCCGTCGCGTCGCAGCAGGCTGGTGATGGCCTCGGTGTCGCTGTTCGAGTCGAGCAGCAGTTCCCTTAATTCCGCGAGGATGCGCGGGCCGGGGGGCAGGCAGCCGGCAACCTTCAGGATATGACCCAGATTGAGGGGGGTGGCATAGTGCACTCCCCTCTTATCGGCCGTTTTGGGGCCGGATTCAGTGCGACTTTTTGGGCATGGTCCGGCCGCGGATTCACTTGCATGGCTCCGATGCCTCGCAGCGGTGACGGCGTGGTTGCAGCCGGGTCGCTGACCCCGGTGCTTGGGTTGGCCAAACCTCGAATACCGGGTCGGCGACCCCGGCTACATTGATTGCCCGACCCCAGCGCCTGCTTGGGGGCTCTTCACTTGGTCGGGCCGATGCGCTTGGTGTCAATCACGATGTCGTCGTAGTAAATATCGTAGTCGGTCTTGGCGCTGCCCCAGTAGCGGAAGCCGAAGGCGAAGTCGGAGAACCCGGTCACCAGCTTGTTGCCGGGGACGGCGGCCGGGGCGGGGGCACCGGCCGCGGCGCGCGCCTTGAAGGAGAAGCCCTTCAGTTCGCCGGAAGGCTGGCCGTCGATCCAGGTGGTGATGCTGTCGGGGGCGTCGTTGAACTCCCATTCCAGACAGAACCACTTGCCCACGGGATAGGGCGGGTTGGCCTTGGAGATGGTCTCGCCGCGCGGCACCTTGGGGTCGTTCTGCTGGTATGACGCCATGACGTTCTTGCCGCCCGAGGCGCCGAGTTCGAGGAAGTTGGAATTGGGCCAGCCGGGGGTCCCGGCGCTCAACAGGGCGTCGTGCCCGCCGGGCATGCCGGGGCTGATGAAGAGGTAGGCCCGCCCGAAGCAATGCGTGCGCACGCTGTCGGGCAGATGGGTGGCGACGATGAAGCCGTAGAGGCCGGGTGTGCCCTTCGGGTAGTGGACCTGCAGGGCGGACTTGCCGCCGTGCACCTGCGTGGTCTGGACAGTGACCGTGGCCTCGCCGGCGGTGCGGACGTCCCAGACGGATTTGTTGAGGGAGCCGGATTCAAAGTCCTCCGCCAGGACCGGGGCGTCGGCGGCGGGTGCGGGAGGGGCGGCGCCCTGACCGGCGAGGCAGGCGGTGGTGGTGAGGGCGAGGCAGACGGCCGGGAGACAGAGACGGGAGCGAATTGGGGTCATGGTGGGGTGGAGGGACGAAGGTAAAATAAACACCGCGACACCGGCCGGCAGCCGGGGTCGCGGACAATTGGATACGGTGGGACCGGGCCGGATCAGGTGATGGAGAGGCGGCCGGTGCTGTCGCCGATCTTGCTGTCGGAGGCGCCCGCGTGGTCGAGCATGGAGAGCCAGAGATTGCTGATGGGGACACCGGTCGCGTCGAGGTGGCGACCCGTCCGGACCGTGCCGCCGCCCTTGCCGAGGAGGATGAGCGGGAGGTTGTCGTGGTTGTGGCGCTGGCCGTCGCTGTTGCCGCTGCCGTAGGCGATGAGCGAGTTGTCGAGGATGGAACCGCCGCCCTCCTTGATCGCGTCGAGCTTCTGCAGCATGTAGTCAAACTGCTTCAGGTGGAAGGCGTTGATCTTGGCCAGCAGGGCCATCTTCTTCGGA
Organism: uncultured Opitutia bacterium; assembly: GCA_903873805.1. Taxonomy (GTDB): domain Bacteria; phylum Verrucomicrobiota; class Verrucomicrobiia; order Opitutales; family Opitutaceae; genus CAIQQB01. The sequence continues at coordinate 2,526 of CAIQQB010000146.1, read as the reverse complement.
TCACCCTGATGGTGCGAGGTGCCGTGGTGCGGGACATCCGCGTCGGCCCAGGGGTAGGTCTGGTTGCTGCCTTCGTCGGCGAAGGGAAAGGTGATGACGCGGGTGAGGTCGGCCTGGAAGGCGAGCACCATCATGTCGATCATGAGCTTGCAATGGGTCGGGTACTCACTGCTGGAGGTGGAAATGCCCACCTTCCGTTCCGTGCTCGAATCGTAGGCCACGGGGCGGACGGCGCCGGCGGGGATCGGCGGGGGCAGGGCGTGGGCCGAGCGCTCGAGGCGGACCTCGATTTCGCGGATGGCGGTGAGGTATTCGTCCATCTTGTTGCGGTCGGCCGCGCTCAGGTTGCTCTGGAAGCGGTTGGCGTCCTGGAAGACGAAATCGAGGATGCTCTTGCGGTCGTTTTCGCGGCGGGCCTTGGCCTCGGCGGTTTCGCGGGGGTCGCCACTGGCGAAGAGCCGGTCAAAGACGGATCGCGGATCGCAGTCCTTGGTCATCGGGGTGGTGGCGTTGCGCCACGAGAGATTGTGCGAGTAGCTCAGGCTGTAGCCGCTGTCGGAGGCCGCCTTCCGCCCGTCCTCAAGGCCGATCTCAAGTGAGGCGAACTTGGTGGCGTGGCCGATCTGTTCGGCGGCCGCCTGGTCGGCGGACTTGCCGAGATGGATGTTGGCCCCGCCGGTCTTGAACGGCTGCTCGCCGGTGAGGTAGGCGGCGTTGGCGCGAGCGTGATCGCCGGGGCCGTCGCCGTTGGGGTTGGCCTTGTTGCAGGTGAGGCCGCTGACCACGAGCATCTTGTCCCGGTGGGCGGCGAGGGTGCTCAGCGTCGGCGTGAGCTGGTAGCCAGCGCCGAACGTGGCGGGGGTCCAGTTCGCCATGTCGATACCGTTGGGCACGTAGATCCAGGCCAGACGGCGGGGGCCGGCCGTGGCGGCGGCGGCGGCTTCGGCGCCGAGGAGGCGCCGGGAGGGAACCATCGATTCAAGAAAGGGCAGGGCGACAGCCGTGCCCAATCCGCGTAGCAGGGTCCGACGGGACATGATCAGTTTGCTCATAGTTCACCTCGAGGCAGTTTGGATTACGGGTTTGCCGCTGCGTTTTTGGAACGCATCGCATTTGACGATCTCATTCACCAATACCGAAAATTTGTAGTCGTGGGCCTTCACGGCGCGTTCGATGGCATTCACCGTGCCCCGGTCCGAATCCTCCAGGCCGCGGCCGAGGGCGAAGGTCAGCAATTTCGCTGCCAGGGTGTGGGCGAACTTGTCCTGCTGGGATTTGAGGAGCTGCTTGAGTTCGTCGGGGCCATTGAAGGTCTTGCCGTTCGGCAGGCTGCCGCTGACGTCGATGACCTCGTTGTTGGCGTCCTTGGTCCGCCAGGCGCCGATGGCATCGAAGTTTTCCAGGCTGAAGCCGATCGGATCCATCCGGGCGTGGCAGGCGGCGCACTGGGGGTTGGTGCGGTGCTGGTCCATGCGCTGACGCATGGTGCCGGTGATCGCCTTGGCGTCCTCTGCGAGCGCAGGCACGTTGGGTGGGGGCGGGGGCGGGGCGTCGTCGAGGAGATTTTCGAGGATCCACTTGCCGCGCTGCACGGGCGAGGTGCGGTTGGGATAGGAGGTGATGGTCAGGATGCTCGCCTGGGTGAGGAGGCCGCCGCGGTGGTCCTGGGGGCCGAAAGTCACGCGGCGGAACTCGTCGCCCTTGATGCCCGCGATGCCGTAGTGCTGGGCGAGGCGCTCGTTGAGGAAGGAGAAATTGCCATCGAGGAAATCGAGGATGCTGCGGTCCTCCTGGACGATCGCGTTGAAGAACAGCTGCGTCTCCTGCGTCATGGCGGCGCGGAGCGGATCGTCGAAATCGGGAAACGCCGTGGCGTCGGGCGACACGTTCTGCATCTGCCGGAGCTGGAGCCACTGGCCGGCGAAGTTTTCGACGAGAGCTTCGGAGCGGGGGTCCTTCAGCATGCGCTGGACCTGCGCGGCCAGATTGGCCCGGAGCGTGCCGGCGGTCGCCTGATGGAAGAGCTCCGTGTCGGGCATGCTGCTCCAGAGGAAATAAGAGAGCCGGGTGGCCAGTTCGTAGTCGGTGAGCGTGTGGATGCCGCCGGGGTCGCCGGGTTGCGGCTCGCCCTCGACACGAAACAGGAATTGGGGTGACGTCAGCACCGTTTCCAGGGTCAGCTGGAGCGACTCCTCGAAGGTGTGGCCGCCGGCATCGGCCTGGTGCCAGAACGCCATCAGGCGCTGGACCTCGTCCTCGCGGACCGGCCGGCGGAAGGCGCGGCTGGTGAAGGGGCGGATGATCTGCTCGGCCGCCTGGGCCTTGGTGACGGTGGCGGAAGGGTGCACGGCCATCAGCCGGCGGTAGCTCTCGGGCATGCGGTCGAGCGAAAATTCGGTCGGACCCTCGGCCTCGACATACAGCACGCCGAGCGTGGGTTTGCCGGTCGGGGACGGGGACGGTCCGGGCGGAGGCCCGCGATTGGCGCCGGCGCCCCGCCGGGCGCCGCCGGCGCCTGCCGCCGTG
>CAIQQB010000145.1 GCA_903873805.1 uncultured Opitutia bacterium | reverse complement strand
GAAGACCGCCCTCGAGTCCTCCTTCGGCGTCACCCTGCTCGCCCTCGACAAGAAGCGGCCGAAGCAGATGAACATCAAGGAGCTCATCGAGTGCTACATCGAGCACCGCCGCGATGTCGTCACCCGCCGCACCAAGTTCCGCCTGCGCGAGGCCGAGGACCGCGCCCACATCCTCGAGGGCTACATCATCGCCCTCGACAACCTCGACGACTTCGTCCGCATCATCCGCGCCTCCGCCAACAAGGAGGAGGCCAAGCAGCGCCTGATGGCGAAGTACCCGCTCTCCGACCGCCAGACCGACGCCATCCTCGAGCTCCGCCTCTACCAGCTTACCGGCCTCGAGCGCGGCAAGATCGAGGCCGAATACCTCGCGCTGGAAAAGCTCATCCTCGAACTCCGCAGCATCCTCGAGTCCGAGGCCAAGCTGATGGCGCTGATCAAGGAGGAGCTCGGCGCGATGAAGGCGAAGTACACGTCGCCCCGCCGCACCGAGATCATCGGCGCCGCCGGCGAATTCCGCATGGAGGACGTCATCCCCAACGAGGGCTGCGTCATCACCGTCTCCCACCTCGGTTTCCTCAAGCGCACCCGCGTGGCCGACTACCGTTCGCAGAAGCGCGGCGGCAAGGGTGTGATCGGCGCCGAGACCTACGACGAGGATTTCGTCGAGCATCTCTTCACCGCCAGCACGCACGACTATATCCTCTTCCTCACCAGCACCGGCCAGTGCCATGCGAAGAAGGTCTACGACACCCCCGAGGGCACCCGCACCTCGAAGGGCAAGTCGATCTCCTCCTTCCTCCGGCTGGCCGAGGGCGAGAAGATCGCCGCCATGCTCTGCGTGAAGGACTTCGCGCCCGACCGCTTCCTCGTCATGGCGACAAGGCGCGGCATCATCAAGAAGAGCGCTCTCTCCGATTACGCCAACTGCACCCGCGACGGCGGCCTCATCGGCATCAACCTCGCCGAGGGCGACGCGGTCATCGGCACCGTCCTCACCACCGGCAGCGACGAGCTCATCCTCGTCTCCCACCAGGGCCTCGCCGTCCGCTTCCGCGAACGCGACCCCGAGACCAACGAGGAGCTCTTCCGCGACACCGGCCGCGCCACCGGCGGCGTCACCGGCATGCGTTTCAAGCTCGAGAGCGACCACCTCGACGTCATCGAGGTCGTGGACCACACCGCCAAGTTTCTCGTCGCCAGCGAGGCCGGCCTCGGCGTCCGCACGCGCTTCGAGGACTACCGCCTCATCAACCGCGGCGGCAGCGGCGTCTGGGCGATCACGTTGCCGGAAGACGGCTCCGTCAACCTCGCCGGCGCGCTGAGCGTGAAGGACACCGACGAAATCATGCTGCTCACCGCGAAGGGCCAGAGCGTGCGCTGTCCGGTGCAGGACATCCGCGAGGTCAACCGCGGCGGGAAAGGGGTGAAGCTCCTGACCCTAGCCGAGGGCGACAAGCTCCTGAGCATCGCCCGCATCGTCGAGAGCGCCGAGGAGCAGGAGGCCAACTCCGCCCCCCCGATCGAGCCGCCGCCGGCGGACGGCTGACGGCGAGGGAACCCTCGGTAGGGACGCCTCTCCGAGGCGTCCGCTCCGTTTCAGTCATGTCCCTGCCGCAACGCCGCTGGCTCCATCACTCTCCGCCCGATTGGGTTGGCGACTCCACCTACTTTGTCACGCTGTGCTGCCAGACTCGTGGCACCAACCAGCTCTGCACGACCGTAGTCGCTGAAAAACTTCTCACCGCAGTCCGGTGCTACCACGAGCAGCTCCGTTGGCACGTCTCGCTGTGGCTGCTCATGCCCGACCATCTTCACACCCTCGTCGCATGTCCGCGCGACGGCGATCTCGCAAAAACGCTTGCCGCCTGGAAACGGTTCACCGCACGCGACGCCGGGGACGTCTGACAGAAAGGCTTCTTTGACCATCGCCTGCGCAACGACGAAAACCTTCAGGAGAAGACCCACTACATCCGCATGAATCCGGTCCGCAAAGGGCTGGTCGATCAACCTGAGGCTTGGCCTTACGTTTGGACGCCCGAATCCGGATAGCGGCAGCTCTCACCCGCACATCCATCTACAGACGCGGACGGCTCGGAGAGCCGCCCCTACCAGCTTCGCAATAAGCCGCCTAGCCTGCGCACTTTGGGCGCAACACCCGCGCCACCTTTCGCGTTTCTTCGCGACCCTTCGCGGTTAAAGAATTCCCGACCGATCTTCTTTATCCCTTTTCGTGGCTTTCGTTTGTTTCGTGGTTAACCCCTGCCGAACTCCGCGCTTGTCCCGCCAGCCGGGCCGGGCCAGTTTGCGCCTTCCCCGCCATGGCCGGCCGCATCTCGTCCCTGCTCGACCCCACCCGCATCGTGCTTCAGCTGCAAAGCACCGGGCATGATGCTGCGCTCGCGGAGGTCGCCCAGCTCCTCGCCCGCCACCCCGACGTCACCAACTTCGAGGGCTTCTACGCCGACCTGCTCGCGCGCGATCGCCTCGACACCACCTGCCTGGGCAACGGTCTCGCCCTGCCCCACGCGCGCACCGAACACGTCCGCAACATTGTCATGGCCGTCGGCCGCAGCGGGGCCGGCATTCATTTCGAGCACGGCAACGAAACCGTGCACCTGCTGTTCATGCTCGGCACGCCGGAGTCGCAGCCCGGCGAATACTTGGTGGTCCTCCGCGCCCTCTGCAAAATCTGCAAGGACGCTGCCAACCGGGCCGCCCTGCTCGCCGCCACCACCCCCGCCGACTTCATCGCCACCATCGCCGCTGCGGAGACGAAGCTGGGGCTGTAATGGCCCCTCCTAAATGGCTGCGCGCCGGGCTCGACGCCGACCGGCGGGGTCGCCTAGTCTCGCAGCCGGATGGTCTGGCCCCAAACCTACACCCCGCTCGGCGGCGTCGGCGTTTCCGCGCTCGTTGCCGCCCTGCCGATTGTCACGCTGCTCGGACTGCTGGCGTTCTTCCACGTCCGCGCGCACCGCGCCGCGCTGGCCGGTCTGCTCGTCGCGCTCGGCCTCGCGGTCTTTGTCTACCGCATGCCCCCGGGGCTGGCGTTTCGCGCCGCCGGCTTCGGCGCCGCGTTCGGTCTCTTCCCGATCGGCTGGCTCATCCTCAACGCCATTTTCCTCTACCAGCTCTCGGTCGAGACCGGACAGTTCACCGTGCTGCAGGCCCAGGTGGCCGGCGTGTCGCGCGACCGGCGGATCCAGGCGCTGCTCATCGCCTTTAGCTTCGGCGCATTCATCGAGGGCGCGGCCGGTTTCGGCGCCCCCGTCGCCATCACCGGCGCGCTGATGATCGGGCTCGGCTTCAAACCGCTGGAAGCCGCCAAGCTCGCGCTCATCGGCAACACCGCACCCGTCGCCTTCGGTTCGCTCGGCATCCCGCTCACCACCCTCGCCAGCGTCACCGGCCTCGACGTCCAGGCGCTCAGCGCCATGGTCGGCCGCCAGCTGCCAGTCTTCTCGATGCTCGTCCCGTTCTGGCTCGTCGCCGCGCAGGCCGGCTGGCGTGGGATGCGCGGCGTCTGGCCCGCCTGCCTGGTCACCGGCCTCAGCTTTGCCGTCACCCAATTTTTTGTGAGCAATTTTCTCGGTCCCCAGCTGGTCGACCTGGCCAGCGCCGCTGTGTCGCTCCTCGCGCTGGTCGGACTGATGCAGTTCTGGCGGCCCGGCGACGCTCCAGAATCCGACGAAGCGCCGGCCGCCCCGTCCGCCGGCCCGCGGGCAAACCTGCGCGCGTGGCTGCCGTGGATCTTTCTCACGGTCTTTGTGGCGCTCTGGAGCGTGCCGTCGGTCAAGGGTTGGCTCAACGGACTGTTCGGGCCGGCCCTCCCGGTGCCCGGCCTGCACCAGTTGGTGCAACGCGTGCCGCCGGTGGTGGCGGCCGGGGCCAAACCCGAAGAGGCCATTTTCAAACTTGAGCTGCTCTCCGCCACCGGCACGTCGCTGCTGCTCGCCGCCGGCTTGGCCGGTCTCTGCCTCGGGCTCCGGCCCGCCCGGCTGCTGGCCCTCTATGGCCAGACGCTCGTGCGCGTGCGGATTTCGCTGCTGACCATCGCGCTGATGCTCGCCCTCGGCTACACCACCCGCTACAGCGGCACCGACACGACAATGGGCCTCGCCATGGCGGGGACCGGCTGGCTGTTCCCGTTCTTCTCGCCCCTCATCGGCTGGCTCGGCGTCGCGCTCACCGGCAGCGACACGTCTTCGAACGTCCTCTTTGGCAATCTCCAGAAGGTCACCGCTCAGCAGCTCCATCTCCCGCCCGTCCTGCTCGCCGCCGCCAACAGTTCCGGCGGCGTGATGGGCAAGATGATCGACGCGCAAAGCATCGTCGTGGCCAGCGTGGCGACCGGCGGCCGGCCGGATAGCCCCGACGCCGGCACCGTGTTGCGGGCCGTCTTCTGGCACAGCGTCGCCCTGGCTCTACTCATGGGCCTGCTCGTGCTGCTCCAGGCTTACGCTTTGTCCGGCCTGATCCCACCCTGAGCTTGGCCGGAACTCGCGCCTCGGCCCGGAGTACCTCTTGCCCAACGGGCCGACATTGCCAACGACAACAAGCTGCGGCAGGGGGCGCGGTCATTAGTCATTGCTCCCCACCCCGCCGATATTTCCCGCACGATTTGCCTTCATCGGCCTTCCCATCTACTTCATGGTGCCTTCGCGCCATGTCCGACCTCAGCGACCTCTACCAGTCCGTCATCCTCGACCACAACAAGCGCCCGCGCAACCGCGGCCGGCTGCCCACCGCCACGCGCGTCGCCACCGGCGACAACCCGACCTGCGGCGACAACTGCACCGTCTACCTGCGGCTCGACGGCGACCGCATCGCGGAGATCTCCTTTGACGGCCAGGGCTGCGCCATCTCGCAGGCCAGCGCCTCGCTGATGACGACCCAGCTCAAGGGCAAGACCGCCGCCGAAGCCGAGGCCGCGTTCGCCGGGTTCCGCGACATTGTGACCACTGGCCGCGAGCCCGAGGAGTTTTCCGAAACCGCTGCGTTTGCCGGCGTCCACGCCTTTCCCGCCCGCATCAAATGCGCCACCCTCGGCTGGCACGCCGCCCTCGAGGCCCTCAAGCAGCCCGACCAGCCCCTCTCGTCCTAATTCGTTCTCGTTCTCCTACTCGTTCTCGTTCTCCTTTCCCGACTTTTCGGATCGAGAACGAGAACGAGGAAGAGAACGAGAACGATATCCAATCCTTCCCTCCGTCCTTAGACCTTAGTCATTAGACCTTCAGTCCTTCTTTTTCTTCCGCCCATGCCGCCCGATTTCTCCGCCGTCCGCGACCAGTTTCCGGCCCTCCACCAAACGGTCCACGGCAAGCCGCTGGTCTACCTCGACAACGCCGCCACGACCCACAAGCCCCGCGCCGTCATCGACGCCCTCGTGCGCTACTACGAGCGCGACAACAGCAACGTCCACCGCGGGCTGCACGCGCTCTCGATGCGCTCGACCGACAGCTATGAGGCCGCCCGCGCCCGCGCCGCGGCGTTCATCAACGCCGCCGACCCCGCGGAGATCATCTTCACCCGCGGCACCACCGAGGGCATCAACCTGGTCGCCCAAAGCTGGGGCCCCACCCACCTCAAGGCCGGCGACGTCATCCTCGCGACCGAGATGGAGCACCATTCCAATCTTGTGCCGTGGCAGCGTCTTGCCGCCCGCACGGGCGCGACCCTCCGGCTGGTGCCGGTCGCCGGGGCCGACGCCGAGCACGGCCTCGACCTCGCCGCGCTGGACCGCCTGCTCACGCCGCAAGTGAAGCTCTTCGCCTTCACCCACATCTCTAACACTCTCGGCACGATCAACCCCGCCGCCGACCTGTGCGCCCGCGCCCGGGCCGTCGGCGCGCTCACCGTGGTCGACGCCGCCCAGTCCTCCGGCCACGAGCCGCTCGACGTGCAAGTGCTCGGCTGCGACTTCCTCTCCTTCTCCGGCCACAAGATGGCCGGCCCCACCGGCATCGGCGTCCTCTACGGCCGCCGCGCGCTGCTCGACGCGCTGGATCCGTGGCAGACCGGCGGCGGGATGGTGGCGAACGTCACCTACGCGGACGCCACGTGGAAGCCCTCGCCCGAACGCTTTGAGGCCGGCACGCCCAACATCGCCGACGCGGTCGCGCTGCACGCCGCGATGGACTTTCTCGACGGCCTCGGCCGCCCCGCGCTCGCCGCGCACGACCACGCGCTCGCCGCCACGGCCCGCGCCGCCCTTGCCGAGATTCCCGGCCTCCGCGTCCTCGGCCCGAAGGCGGGCTCGCCCCGCGCCGGCCTGGTGAGCTTCGCGCTGCAGGACGCCCATGCGCACGACGTGGTGACGTTCGCCGACCAGGACGGCATCGCGCTGCGCGGCGGCCACCACTGCAACCAGCCGCTGATGCGCAAGCTCGGCCTGCCCAGCACCGTCCGGGCGAGCTTCTACGTTTACAACACCGAGGCCGACATCACCGCCCTGGTCACCAGCCTCCGCCGCATCCAGAAGTTCTTCGCCGGGTGATTGGCCGCACCGGGCCCAAGCTCGGCCTTCAGCGCCGCTCCAGCGTCAGCAGCACCACGTCGTTTTCGCGCAGGGGGAGCTTCTCCGCAAAACGGCCGTCGGCGGCCACCGGCACGGTGCGGACCGATTCAGGTCGGCCCGACGCGGCTGCGGCCAGCTGCTGCTCCTGCGCGCGGGTGAGCTGGGCCGGGGAGCCCAAGCCCAGCCAAGCGGTATAAGCGTCGTTCTTCTGGTAGCCGACCTGCCAGCGGGTGAGCCGGTAGTCGCCGGGCGGCAGGTGCTCCAGGTTCACGGTGACGTCGCCAGCCGGATGGGCCACCGCCAGCTGGGAGCGGAAGGCCACCTGGTTGGACACCCGTCCGCCCTCGGTCGGATCGGTGAGGTTCCACAGCAGCACCTGGACGCCGCCGCGGTCGTCGCGGGTGACCCACGAGTCCCGGTCCGTGTTGACCAGCTCCGTCGGGCCGAGCCGGCCGAGAAATTGGTAGGCAAAATAGGCGGGTTTCCGAAGGCCCTGGACCGTGAGCAGGCCGAAGCCGCCGTGGAACGGCAGCAGGGGCGGACCGCTCTCCTCAAAGATGTCGGTGAAAACCCAATACGACATCGACGCGACCCCCGCGCCGGCCCGCCGGAGCTGCGCGAGGATGTAGGGCGCGGAAAAATAGGCGTCGTGCACCGGGTCGCGCGGCGAATAGGATGTGCTCCATTCGGTGATGTGAACCGGGAGCCCGGGCCGCGCGCTGGCATCGATCACGGCCCGCTGCCCGTTCGCGGTGGCCGCGGGCGTCAGCAGGTTTGACCCGAGGTAGTGCAGCTGTTCGCCGTACTCGTCGAGGCCGCTGGCGCCGCCCCCGAGGCCGTAGGTGTGGTAGCTGATGAAATCCAACGGCACCCCGCGCGCGGCGGTTTCGGCAATCAGGGGCCTGATCCAGGTCGTGGTAGCGCCGGCCGGGCCGCCCACCCGGTAGCCCGCGTTCACCGCCCGGATGGCGGCGGCGGTGTGGGCGTAGAGTTCAAAGTAGGCCGCCTGGCCCTTGTCGGGCTGGCTGCTCGGTCCCCAGAACCCCGGATAGTCCGGCTCGTTCCAGACTTCGAAGGGCCAAGTCTTCACCTCGTCCGCCCCGTACCGCTCCGTCCAGTGCCGCACCAAGTCCGTGATCAACGCGTCCCACTTGGCGTAGTCCTTGGGCGGCGTGACGTTGGCCTTCCACCAGAAGATGGTCTTCGAGCCGCTGGCCAAGGCCGAGGGCATGAAACTGAGCTCAACGAAGGGCCGGACGCCGGTCGCCAGCAGCGCGTCGTAAAGCTGGTCGATGTATTGCCAGTTGTGCCGAGGGGTGCCGTCCCTGGCCTCGGCGTAAACCGCCATGTCATCGCTGAGCAGGCCGTGAAACCGGATGTATTTGAAGCCGATCTCGTCGCGGCAGAGCTTTAGCTGCCGCTGCCATTCCGCACGGAGCCCCTCCGCCGCCCGGCCGGCACCGACGCACTCACGAAAGAGGTCCGAACGCGGTCCCAGAACCTGCTGCCAGTCTGCCGCGATGACCCGGTCCGGTGGCGCATCAGAGCCACGCACCAGGGCCGGCAGGCCTGGCCACGCCAGCGCCAGTAGCAGTCCGAGACCGGGGTTGGTCAGCTTCATGGGGTTGCGGGCAGATTGACCACCGACCACCGGCGGCGCAATAGTTTACATCCGCGGCGGGGCGCGGCCCCATCCCGAAACCACTGGAATGAAAGTACTTCATTTCCGACCCCATTCCCGGTCCTGCGCAATTTCTGCGCCGCCTACGCCAAGCAGTGCGCAGACCGGATTGTGCATATTTTGGCATAATCCGGGACTCGCCCGCTGCCTGGGTGCGCTCTCCCAATGAAACCCTCCGGTTCCCTGTCCCATTTCGTCACTTGTGATGCGAGCGAAGCCGTCGCCTCCGTCGCCTACCGGCTCAACGAGCTGATCGCGATCTACCCGATCACCCCGTCATCCAACATGGCGGAGTTCTGCGACGAATGGGCCGCCGGCGGGCGCAAGAACCTCTGGGGCGAGGTGCCCCGCGTGGTGCAACTCCAGTCCGAGGGCGGCGTGGCCGGTGCCGTCCATGGCGGCCTGCTCGGCGGCGCGCTCACCACCACGTTCACGGCCTCGCAGGGCCTCCTGCTGATGATCCCCAACCTCTACAAGATCGCCGGGGAGCTGCTGCCGTTCACCTTCCACGTCAGTGCCCGCGCCCTGGCTGCGCAGGGTTTGTCCATCTTCGGCGACCACCAGGATGTCATGGCCTGCCGCGCAACCGGCTGCGCCCTGCTCTGCAGCAACAGCGTCCAGGAGGCGCACGATCTCGCCCTCATCGCCCAGGCCGCCTCCTACGAGTCGAGCCTGCCGTTCCTCCATTTCTTCGACGGTTTCCGCACCTCGCACGAGGTCGCCAAGATTGCCCAGCTCGGCGACGACGACCTGCGCGCCGTCATCGACGAGAACGCCATCGCCAAATTCCGCGCCCGGGCCATGTCCCCCGATCATCCGACCCTGCACGGCACGGCGCAGAATCCCGACGTCTATTTCCAGGGCCGCGAGACGGTCAACCGCTACTACACCGCCCTGCCGGGGATCGTGCAGAACGTGATGAACCGGTTCGCCCGCGCCACCGGCCGGCGCTACCGGCTGTTCGAATACTACGGCCACCCCGAAGCCGAACGCGTCATCGTCTGCATGGGCAGCGCCGTCGAGACCGCCGTCGCCGCCGCCGAATGGCTCAACGCCCATGGCGAAAAGACCGGCGTGCTCGCCGTGCGGCTCTTTCTGCCGTTCCTCATGCCGGCGTTCATCGACGCCCTGCCCCGCACTGTCCAGGCCCTCGGCGTGCTCGACCGCACCAAGGAGCCCGGCTCCCTCGGCGAACCGCTCTACCTCAATGTGCTCGGCGCCCTCGCCGAGGCCCGCTCCCCGCTCGCGGGCTCGCCCCGCGTCGTCGGCGGCCGCTACGGCCTCGGCTCCAAGGAATTCACCCCCGGCATGGCCCGCGCGGTCTTCGAAAACCTCGGCCGGCTCGAGCCGTTCAACCATTTCACCGTCGGCATCATCGACGACGTCTCCGGCACCTCCCTCGGCTTTGACGAGGGCTTTGACCTGGAATCCGCGGATGTCCGCCGCTGTGTCTTCATCGGCCTCGGGGCCGACGGCACGGTCGGGGCGAACAAGAACTCCATCAAGATCATCGGTGAGCAGACGGACAACTTTGCCCAGGGTTATTTTGTCTACGACTCCAAAAAATCGGGCTCGATGACCACCTCCCACCTGCGCTTCGGCCCGCGGCCGATCCAGGCGCCATGGCTCATCCGCCGGGCGGACTTCGTCGCGTGCAGCCAGTTCGGGTTCGTCGGCCAGCAGGACATCCTCGGCTTCGCGGCCCCCGGCGCCACCGTGCTGCTCAACTCGCCCCATTCCGCCGCCGACACCTGGACCCGGCTGCCGCAGGACTGGCGCGACACCATCGTGTCCCGCAAGCTCCGGCTGTTCGTGATCGACGCCACTCGCGTCGCCCAGGACTCCGGCATGGGCCGCCGCACCAACACCGTCCTCCAGACGTGCTTTTTTGCTCTCTCCGGCGTGCTCCCGCAGGACGAAGCCATCGCCCAGATCAAGAAGGCCATCGTCAAGACCTACGGCCGCAAGGGCGAGCAGATCGTCGCGATGAACTGCGCCGCCGTCGACGCCGCGCTCGCCAACCTGCACGAAGTCGCCGTCGCGACCGCCGGGCCCGCCGCGCTCAATGGCACCCACCCGGTCTCCGCCGCCGCCCGCCCCCACTCCGGCGCCTCCGAGTTCGTCCTCAAGGTCACCACCCGCCTCCTCGCCAACGACGGCGACCACCTGCCCGTCAGCGCCATGCCCGAGGACGGCACCTGGCCCACCGGCACCGCCCGCTTCGAGAAGCGCAACATCGCCCTCGAGATCCCGGTCTGGGACGCCGCCCTCTGCATCCAGTGCAACAAGTGCGCGCTCGTCTGCCCGCACGCCGCCATCCGCCCCAAGTACTACGACCCTGCGCTGCTCGCCGGCGCCCCGGAGACGTTTCTCTCGACGCCGTTCCGCTCCACCGAAACCCCCGGCCAGCGCTACACGCTCCAGGTCGCGCCCGAGGATTGCACCGGCTGCTCGCTCTGCGTCCAGGTCTGCCCGGCCAAGGACAAGTCCAACCCGCGCCACAAGGCAATCGACATGGCGGCCCAGCCGCCGCTCCTCGCGGCCGAGCGCGCCAACTGGGACTTCTTCCTGACGCTCCCGGACCCCGACCGCACGAAGCTCGATCCCTCGACCGTCAAGGGCACCCAGTTCATGCAGCCGCTCTTCGAATTCTCCGGCGCCTGCGCCGGCTGCGGCGAGACCCCCTACCTCAAGCTGCTGACCCAGCTCTTCGGCGACCGCCTGCTCATCGCCAACGCCACCGGTTGTTCCTCCATCTACGGCGGCAACCTGCCGACCACCCCGTATTGCAAAAATGGTGACGGTCGCGGCCCCACCTGGGCCAACTCGCTCTTTGAGGACAACGCCGAGTTCGGTTTCGGCCTCCATCTCGCCGCCGACCAGCGCACCCGCGCCGCGCAGGCCCTCCTGCGCACGCTCGCGCCGCGCATCGGCGACACGCTCGCCGACGCCTTGCTCACCGCCCCGCAGGGCACCGAAACCGAGCTCGCCGCCCAGCGGGAGCGCGTCTCCGCCCTGCGCATCGTATTGCGCGGCCTCGATCTGCCGCCGGCCCGCCGGCTTGAAGCCCTCGCCGACGACCTCGTCCGCAAGACCGTTTGGATCGTCGGGGGCGATGGCTGGGCCTATGACATCGGCTACGGCGGCCTCGACCATGTGCTCGCTTCGGGCGCCCCAGTGAAGGTCTTGGTGCTCGACACCGAGGTCTATTCCAACACCGGCGGCCAGTCATCCAAGTCCACCTCGATGGGCGCGGTCGCGAAATTCGCCGCCGGCGGCAAGGCCGGGGCCAAGAAGGACCTCGCTCTCATCGCCATGCAATACGGGCACATCTACGTCGCCCATGTCGCCTTCGGGGCGAAGGACAGCCAGACCATCGCCGCCCTGCGCGAAGCCGAGGCCTATCCCGGCCCCGCCCTCGTCATCGCCTACTCGCACTGCATCGCCCACGGCTTCTCGCTCCACCTCGGACTCGAGCAGCAGAAGCTCGCGGTGGACTCCGGCTACTGGCCGCTCTTCCGCTACGACCCGCGCCGCGCCGCGGCCGGGGAGCAGCCGCTCCGCCTCGACTCGCCTGCCCCAAAGATTGAGCTCGGCAAGTTCACTGGGAACGAAACCCGCTTCTCGGTCCTGAAGCACATCGCGCCGGAACGCGCACTGGAGCTGTCCAGCCGGGCCCAAATCCGGGTGCACGAGAACTTCGCCCACTACCAGCACCTCGCCTCGGCCGGGAAGAAACCGGCCGCCCCCGAGCCGAAGCCTGTCGCCCCGCCCCGCCCGGCTCCATCGGCGCCCTTGGCTGCCACGGCGGGGTGAGATATTCCCCGGCCGTCATTTGCGCTCGCATGAAACGTCCAAGGGTTTATTCCCCGAAGCTTGCATCGGCGTGGTTGTAGCCGGGGTCGCCGACCCCGGGGTTTGCAATTGCTGGCCAAGAACACCGGGGTCAGCGACCCCGGCTACAGTGTTGCACCATCCCCCTGGAGCGTTGCTCCAAGGATATTTGGGTTAGGGTGCCAGCCTCGCGAGCGGGCCAGCAATTCACTTCCGGCCCGGTCTCAGCCCTGGCGGCGGTGGCGCAGGCGGTCGAGCGCGACGGCGCCAATGATGATGCCGCCGATGACGATTTCCTGCACCCATTTCGGCCAGCCCATCTGCTGGCCGCCGGTGTAAAGCACCGTGATCGTCAGGGCGCCGATCAGCGTCCCGAGAATCGAGCCCTCACCGCCGTTGAAGCTGGCGCCGCCAATGATGACGGAGGCGATTACAAACAGCTCGTAGCTGACCGCCGAGGTGGGCTGGCCGATGCCGCCGATGTAGGAATACTGCATCAGGCCGGCGACGCCGCAGAAGAAGCCGCAGGCGGTGTAGACAAAGAGCTTGGTGCGGCCGACGCGGACGCCGCAGAGCCGCGCGGTCTCCTCGTTGGAGCCGACGGCGAAGATGTGCCGGCCGAGCCGGGTGTAGCGCAGGATGAAAGAGGCCACGATCACGCCCACGAACAGAATCCACACCCCCGCCGGCAGAATGGCCCACGGACTGGTCTTGGCCGCCAGCGCCGGATCGTGGAAACGGGCGATCCAGTTGGCCAGCCGCGGATCCATGATGTGATTGATCCAGGTCTCGTCGCCGGGCGGATAGATGTCCTTCTCGTGCGCCAGCCCCTTGGCCAGGCCGCGGATCATGCCCATCGTGCCGAGCGTGACAATGAAAGGCATCAGGCGCAGGCCGACGATGATCGTGCCGTTGAACAGCCCGGCAAGCGTCGCCGAAAGCACGCCCACGCTGACCGCCAGCAGCGGTGCGAGCGTCGGATGCTGGGCCACGAACAGCCGCACCCCACCGTTGTCATCCGGCCCCAGCACCCAGGCGGTGGCCACCACCGAGATGGCGATGAGCGAGCCGGCGGAAAGATCAATGCCCGCGGCAATGATGACCATGGTCATGCCGAGACCGGCGGTCGCATAGACGCAGGACTGGCGGAGGATGTTCTCCAGGTTGCGCAGAGTGTAGAATTTTCCCTCGTTCACCATCACGGCGAAAAAGGCGAAGACGAGTACGAGCGCGAGGAACCGGCCGAGGAGGTTGCCGCCGGGCCCCTTGAAGAAGGCTGCGAGCCCGCCCCCTGATGACTTGGCGGTTTCGGACGGGGCGCTCATGCGGCCTCCTCCTGGCCGATGGCGGCGGTGATCAGCTGATGCTCGTCCCAATCCGACCGGGGACGCGCAGGGCCGAGCCGGCCGCGGGACATCACGGCGATGCGGTCGCAGACGCCGAGCAACTCGGGAATGTAGCTGCTGATCATAAGGACGGCTTTGCCGCGCACGGCGAGTTCATCGATCAACTGATAAATCTGCGCTTTGGAGCCCACGTCGATGCCCCGGGTTGGCTCGTCCAGCAGCAGCACGTCGACATCGGCGTGGAGCAGGCGGGCGATGGCAACCTTCTGCTGATTGCCGCCGGAGAGTCCGCCGATGGACTGGGCGGGACCCTGGCATTTGATGGGAATCTTTGCGATCCACGGCGCACAGGCGGCCTGTTGGCGCGAGGGCAGCACCAGGCCGAACGGGCCGAGGCCGGAGAGCCGGGCGAGCGTGAGATTGTCGGCGATGCTCAGACCGAGCGCGAGGCCCTCGGTCTTGCGATCCTCGCTGACCAGCCCCACCCGCTGCGCCCAACGCTGTTGCGGATCCGCCGCCCCGCCGAAGGCGCCGACACTGATCTCCCCCGCCAGCACGCGGCGGAGCCCGAAGATCGCGCGCATCAGCTCGGTGCGGCCCGCGCCGACCAGGCCGGAAATGCCCAGCACCTCGCCCGCCCGCAGCTCCAGCGAGGCCGCCAGCGGCTTGCCCTCGGCCGCGAGGTTGGTCACGGACAGCACCACCGGTCCCGGGGTGCGCACCGAGCGGGGATAGAGCTCAGCCACATTCCGGCCGACCATCAGCGCGATGATCTGCTCCGACGGCGTCCCGGCCGTGACTCCCGCGCCGACCGTTTCGCCATCGCGCAGCACGGTGAAGCGGTCGGAAATCGCCCGCACCTCCTCGAGAAAATGTGAGATGTAGACGACAGCGATGCCGCGGGCCTTGAGCCGGCGGATGAGAGCGAACAGCTTCTCAATGTCCCGGGCCGTGAGCGAGCTGGTCGGCTCGTCGAGGACGAGCACCCGGCAGTCGAGCGCAACGGCGCGGGCGATCTCGACCAATTGCTGCTGCGCGATGGCCAGCCGGCGCACCTGGGTCTCGGGGGCGACCTGATCCAGACCGACCTCGGCAAGCGCGGCCACGGCGCGGCGGCGCAGCTCGGCCCAGCGCACAAGCGGACCGCGCACCGGCTCGATGCCGAGGAGAATGTTCTCCATCACCGACAGGTGCGGCGCGAGGGCGAGCTCCTGGTAGATCATCGCCACGCCCCGCTGGCGGGCGTCGAGCGGATCGGCCGGCGCATAGGGCTCGCCATCTAGCCGCAGTTCGCCGCCATCGGGCGCGATGGCGCCCGAGAGGACCTTCATCAGCGTGCTCTTGCCGGCGCCGTTTTCGCCGACGAGCGCCATGACCTCGCCGGGCGCAACCGTCAGTTCCACCCCCCGGAGCGCGAGCGTGGCGCCAAAGCTGCGGCGCACGCCGCGCATCTCGAGGCGGGATGTCATTCAGGGCAGACCGACGAGCTTGCGGACGGCGGGATCCTTGGTGAGGGCGTCCTTGGTCACCAGCACGGCGCCGGTGTCGACCATCGCGGGCACCTTTGCGCCGTGGATGACTTTCACGAGCGTCTCGACGGCGAGGTAGCCCATGCGTTCGGGATTCTGCGCGACCAGCGCGTCGATGCGGCCCGCCTGCACCTCCTCGACCAGCTTGGAGGAGGAGTCGAACCCGACAAATTTCACGGTCACCTTGATGCCGCTCTTGCGCAGGTCGTCGAGGGCCGAGGAGACGCCGAGGGTCGAGACGAGGTTGGCGGCGAAGATGCCATCGAGGTCGAGCGCACCGTCCTTGACGAACTTCTCGAGCGCGTTGGCGGCGGCGGTCTTGCAGCCGGCGACGTCACCGGAATCCGGATACGGATCGGCGGCGACGGTGTAGCCGGCCGCCTTGGCCGTCTCGATGAAGCCGAGCGAGCGGGCCTCGGTGCTGCCGGTGCCCTGGACAAAGCGCATGCACATGACCTTCACGCCCTTTTTGTCGCCGACCAGGCGGACCAGCTCCTTGCCGCCCATGATGCCGCCCTGGTGGTTGTCGGTGGCGACGAAACTGGACTGCGCGGTGCCGTCCACGGCCGAGTCAAAGATGACGACCGGGATGCCGGCGGCGACCGCCGCCTCGACCTGCTTGCGCATGGCCTTCTGGTTGAGCGGGGCGAGGGCGATGCCCTTCACGCCGAGGTTGACCATGTTCTCGATGATCTTGTTCTGCTCGGCGATCTCGGTCTCGGTGAGCGTACCCTCCCAGCGGAGATTGACGCCGAGGTCCTTGGCGGCCTGCTTGGCGCCGCGGCCGACGGTTTCCCAGAATTCATTGCCGGTGCTCTTCGGAATGGCGGCAATCTGGATGGTTTCGGCGCCGAACGCGGCGGAGGCGGCGGCGAGGACAAGCACGGCGGCGAGGCGGAACAAGGGGGTCTTCATGGCGGGCGTGGGTTGTGGGTGGGGGGAGGTTAAAGGACGTCAGGGCGGGGTCGGTTCGTCAACGTGGTTTATAGACCGTAGGTTTTGGCGGCGGTGCCGCCGAACAGGCTTTCCTGCTCGGCGGCGGCGAGGCCGGCCGCCCAACTGCGCACCAGCGCGTGCCAGCGGGCATAGCCGCAGGCGGCGAGGCAAACCGGCCAGTCCGAGCCGAACATCAGACGGTCCGGGCCGAAGGCTGCCAGGACGGTGTCGAAATAGGGGCGCAGCTGTTCCTCGGTCCAGCCGCGGAGATCGGCCTCGGTAACAAACCCAGAGACCTTGCAAAAGACATTCGGCCGGCGGGCCAGCTCGCGTAGATTCCGCGACCACGGCTCCAGCTGGCCGTCCCGAATCCGCGGCTTGGCAATGTGATCGAGGACAAAGACCTGGTCGGGGTGGCGAGTCACCAGTTCCACCGCCGTCGGCAGGTGCCGCTCAAAGATCAGGAGATCGTAGACCAGACCAAAACGGCGCAACTGGCCGAGACCGCGGTTGAAGTCGGCGCGCAGCATGTAGCTGTCGTCGGGTTCGCCCTGGAGCACATGGCGCACACCACGGAGCCCGGGCCGGGCCACCAACTCGGCGAGCAGCGCCCGCACGCCGGTATCGGTGAGCGGCACCCAACCGACCACGCCGCGGATGAACGGGTGGACCGCCGCCAGCTCGAGCAGCCACCGCGTCTCGGCGAGCGTCTGCCGGGCCTGGACGGTGACCACGCCCTCGATGCCGGTGGCGCGCAACTCCTCCGCCAGCTCGGCCGGGCCGAAGTCGCGCCGGAGCACGGCCATCGAATCGTCGATCCAACCGTATTCCGTCGGCGTGTAATGCCAGAAGTGGTGGTGGGCGTCGATCCGGGGCATGGGCGAAAGGGCGGCGGGGACGATCGGGTCAGGTCAGCTCCACGTGAATCTTGGTGACGGCTCCGGGTTGATCGGACCATTGCTGCAGCGCCGCGCCCGCCTCGGCAAACGGCACGGTGCGGGTGACGGTCTCCTCCACCGGATAACGGCCGCTTTCGAGCATCGTGATGACGGCCCGGAAATCATCCGCGGTGGAATTCCGCGAGCCGAGGATGTCGAGCTCCTTCATCACAAAATACTTCGTCTCGTAGGAAACAGGCGCCTTGGCGTAGCCGATGTAAACGACGCGGCCGGCGAAGCAGACCTCGTCCACCGCGGCCACAAAGGTCGCGGGTGTGCCGACCGCCTCGATGACGACGTTCGGGCCGTCGCCGTGAGTCAGCGCCTGCAGGCGCTCGTGAAGGTTCTCCGTCCGCGAGTTGACGGTGTGGGTCGCGCCGGCCTTGCGGGCGAGGGCGAGCTTGGCGTCCTCGATGTCCACGGCGATGACGGTCGCGCCGCGGTGGAGGCCGGCGGCGGCGATGGCGCCGAGCCCGATCATGCCGCAGCCGAAGACGAGCACGGTGTCCTCGCTCGTGACGCGGCCGCGGGCGGCGGCGTGGAAGCCGACGGCGAGGGGCTCGACCAGCGCGAGTTCGCGGAGCCCGAGCCGGGCGGTGACGACCTTTTCCCACGGCACGGTGATAAAGCTGGTGAACGCGCCCTCCTGCTGGACGCCGAGGGTCTGGTTGTGCCGGCAGGCGTTGACGCGGCCGCTGCGGCAGGAGGTGCACCGGCCACAGGTTGTGTATGGCATGACTGTGACGGCCTGGCCGACGGCCAGGCTCGCGGGCACCCCCGGGGTCACCGCGGCGATGATGGCGGCGATTTCGTGGCCGGGAATGCGCGGATAGGTGACCAGCGGGTTGCCGCCGCGGAACGTGTTCAGGTCGGTGCCGCAAAATCCGAGCCGGCGGATTTCGAGCAGGACCTCGCCGGGCGCGGGCACCGGCTGGGCTTTTTCGCCGAAGGAGGATTTCCCGGGGGCGTCGATGACAAAGGTTTTCATGGATGGAAAATAGCGGAAGCGGTCTAGTTGTTCTCCGGCCGGCCGGAAGGCCAGGTCAGGTTGTGGACCGGCGCCAGGATGGCCTGCACCTCGGCCAGGAGGGTGTGGTCGATCGGCTCGTGCATCTCGCGGAGATTCTGCAACACCCGTTTGGGATCGGCGGTGCCGACGATGTGTGTCGGGATTTCCGGATTCGCGGCCGAGAACTGGAGGGCGAGCTTGCCGAGGTCGGAACCGCGGGCCCGGCAGTGGGCGGCGGCCTCGGCGCATTGGGCGCGGAGCGCGGCCGGGGCGGGATGCCAGGCGGGCGGGCCCTCGTTGCTCAGCAGGCGCATCGCGAGCGGGGCCGAATTGAAGATGGCCACGCCCTTGGCCCGCAGGTAGGGCAGGAGCTCGGCGAGCGCGGTGTCGTTGAGACAATAGTGACAATAGGATTGGATCTGGTCGACCGCCACCCGGTCGAGTACCTGCCGGAACAGGCGCACCGGCAGGCAAGAGATACCGACGAAGCGGACCTTGCCCCGGGCCTTCAGCGCCTGCAGCGCCGGGATGGTCTCGGTGATGATCTGCTCCAGGTCCCCAAATTCCATGTCGTGCACCTGGATGAAATCGACGTAGTCGACCCCCAGCCGGGCCAGGCTCTCGTCCACGCTCGCCGTGACGCGACGGGCGGAGAAATCAAAGTCCTTGGGTTCCGGGCCGTACCGGGCGACCTTCGTCGCCAGATAATAGCGGTCGCGCGGGACGGTGCGCAGGGCCCGGCCGAGGACGGTCTCGGCCGTCGTCGCCCCGTAGTAGGGGGCGGTGTCGATCAGATTGATGCCCTGGTCGAT
Source organism: uncultured Opitutia bacterium (assembly GCA_903873805.1). Classification (GTDB taxonomy): domain Bacteria; phylum Verrucomicrobiota; class Verrucomicrobiia; order Opitutales; family Opitutaceae; genus CAIQQB01. Next base: position 60,053 of record CAIQQB010000145.1, on the reverse strand, counting down.
GGCCGTATGGACGGCACGGATACCCTCGTTCTCGTCAATCGCCCGGAAGGCGGAGCCGAGCGAGGACCCGCCGAAGGCGAGGGCGGAAACTTTGAGGCCGGTGCGGCCGAGCGTGCGATATTCCATGGAAGGGATGACAGGGGAGAAGGTAAAGATTGTCGAGGTGGTCGCGCCGGGTCACGGGGCGGCGGCGGCCGGGAGCGGAATTTTCGCGCGGATCGAGGTGTGGTCGGCGGTTGGAAAATCCGGCGGCACCGGGAAAGTGACCGGGCGTCGGGCGAGCCATTGCAGGGCGCGGACCAGCATCGTCTGGACGCCGGCGCAACGCATCGCCTCGGAATCCGGATCGTTGTCATTGGGCCCCGGACGCCAGACATGGCCGAAGGTTGCGACGTAAACGCGACCCTCGCCATATTTGACCGTCCACTCGACCGGCCAGTTGTCACCGAAGCGCGGATCACGGGCGTAGGAGAGGACCTCGACGTTTTCCGCCGGTCCGCGGGCGTCGTAGTAAACCTCGAGATGGGGGGTCTTCCAGGCCGGGGGCAGACCGGCGTGGATCGGGTGTTCGCCGAGCAGATGGACCACGACGTCGCCGTTGGGCGCGTGGCTGGTGGCGCGGCCCTGCCCCGGTGGCAGGCGGAAAAGTTTTCCGTCGTCCCCGATTTGAATGGCGGTGCCGTAAGTGACGGGACGCCAGCCGAGGCCAATGATCTCGTTGTAGGCCGGCCAGCCGGCAAAGGCGTTTTGCGCGGAATGGAAAATGTAAACTCCGCCGCCGCCGCGGACGTAGTCCTCGAAGTCCTTCCGCACCGGTTCGGGCCAGGCCGGACCACTGCGACTGATGTCATTGCAATTCTGGATCACGACGTCGAAGTCCCGGAAAGCCGGACGCCAGGCGGCGTAGCCGGGCGAAGTTGCGGTCGGCGGACAGGTCGAGACCGAGACGTCAAACAGAGCGGTGGGCCCGAGGACGGTCTGAATCAGGGCGGTGGTCTTCTGCCAGTCGTGATTGCTGAAGCCGTCGACGATGAGAACCTTGATCCGGCCCCCGGTCTTCGCGACCGGCGCGGCCGCCGTCCGGCAGCCGCCGAGCAGGGCGAGCGCAACGCCGAGCCAGAGGGTGAGACGGAGAAATTTCATCAGGCGAACGGGGCGGACGTACGTTTACTTCAAATTCAGCCCGGTAATCTTGAGCGCGGCGGCAAAATCGCTCGGAAGTGTCGCGGGCAGCGCCACCTTGAGGCCGGTCTCGTCCTGAATGAAAGTGACGGCGGCCGGGGAGCCGAGCCACTCGACTTTATTGATTTTGCCGGCGGGGGCTTTGCCGGTGGCGAGCGCGGGCAGGACCACTTCCTTCCCGGCAACCGGGCGTTCCACGATGGCGTAGAGGGTGTCGCCCTTTTTCGTGTAGCGAATGTCACCCTCCCCGGCGGTCGTCCAGGTGCGGGAGCCGTAGATGGCGTCACCGTTGACCGCGAGCCAGACGCCGACCCCGAGGAGGATCTGCTGCTGTTCCTCCGGAATGGTGCCGTCGCCCTTGGGCGAGATGTTGAGCATGAGGGCGCCACCGCGGCACACATCCTCGATGAGGGTGCGAACCACCCCCGCCGATGTCGTGAGCTTCATGCCCTCGACGTAGCCGAATTTCTCGCCGATCGGATCGTCGACCTCCCAGACATTGGGCGTTGGCACCAGCAGCTTGGGAGCGCGGCCCTGGCGCTCGTAGTCCAACACACTGCCGGCAAGATAGGCGTCGCTCTTGGTGCTGAGGGTAACCTGTTTGCCCCACCCCGCGGCGCGATTGTAGTAATAGGCCGCCACGGCGAGCTTGAGCGGATCGAAGACCCGGCCGTTCACGCCGTTGTCGAACCAGAGCAGGTCAGGCTGGTACTTGTCGATGAGCTCGTCATTTTGCTTCACCCAGACCGAGAGAAACTTCACCAGCGCGGCCGGACTGCGGTCGGCCACCTGGTAGAAATCGGCGTAGGCCGGATCCATGAGATCGCTTTTCAGATCCGCCTTGGGCGTGGCGATGAAGCTGAAGTGCTCCATCCCGTGGTTCGAGACGCCGAACTTGAGCCCCTGCTTGCGCACGGCAGCTCCCAAATCGCCGACGATATCCCGCTTGGGTCCGTAGTGCATCGAGTTGAACGGCGTGAAGGCGCTGTCCCAATTGGCAAAACCATCGTGATGCTGGGCGGTCGGCACGATGTATTTCGCCCCGGCTTTTTTGAAGAGCTCCGCCCATTTCTCCGGGTCGAAATTCTTCGCATACTGGTCGGCGAGCTTGATGTAGCCATGGGTGTCGAGCGGGCCGAACTTCTGCACATGCCACTGCTCAATCGCCGCGTTGCCGCCGTAGATGTATTTCTCATACCATTCGCTGCCGTGCGCCGCGACGGAGTAGAGGCCAAAATGCATGAAGATGCCGAACTTGGCGTCGAGAAACCACTCCGGCGTCTGGTAGTTCGCGCGGATGGAATCCCAGTTGGCCGCAAAGGGTCCGGCGGGGATTGTCGGCGTGTCCGCAAGCGCGGCCGCCACCTGATCAGGAGTGGCGCGCGGCCCCGATTGGGCGAAGGACGGCCGGGGCAGAAGGGCGGCGCAGGCCAGGGCGAACAGCGGGAAGGAGCGGGGACGCTGGCGGACGGCGGAGAATTTCATGACGGCGGGGGATGGCGAATTGGGTGCGGGGCTCACCTGAGCCGGTAGCCGGTGATCTTGAGGGCGTACGCGAGGTCGCCGGATTTTTCGTGAGGAAAAGTCACATGCAGCCCGGCGGCATCCGGGGTGAAGGAAAGGAATGTTGTCATGGGTGGCTTCAGCAACCAAGGGCTGCCGAAGCTGCGCGGCTCAGGGGAGGTTCAGCCCGGTGATCTTGAGGGCGACCGGCAAGCGACCGGAGGCCAGCTGCGAGGGAAGCGTGATGCGGAGGCCGGAGGCATCCTGGGAAAACGCGAGCGGGGCCGGGCTGCCCAGCAGCTCGACTTTCGCCACCTTGCCAGCGGCGGCTCCGACGGATGCGAGGCTCGTCTCCGCACCGGGCGTGGCGGCCCCGATGGCGTAGAGGGCGCCAGCCTTGACGGTAAAATGCCAGCTGGCGGCTCCGCGCCCGGCGCCGCCCTCGCTGAACTTTGTCCACGGGTGGGTGCCGTAGATGGCGTCGCCGTTGACGTCGAGCCACGCGCCGATTCCGAGCAGCGTGGTCTGCTGCGCCTCAGGGATCGTGCCGTCGGCCATGGGCGAGATGTTGAGCATGTAAAAGCCGCCCTTGCTCACGGTGTCGATGATCTTGCCCAGAACCGTGCCGGGGTTGGAAACCGACATGCCGGTGCTGTAGCCCCAGGTGCTGCCGATGGGGTCGTCGACCATCCAGGGACCGGGGCGGATGCCGGCCGGGGAGCGGCCGCCGACCTTCTCAAAGTCGATGACAGCGCCGATCTGCTTGGTGTCGTCGTTGCTGGGGGCGTAGGCGACATACTTGGTGCCGATGGTGACACCCTTTCCCCACTCCTTCGCCCGGTTGTAATAATAGGCGGCGACGCGGAGCTTGAGCGGGTCAAGCACGCGCAGATTGACCCCGTTGTCGAACCAGAGGATGTCGACCTGATACTTGTCGATGAGCTCGAGGTTGCGGTTGACCCAGTCGGTGAGGAACCGGGTCATCGCGGCGTCGCTGCGGTCGGCCACGTTGTAGAACGAGGCCCATGCCGGATCGTAGAGGTCGGCCTTGGCGGCGCGCAGCCGGGCGTCGAGCGCGTCGGTCGGGACGACAAAGGTGAAATTTTCCATGCCGTGGTTGGAGACGCCGAACTTGAGCCCCTGCTTTCGGACGGCGGCGCCGAGCTCGCCGATCAGGTCGCGCTTGGGCCCCATCTTCACGGCGTTGAACGGCGTCACCGCGCTATCCCAGAGAGCGAAGTTGTCGTGGTGTTCGGCACAGGGCATGACGAGGCGGGCGCCGGCTTTCTTGAACAACACGGCCCAGGCCGTGGGATCCCATTTCGCCGCGGTGAAGAGCGGGATGAGGTCCTTGTAGCCGAATTTTTCCTGCGGGCCAAAGGTCTGCGCGTGCCACTGGGCATCGGCGCCGGCATACATGTGCTTTTCGTACCACTCGGCGGCGCTGGGGCCCTTGGCCGGCACGGAATAGATCCCCCAGTGCATGAAGATGCCGAACTTGGCGTCGCTGAGCCACGACGGCGCCTGGTAGTTTTTCTGGACCGAATCCCACGTCGGTGCAAACGGGCCGGCGGGCATCGGCGTGGTGACCGCTTGGTCGGCCGCGGCGACGATGGCGGGCGTCGCCGGCGGACCCATGACGCCGTAATCGTAGGGACCGGCCATGGCGGCGGTGACGCCGCCGCGGTCGGGCTTCAGCGGGGCGGCGGCAAAAACGGCGGCGGGAACGGCGGCGGTCAGCGCCAAGGCGGCGGCGCGGAAGACGGTGCGCCCGAAGGGGGTGGAACGGCGATGGGTCATGGGGATCCGGGGGTGGGCTGAATCTATTTGAGGAAGAAACAATCGGCCGTCAGAACCGGAGGCGGTGGGGACGGCGCGGTATCATAGCGGACGGCGGCAAGAAAGCTATCGACCCGACTCACCGGAATGTTAGATTTCTGAACATGGACCCGCGCCACGCGCTCACCTTTCCGCTGCAGATCGACCTGTTGTGCAGCCTGGCCCCGGCGCTGCGGCGCTGGACGGTGCCCCGAGCCTCGATGCCCTACTGGCGGCTGTGGTGGAACGACCGCGAGGGGGCCACGGTCGTCTGGAAAGGACAGGAGATCGCCCTCGGGCCGTGCCACTGCGTCGTGGTGGCCCCGCACACGCACTTTGAGGCGCGGCTGCGGAACCGCATCGGCTGCCATCTCTATGCGCACTTCGTGCTCGGCGGCGAGTGGCGGCGGATGCACGACGCCGTCTGGGCCGTGCCGCTGCCCACGGAGGCCCGGCCGCTGCTGGCCACCCTGCAGGACCGGCTGCCCGACGAGTCGGGGCCCGGGGTGACGGAGCCGTGGCTGACAATTGCGCTGATCGCCACGGTGCTGGCGGCGGCCGGACCCGCGGCGCGGCCGCGGCCGGTGCCGGATGGCCGCCTGCGGCGCAGCATGGCGGAGATCGAGCGGGATCCCGGGCAGGCGTGGAGCAACGCCGCCCTGGCCCGCACCGCCAGTCTGAGCGGAGGGGGTTTCGCCCGTCTGTTCCGCCAGCAGCTTGGGGTGACCCCGCGGCGCTTCCTGCTGCAGCGGCGGCTGGAAGCCGCCCGGCTGGCGCTGCAGCACGGCGACGAACCCGTCGAGCTGATCGCCGAGCGCTGCGGCTTCTGTGACCGCAGCTACTTCACCACGGTCTTCAGCCGCGAAGTCGGCCTGGCCCCAGCGGCCTACCGGAAACGGGCGCGGCTGGAATACCGGCAGTGAGCCCCGCGCGCGCCGCCAATTTACCCTCGCCAGCGGCCCCAGCCGCGTTTCCCTCGGAGTGTGGCACCGCTCAAAATCCTTTTCGTCACCCCGGAAGTCGAGCCCTTCGTGAAGGTCGGCGGCCTCGCCGACATGGCGGGCGCACTGCCCCCGGCCCTCGCCGCGCTCGGCCACGATGTGCGGCTGGTGTGCCCCGCCTACGGCTCGCTGCGCCGGGGGGCCGACTGGGAGGCGCGGGCCGAGCCGCTCGGCGTGGAGGTCGGCGCGGAGACCCACTGGGCGCGCACCTGGCAGACCGTACTGCCCGGCGGCGCGGTCCCGGCATATTTCATCGAGCACGACGGTTTTTTCGGGCGCACTGAGGTGTACAGCGGCCCGTGGGGAGCCCATGCGGACAACGACCTGCGCTTCATCTTCTTCTCACGCGCGGCGCTCACACTCTGCGCGCAGCTCGACTGGATTCCGGACGTGATCCATTGCCACGACTGGACGACCGGCTTTGTGCCGGTGCTGCTCAACACCACCCTGCGCGACACGCCGCTCGGGCGCGCCGCGACGGTCTTCACCATCCACAACCTCGAGCATCAGGGCTACGCCGACCGCCGCGCCGTGGAATTCGCCCGCGTGCCGGCGAGCGAGTTCCGGCCCGACAGCGTCGAGTCGGTGGGCGCCGTGAACCTGATGAAGGCCGGCCTCTACCACGCAACCAAGCTCACCACCGTCAGCCCGACCTATGCCCGCGAGATCCGCACCCCGGCCGGCGGCTGGGGCCTGGACGGCGTGCTGAACTTCCGCGGGGCCGACCTCGTGGGCATCCTCAACGGCATCGACACCACGGCGTGGAATCCGGGGGCGGACCGGCATCTGCTCGCCGGCTACACGGCCCGCGATCTCGCCGGCAAAGCCGCGTGCAAGACGGCGCTGCAGACCCGGCTCGGACTCGCCCGCGACCCGCATATCGCCGTGTTCGGCGTGGTGTCGCGTTTCGCCGCGCAAAAGGGTCTCGACCTGCTGGCCGAAGCGCTGCCCCACGTGCTCGACCGGATGCATGTGCAGTTCGCCCTGCTCGGCTCCGGCGACCCCGGACTCGAGCAGATTTTTCGCTGGGCGGCCGGCCATTATCCGGGCCGCGTCGGCGTCAGCGTCGGCTTTGACAACAGCCTCGCGCACCTCATCCAGGCCGGGAGCGATTTCTTTGTCATGCCCAGCCGCGCCGAGCCGTGCGGCCTGACCCAGATGTATGCGATGCGCTACGGCACGCCGCCCGTCGCGCGCGCCACCGGCGGGCTGATCGACACCATCGGCCAGTTTGACGAAGCCACCAGCCGGGGCACGGGATTCCTGTTCAACGACGCAACCGCGCCGGCGCTTTACAACACCATTGGCTGGGCCTGTGCGACCTACTACGACCGCCCGGCCGCCCTGCTGGCGTTGCGTCGCAACGGCATGGCCCGCGATTTCAGCTGGCAACCGAGCGCGGAAAAGTACCTCGAAGTCTACCGTTGGGCGGTCGCCGCCCGCAGCACGGCCCCGGCCGTCTGAACGGCGCATGGAAGACGGACAAAAAATGCCGGAGCCCGAAGGCTCCGGCAGTAGAAACAAGGAACGTTTGGTCCTGTGGTCTGAATCAGGCCGAAGGAGCCGGAGGAGCCGGGGGAGGAGTGGCACCGCCGCCGCCGCCACCGCCACCCGCACCACGACGACCACCGCCGCCGCCAGCGCCACCGCCGCCAGCGCCGCCACGACCACCCATGCCACGAGCGGGCAGCTGGGCATCAAGCAGGGGCTTCTGGGTGTCGGTCAACAGAGCGCTGATCTTGGCGATATCCGCCGCACGCAGCGTGGTATTCGCGGTCTGCGCCGCGACGAGGTCGGCCTGGGACTTGGTGATTTCCGCCAGAATCGGCGTGATCGCCTTGACCTGATCATCCGTGAGGGTGAGGGCCGTCTTGAGCGCATCGATGGTGGGAAGAGGAGCCGGGGCGCCAAAGCCGCCGCCGCCGCCACGACCGCCAGCGCCGCCGCGACCGCCGCCGCCGCCGTTACCGCCGCCGCCACCTTGGGCATTGGCAGTCACGGTAGCCATGCCAAGAGCGAGAACGCTCATGGCGACAATAAGTTTCAGTGTAGACTTAATCATGGTTGATTTATGGGGTTGAAGGTTGTTGTTAGCCTGACATGAGACGTGCCCGGCCGGCAACGGTTACACGTCAGCATTTTCCATGAACCTCAGTCAACTCTCCGTTGTCGCCGACCAGGTCGTTTCCGCGACGCGGCAACAGCTCCCGGCCGCCATCCGGGAGCCAGCCAACGCGGTCCCGGTTCTATTTCAACCAATTCCTTCGGATGATGTTATAGATGGTAGATTCGATTCCGATATCCTCGGGCTGTTCACCGGTCCCTCCCATGGGACGGAGTTGGATCAGGATCAGCCCATGCCCCCGCAAATTATACTTTATTTGGAAAATATTTGGGATTATTCCGATGGAAACCTGACCAGTTACCGCCGGGAGGTGCGCCAAACCTATCTCCATGAGCTGGGCCACTATTTCGGCTGGGATGAGGATGAGCTCACCGCCCGGGGATTGGACTGACGGGACCGATCCGGCGAAGTCTGTGCTTTTCAATTCCAACTTCCCCCGCCATGGTGGGACGCCTTCGTCATGAAAAAACTTTTCCGCCTCCTGGTCGGTCTGCTCGCCGCGACCGCCGTCGCCCGCGCCGCCACCGACAGCAACCGTCCCCAGTTGGTGCAGCATGTGGAGACGTGCGAGGCGATTCTGCGCGAATTCATGGCGGATCCCGCCACGGCCATTCCGGCCGAAGTGCTGGCCCACGCCCGCGCCCTCGTGATCGTGAACCAGTTTAAAGCGGGCTTTATCATCGGGGTGCAGGGCGGCTATGGCACCATTCTTGTCAAGAAAGCCGATGGTCACTGGAGCCTGCCGGCGCTCATCAAGGCCGGCGAAGCCAGCCTCGGACTCCAGATCGGCGGCAAAGCCGTGGAGATCATCTACGTCATCACCGACGACCAGACACCCCGGCTACTGTTCAAGGGCAAGGTGAACGTCGGCGTCGACGCCAAGGCCGTCGCGGGCCCGCGCGCCGCCGAGACGGAGAAATGGAACCGCGAAACCATTCTCGCCACCCCGGTCCTGGTCTACACCAAGAGCCGCGGCCTCTACGCCGGCGCCACGGTGAAGGCCGGCTTCCTGTCGCGGGATGACGAGTCCAACCAAGCCCTTTACCACACGTCCTACAACCTGCCCGAGCTGCTTTACAGCGACTGGGTGGCGCCGGTCGACGAGGTGAAGCCCTTCATCGATTACGTGAAGAAGATCGCGCCCTGAGCCGGCGCCGGCCCAGCCGGCCTCCACCTCAGCCCCGGGTCGCGCGCAAGAGCGCCAGCAACTCCGCGAGCGCCGCCGTGGCGATCGCCTCCTGCGCCGCCACCCGCCCTAATCCGGGACACGCCACGCGTCCGGTCCGCACCGTCCAGGTGTTGTCCACCCCGCGCATCGCCAGCGCCCAGAACGCATGGGCCTGCGTCACTCCGCGCCCCGGCAGCGGCTCCGCATAGCCGGTCGTCGCCAGGCCCACATCCGCGCCAAACAGCGCCGCGACGCCCCGGGCCATCTGCACCGCGACCTCGGCGGAGACCCCGTCCACCGCCGCCGCCAGCGCCCGCTCCACCCCGAGGTGCCGCACCTTCTGGTCCAGCGTGTAGGCGGTCAGCCCGCCGAGAAAATAATCCGACGCGCCGGGGACCTCCCCGATCCGCGCCTGCACGCGCCCGCAGGTCACGCTCTCCGCCACCGCGAGGGTGAGTCGCGGCGTCCGGAGCAGAAGTTCACGCAGATCGGCCATGGGGAAAAATGGTCAGATGCCGGCCGCGAGCTCAAGCCCGACCGGACAGTGGTCGCTGCCCATGACCCCGGGGCTGATCCAGGCGCTTCGCAGGGCCGGGCGCAGCGCGGCCGAGGCCACGAAGTAGTCGACGCGCCACCCGATGTTCCGCGCCCGGCAGTTCATCATCTGGCTCCACCACGAATAGTGGCCGGGGCCTCTTTCAAACTCGCGAAACGTGTCCACAAAGCCGGCCGCGAGCACGGCCGAAAAATTCGCGCGCTCCTCGTCCGTGAAGCCCGCGTTGCGGCGGTTGGTCTTCGGGTTCGCCAGGTCGAGCTCCGTGTGCGCCACGTTGAGGTCACCGCAAAACACGATTGGCTTCCCCTTCTTCCCGAGCTTCCGCAAATAGGCCAGAAAGGCGCCATCCCATTCCCGCACCCGGTAATCGAGCCGCGTCAGCCCACGCTGCGAGTTGGGCTGGTAGACATTGACCAGAATAAAGCCGGCGAACTCGGCCGTCATGACGCGGCCCTCGCGGTCGTGCTCCGGCTCCCCGAGGCCGTTCGTCACCCCGAGCGGCGGCACGCGGGTGATGATCGCGGTGCCGCTGTAGCCCTTCTTCTCGGCGCTGTTCCAGAACACCGTGTAGCCGGGCGGCCACGCCACATGCTGCACGTCGCCCGGATGCGCCTTGGTCTCCTGGAGGCAGATCACGTCGGCCTGGTCCGCCGTGAAATACTCCATCGCGCCCTTCTTCAGGGCGGCGCGGAGGCCGTTGACGTTCCAGGACACGAGTTTCATGCGCGCCCGTTCAACGCCGCCGGGCGGCCTGGCGCAAACCGATTCGCACCGCCCCACACTTCCTTTCATCATCCGCCCCTGCTTTCAGCCTTTCAGCCTTTCCGCTTTTCCGCTTTTAATGCCGCCATGCCCGCCTTCCCGCCCATCCCGCTTGGTCAGCGCATCCCGGACAGTCCGCACGCCGTTTCGTGCAGCCTGCCGACGATGCGTGACGTCCGCGGCTACGAGGAGAAGGACCCGGAGATCACCCGCCACCTGACCTCGGGCTACCCCCGCTTCGTGGTGCATCCGTTCGCCCGCCAACTCGCGGAGCATATCACTTCACTCACCCCCGCGCTCGCTGGCCGCACTCTCTGGCTCACCTCGTCCGGGAAGATGGCCCGCGCCCTCGCCGGCCACCTCGGGCCAGCCGCACAGGTCCTGGACCGTGACGGCCTTCACGGGGCCTCCCACCCGGCCGCGCCCGCGGATGCGGCACGCGCCAAGACCTTTCTGCAAAATCTCGGCGGCTTCCTCGCCTCCCGCGAGGCCGAGGATCACCTGGTCCGCCTCGGCCTGATCCCGGCCGCCTACACCGAGGAAACCTTTCCGGGTGACGCCGGGGCCGAGGTGCGCCGGCACCTGCGTGCCGCCCTGCCGGGCACGGGCGACCGCGACCTGCTGCTCGCGGACTGCGGGATGAGCGCGATTTACGCGGCCTTCCGGGCGGTCGCCGGGCTCCAGGCGGAACGCGGCCGCACCGTCTGGCTCCAACTTGGCTGGCTCTATCTCGACACCATCGCCATCCTGCAGAAGTTCACCGCCGTTCCCGCCGCCGACTACGTTTACATTCGCGACGTGTTCGACCTCCGCGCGCTGAAGCGCATCTTCGCCGCGCACGGCACGCGCATCGCCGGCGTCATCGCCGAGGTGCCGACCAATCCGCTGATCCAGACGCCCGACCTGCCCGCCTTGGCCGCGCTCTGCCGCCGCCATGACGCGCGACTGCTGGTGGACCCGTCCATTTCCTCCGCCTGGAACCTCGACGTGCTGCCCCACGCCGACGTGGTGGTGACCAGCCTCACCAAATACACCGCCAGCGAGGGCGATCTCACCGCCGGTCTCGCCGTGGTCAATCCCGCCGGACCCGACGCGGCGGCGCTCCGGGAACGGATCGCCGCCGAGACGGAGCCGCTGTATCACCGCGACCTCGCCCGCCTTGCTTGGCAGATCGGGCGCACCGGCGCCGTGCTCGCGCAGATTCACGCCGGCACCGCCCGAGTCGTGAAGTTTCTCGTGGCGCATCCGGCGGTCGGGGAGGTGCACTGGGCGCTCTCGCCCGCCTCGCGGGAAAACTACCTCCGCCTCGCGCGCGCGCCCGACGCGACCGGCGGCATGATCACTTTCACGCTGCGGGAAATCGGCGGGCTGGAAAAATTTTACGACCGCCTGCGCCTGCCCAAGGGCCCGAGCTTCGGCATGACGACCACGCTGATCTGCCCGTTCATGTACCTCGCGCACTATGACCTGGTGACCACCCCCGCCGGCCTGGCCGAGTTGGCCGCGAGCAAGCTCGACCCCGACCTGCTGCGCCTCTGCGTCGGCACCGAACCACCCGACGAAATCATCGCCGCCCTCGCCGAAGCGCTGGGTTGAGCGACCGCGGCTGCCCTATCGCTGCTGCTCCTGGTTTTCGGGCACGCCCGGCTCGTCGAGCAGCTGGATGACCGTGGCCGGGCCGAGGTCCGCGGGCGGCGTCCACGACCGCAGCGCCCAGACCACCTGCTTGGCCGGCGTCACCTCGAGCACCTGCACGGTGGTCGGCCATTTCGCCGGGGCCTTCGCCCCCGCGGCATCGACCACGCCGACCGGGCACCAGTTGCTGATGACGGTGTTGCCGTTGGCGAGCCGGTTCGCCTCCTGCAGACACCACAGCGCGATGCCGGGCACATCCTTCTGCGTGAACTCCCACACGGTCGCGCCCTGCGGGCTGACCTCGCGGACGTAGCCGTCATGGCTGCTGATCAGGGTGTTTCCGTTGTGCAGCCGCACGGCATCCCATGGAATCCGCGCGGCGACCGACCAGAGCGGTTTGCCGGCGGCGTCATATTCCACCACCTTGTCCTGGTCATGGTGGGCGACGAGATACGTGCCGGCCGGGGTGAGATGGGCCCGGCGGAACTGGGTGTGCACGGTCTTGGGATCGCCGTTGGTCGGAAGCTCGAATGCCTTTTCAGTTTTGCCGGTGACGGTGTTGATGATCATCAGCCGGGCGGGGAGCCCGTTCTGGATGATCATCACGCGGTCGCGGCCGACGGGCTGGCAGACATGGACCTCACAGCCCTTCGGCGCATCGTAATTCCAGAGCAGTTTTTTGTCTGCGTTCACCCGGCCCGCGCCGGTCTTGCGGGCAAACACGACGTCACCGTTTGACAGCAGCGTGGCGTCGCTCAGCTCCTGGAGGGTTTTGTCCGCATCCGCGGCGTGGGCGGGGATTTCATACGACCAGACGATCCGGCCGCCACGGACGATGACCATCCGCTGGAGCTCTTGGCGAAAATCGTACTGGCCGGTGTAGAAGAACGGGTGTTGGTCCAGTCCGCGGCCCGGCAGCATAACGGGCGAATAGGTCTCGAGGTTAAGCGGCGCGCCGGGATCGGTCGCGGGGCGGGCGAGCGCGGCGGTGGCCGGCGGGGCGGTGACGGCAGCCGGAGCCGGGAGTGCGTTGAACAGGCCCAACGCGCAGGCCACGGAGGGTCGCGGAAAAGTGAATGATGTCATGGGGGCAAAGGCCTTGGGACGGACGGAGTTTTGGGCCGCTGGGGAGCTAATCATCCTGCCCGGCAAAAACCAGCCGAAAGGGCCCGGGGCCAAAATAGGGATCTTTACACAGGCTTAACGAAATTCCCCTCCCTGCACACCGGAGGCTAACACACCGGGCGTCTCAAGAAATGAACCTGCATCCATCATGAACGCCAAACTCTACACCTTCCTCGCCCTCGCCGCCACCCAGTTGCTGGCCGTCCTCGCCGTCGTCCTCGTGCTCCGCTGATTCCCCACTCCGCCCGTCTCCTCCCATGAAACTCCATCCCGCCCTCCTCCTCGGACTGCTCCTCGCCGCCACCCCCCTGGCCGCCCAGACGGACCGGCTCGAATTCAACGGTGTCATCATCGCCAACGGAGTCACCGAAGTGGCCCTGCTCGACCTCACCACCGGCAGCACCTCCTGGATTGGGATCGGCCACACCTTCGCGGGCTACACCGTGCTCGCATTTCACCCCGGTAAGGTTGATGCCAGTTCCGGTTTCAGCACCCCCGACACGCTGGAACTGGTCGGCATCGGCACCAACCGCCATTTCACGCTCCAGCTTGAGACCGCCGACCTCGGGGTCGACTCCGGCGCCTCGACTCCCAACGAGCCCATCGCCGAGCCCTGGCTCGATCCCTTCACGGGCGAATGAGCGGACGGGCGACTAGAACCGGCCGCCGCGCAGCGCCACCGCCAGCTGCTCCTTGAAGCTGCTGGCCTCGCGGCGGGCGTTCCGCTTCAGCTTTTTGTTCACCCGTTGCACCTGAGCCAGTTCGCCGGTGAGTTCGGCATTGGTCAGGGTGAGCCGCGCCACGGTCGCATTTGCCGCCAGCAGTTGCTGCTCCATTCCGATAAGGCCGGGGTCCGTCATGGGACATGGATAAGCCGGCTGGCCCGAAATAGCGAACACCATCGCGGCCCCAGGGTTCAGACTGCCGCCAGATCGATGAAACCCCGCTCAATGTCCGTGCGGACCAGCCGGACGCGCAGGTGGTCACCCACCCGCAGGCCGGCAAAGCCCCCGACCAGCTTGCCCTCGACGGGCGGATGCATCAGCCGCACCCAGGTGCCTTTGTCGGCGGCGCCAGTGACCATCGCGTCGAAGACCACGCCCACGCGGCGGGCGAGCAGCATGGCCGCAGCCGACTTGCCAACCTGGCGCTCGACCTTCTTGGCGGCGTCCTCCTGCTCGGTGCAATGCAACGCCAGCGCCGTGAGCTCCTCGTGGCGGAACGGCGGAGGCTGTCCCGCCAGCGCCGCCTGCAGGAGCCGCTGGGTAATGACGTCGGGATAACGGCGGTTGGGCGCGGTCGAGTGGGAATAGTGCCGCACCGCCAGGCCGAAATGTCCGGGGGCGTGGCCGCCCGGCTGCTCGACAACGTATTCGCCCGCGCCCAGCAGCTTGATGACGCTCAGCGAAAGGTCGGGAAAACGCACCGGATCGGCGGCGCGCGCCGCGACGAGAAACTTTTCCAGCGCCACCCCGTCGGGTTCCGCCGGCAGCGCCGCGCCCCGCGTGGCGGCCAGCTCGACAATGCGGTCCCAATGCTCGGGCGTGCGCACAATCCGCCGCACGGAGGGAAACCGGTGGGCGGCGAGAAACCGCGCCGTCACGCCGTTGGCCGCCACCATCAGGTCCTCGATCAGCTCCTTGGCCGCGTTCTTCGTGTCCGCCTCCAGGCCCGTCAGCTCCGCGCCGGCAAAGACCGGACGCGCGTGAATGGTCTCGAGCGTCAGCGCCCCCTGCGCGTGCCGCTGCAACCGCAGCTGCTGCGTCACCTTGAGTTGGAGCCGGAGGTTCTCGTCGAGCCCCGGAACCGCCCCGATCGCCGGCGGCATCGGACCTTCGCCGGTGAACCAGGCGGCGACGCTGTTGTAGGCGAGCTTGGCACGGTTCCGGACGAGCGCTTCATAGAGATCCGACGACGCAAGCCCGCCTGCCGCGTCAAACACCATGTCCACCACCACGGCGCGGCGGTCGCGGTCCGGGTTGAGCGAGGTGAGGTCGGTCGAGAGCTTCTCCGGCAGCATCGGGTAAATCTCCGCCGCCGTGTAGACCGAAGTGGTGTTGTGCCGCGCATGGCCGTCGAGGGCCGAGCCCGGCCGGACGACGGCGGCCACATCGGCGATGGCGACCAGCAGGCGGGTCTTGTTGTCGGGGAGGGCCTCGGCCACCGAAAGCTGGTCGAGGTCGCGTGAATCGTCGTTGTCGATCGAACACCACCGCAGGTGCCGCAGATCGCGCGCCGACCCGGCCGGGGCCGGCCCGTGGATGGCGGCGAGCTCCGCGAGGGCTGCGGGAGAGTAGTCGGGCTCGAGCCCCCGCTCCACCATCACCCGCCGGGCGATGCGCTGCAACACGGTGCGGGGCGGACTGCCAATCGGGTTCGTCATGGGGTGGCAAAACTGAACGCGGACCCGCGCCGCGACGCAAGCCGAAGGGCGAAGAAAGCCGTTGGGACCCAAAGCGCCCCGCGGCCCGGTCCGATTTCACCGCGGATCCTCTCGGTGCCGCCGGTGGTGGTGGGCTCCGTGTCCTTTGTGACCACGCTCCGATCATCCGTGTTAATCCGTGCCATCCGTGGTAAGACTGCCGCTGTGGAAAAATCCTGCACGCTCGCCGTCAAGGCCGTCCCAAACGCCCCGCGCAATGCGGTCGCCGGCTGGCTGGGCGACGCGCTGAAGGTGAAGGTGCACGCCCCCGCGCTCGACGGCCGCGCCAACGACGCGCTCTGCGCCTTCCTTGCCGAAACGCTCGGCGTGCCCCGCCGCGCCGTGACCCTCGCCCACGGCGACAAGTCCCGCCAGAAGCTCGTGGCCATCGCCGGCCTCACCGCCGTCGAAGTGCGGATGCGGCTGCCCGCCGCCTGAGGCCCGGCGACCCACCCGGGCCGGGTCGCCGGGATGAGGGAAGTCCAGCCAGCTGTGGTGATACGGTCAGGACGGGGACGCGGGCTTGTCTCCGGCCGGTCTTCCGCACAGTCTGCGGCCGCAACCTTCCGCTTCCGGTCCACCCGCCCGCACCTTTCTCCCCGGCCGCTTTCCATGCCTTGCCCCTTCACTCGGCCCATTCGCCGATCGCCATTTGCCGCCGGGTGGTTGCTGCTGTGCGGAGCCCTCTCGGCCGGTGCGGCCGAGCCGGCTCCGCCCGCCACCCTTGATTCCGTGCAGCGGGCGGTCACGGCGGCCGACGGTTCCCTCCGGATTGCGAATACCGCCGGCACGGGCAACTATGTCAAAAAGGCCCGGGCCGACTTGGCCCAGGCCAGCACCGACCTGACGGAATGCCGCGCCTACACCGACGCGCATCCCGACATCAGCCAGCAGCCCGCCGCCCTTTCGCCGGCCAGCCTCGACCTCATGGCGAGGGAGAATGCGGCCCTGACCAAGCTGGTCCCCACCCTGGGCCGCTCCCGCAACTATCAGCGGGCGCTCCAATCGTTACAGACGGCCTTCACGGACCTGCAGCAGATTCCGGGGGGCAGTGAAGGCGGAGCCCGCGACCGGGTCATCGCCGACCTTGGGCAGGCGGTCGATGATATCATCGCCGGTCTTGAAGCGTCCAACAAGGCGGCCGCCGCGCGGAGTCCGACCGGGGCGCCCGCCGCCCGGGCTCCAGCCGCGGCGGAACCACAGGTCCTGCATGAGGAGCAGATGGATGGCATCGTGCTCATCGAGGGCGACAAGGGCGTGGCGACGGGGTTCATCGCCCGGATCCACGACACGGTATGTGTCGTCACCAACCTGCATGTGCTGGTGAGCAACGAAAAGGTCACCATCAAGAAACTGGATGGCAAGATGGTGGTGGTCCAGGGCGTCATCGGTGCCGTCGGGGCTGACATTGCGTTGCTGCGGATCGCCGACCAGTCCGGCACTGTCTCCGCCTTGGACATGGCGGACGATGTGCTGCAGTCCGCCAAAATCGGGGACAAGGTGGTGGTGGTTGGCAACATGCTGGGCGGCGGCGTGGCCACGCAGATCAGCGGTACGATCATGGGCGTCGGCCCCGATCGCATCGAGGTGAACGCGGCGTTTCAGCCCGGCAACAGCGGCAGCCCGATCTACGATGTGGCCAGCAAGCAGGTCGTCGGGGTGTGCACCTTCGTCCAAACGATGACGGTGGACATCAACGGCACCCCCGCCACCGCCGCAACCAAGAATGATCCCGGCATGCAGAGCAAAACCCGCTGGTTTGGGTACCGGCTCGATTCCGTGACCAAATGGGAGACCCTGGACTGGACCAAGTGGCGCGGGCAGATCCAGCAGGTGAGTGATTTTTACGACACGTCGCTCGCCCTGCTGGCGTTATACCGGGGCGACCTCGTCGAAGCCGGAAAAAATTCCCGGCTGCGCGCGTTGATCGAGCGTTTCACCTCCAGATTGAGTCCGTCGGAACTGAAGGCCATCCCGGCCAACCCGTCCGAATCCGCCACCTCGCAGGTCCGCGATCTGCTCCGGTCGGCGCGCGCCTACAGCGAGGAGGGGTTGAAGGATTTCACCGAAGCCGACTACTACGACTACTTCCGCACCAACGTGTATTTCCGCACCAGCGTCCCCCAGCAGGCCAAGTTTCGCGCGCAGCTGGTGCAGGCGTTCAAGGACCTGGATGGCAACCTCCAGCCTTACGAGCGCCGGCTCAAGCCGTGAGCAGGCGGCCGGGGTTCAGCGGGGTTCCTCCCAGAGCAGGCAGGCAGCCTTGCGGGTTTCGCCCCAGCGGTAGCCGCCGAGCGCGCCGTCGCCGCGCAGCACGCGGTGGCAGGGGATGAGAAAAGCCACCGGGTTCGCCCCCACCGCCGTGCCCACCGCGCGCACCGCCTTGGGCCGGCCGACCGCCCGCGCCACGGCGCCATACGAGGTCACCGCCCCCGGCGGGACCCGGAGCAACGCCCGCCACACTTGCACCTGGAAATTGGTGCCGCGCACCAGCACGCGCAACAGTTCGCCCCGGATGGCACGTCCACCGAAAATCCGCCGCACCACACCCGCGGTCGCGGGGGCCGTCTCCGCCAGCTCCGCGCCCGGCCACTGCGCCCGGAATCGGTCCAGCATTTCGCCACGCGCCCGGCCGGCGACAAACTCCAGGCCGCAAACCCCGCGCACGGTCGTAGCAATGAAGCATTCGCCAAACGGCGTTGGATGGAATCCATAGCCCATGCGCACTCCCGCGCCCTGCCGCTTGAACTCGCCCGGCGTCACCGCCTCCAGCGTCACAAACAGATCGTGCAGCCGGCCCGGTCCCGACAGTCCCGCGTCCCACGAGGCCGAGAGCACGTCGGCCGAGGCCCGCAGCCGCGTTTTCGCGTGACCGACCGCCAGCGTCTGCAGGAACTGTTTCGGACTGAGGCCGGCCCAGCGCGTAAAGAGCCGCTGGAGATGAAACGGGCTCAGGCCCGCGGCCGCCGCAATGGTGGCGAGATCCGGCTGCGCCGGGGCGCCGGTCCGCAAGAACTCAATGACGCGGGCGATGCGCGCATAGTCGTCGGCCGCGCGGCGGGCGGGGGTCGGGAGCGGCGATTTCGGACGCATGGCGGCAGTGTGCCAGAAGCCGGCGGTTTCACCCACCCGATTCTTGCGGTCGTTTTACGGTTCGTCGCAGACCGGCAAGGTGGAGCGCGTTGGGTCAACGCGCTCCACCCGGAGGCCGGACGCGGGATTGCAGCGGGGGTAAAAATCGCTCTAGCCTTTGCCCATGCAAAGGCGCACCTGGCTTTGGCTGCTTGCAACCGCCCTCACGGCGGGCGCCGTCTACCTCGCGACCCGGCCGGCCCCACCGGCCGCCGCCCCGCCCCGCGCCCGTGTCCGACCGACCCAATCGTCGGCCGGCGAGGCCGCGTTGAAATCCAACCCGCAGCCCAGGCCCGAGCTGCCATCAACTCCGCCATCACCGCCGCCGGCGGCCGGCTTCTCCCCGCCCGCCCAGGCGCTTCCACCGGTGGCCATTCAGGACCATGTCACACTCGATTTTTCCTCGGGCATCGTGCGACAGAGCGACACGGCCGCGGACCAGGCGGCGCTCGACGCCGCGCTCAAGGAGATGGACGAAGCCACGAAAAATGTGACCTTTCCCGCCGCGCCGGCCACGCCACCTCCCCCGCCCTAATGGCGGAGGGTGTTCAGTTCGGAACCTCGCTGCGGAAAACCACGAGATCGCGCGGAGCCGGAGCGGCGACCGTCAGGGCGGCAGGGGCGGCCGGCACGCTGATCGTGAACGTCTGCGTGCGCGCGCGCAGCAACTGACCGGCGGTGTCATAGAACGTGAGGGTTGCGGGGTATTCGCCGGGCGTCAGGCGGAGGGCGGCGAAGCTCAGGTATTGCGGCAGGTTGTCCCAGGTGCGCGTGTCGGCGACCGGCTGGGTGGCGGCGCCGGCCAGCTTGGCGACGAGGCCGAACGCTCCGAGGGCCAGGGCGGTGTTTTCCGCCCCCTCGCTGGTCTTGGTCTCCGTGACCACATGCTGGCGGCCGTTGGGGTCGGTGACCACATGGCTCGTTTCCCGTCGGGCATTTTCCGCCGCGACGGCCGCAGCGGTCAGCGCCACGTCGCCGGCGGCGTTGGCCCCCTGCTTGAACACGGCCTTGTTGCCGAGGATGTGGTCCATCACCCGACCGCCGCGCGTGGTCGCCTGATAATTGAGATCATCCCACGGGGCGAGCCCGACGGTCCGGCCCGCCACTTCGAGGCGCGCGGAAACGGCTTGGGACGGCGTGGTGCGGAAATGCAGCTGCTCGCCATACTGGCCGGCGGCGTACTTTTGCGGACCGCGGCCGTATTCGACGAAGAGGAGCACGTTGGCCTGAAGATCGTAGTCCGGCAGCGGGTGCGCGGAACTCTTGCGCGCGCGCGCGAGCGCGTCGGTGCCGTCGCCGTGGAGTTTCGCGGTGGCCAGCCCGTCGAGATAGTCCAGTAACACCCAGTCGCCGGCGTACTTATTGTCCACCGTGTCGCTGTCGGTGAACTCGCCGCTGCGGAAGAGCGCCCGCGCGTTGTCGGGCTCGCCGTCGCGCCAGTAGAGAATGCCGCGGTAGAAGCCGGCCATGATGCACTCGTAGGGCTCGCCGACAAAGGGCTTCTCGGACTCGCGGGAAAACAGCTTTCGCGCGTTGGCAGCCTCGGCCGAACCGGCGGCCGCCAGCGTGCTGGCGGCCTGGGCCAGCGCATCGTCGAGCCGGGCGCGGGCCTCGTCGTCCTGGCCGCGGCGCAGCGTCGCGGCGCCGAGTCGGTATTCCCAAAGCACGCGATCACGCGGCAACGCCGCCGCCAGCTCGGCGCGGTCGTCGACCACCGCATCCCCGGTGCGCACGACCGGGGGGGGCGGCAGCCGGGTGACGCAGCCGGCGAGGACAAGGATGGACAACGCGGTCAGCAGTCGGGGGGCGGAGCGGGCGGACAGGCGGCGCATCAGGGGAAGCGGGCGGGATGACTCGGGCGGCTCCGTTGCTCCGGGGTGAACCGGTCCCCTCAGCGCGCGGCCGGAACATCCGCGGGAATGACGCGCGCCGGGGTGGCGGCCATGTCCTCCATCAGCGCGAGCGCCGTGGCCTCGGCGACGTCGTTCACGTCATCCTGACGCATGGCCTTGCCGGCCTGACGGTCCTTGCCCAGAATGTCGGTGGCGCTAGCCTGGCCGATGATGGCGGAATCGTGGAGCCGGATGGCAGTGACCTGAATGTCGGGTACGATGACCGTCTGGTTGGATGCGATGCCGGGCACCGTGACGGTGCGGCTGGAGACGAGTACCTCAATCACGACATCGGCGATCTGGGCGAGGGCGGCACGGTCGCGGCGGGCCGCTTCGCCCGTCGCGGTGGTGAAATGGTCGAGCGGCTGGTCGGCGATGAGCGCGGCGGCGATGCGCTGGTCGGCCAGCTGGGCACCGCCGGCACGAAGGGGGCGCCCGAAGAGCCGCTCGACATCGCGGATGGTCTGGCGGTCAGCCAGTGTGGTCGGGGTTGGCGGCGACGCCAGATAGGTGTTGTCGGCCGTGACTTTGACCTCCCGCGTCTGTCGGCTGGTGTTGCCGGAGGCGTTGGCGGTCGGCCCGACGATGCCGGCATTCTGGACCGGGGCGGTGTTGGCGGCCGGCGCCGCCGGCCCGGACGAGGTGGTCTCGCCCTGCGTGCCCTCGGTGTGTTCCAGCCGGGACGTCAGGTGCAGTCCGGTCTGCTGGTCCACCAAATCACGGTTCACATACAGCAGCAGGCGGGGCTGGCCGAGCCGGGTGTAGGCGGTGCGGAAAGCCTCGACAATCTCCCGGGCCTTGTCGGGCGCCACGAGAGCCGAGGCGGGCGCATAGAGCTGCTGCTGGTAGCTGGTCGTCCCGGCCGGAGCGGCGGCAGCCGCGGGCGCACCACCCGATGTCAGGGCGGGGCCGGTCTGCGCGGACGCGCCCGCGAGAAAGAGAGGGCCGGCGGCGAAGAGCAGGGAGCGCAGGTTCATGATGGTGAGAACTGGGAGGATCCGCCAGACATCAGCGGGCCTCGCGCACCCGGATGACATAGGTGCGGGCCCGGGTGTTGACCGAGTCGAAGGACACCGCCTCGGTGGCGTATTCGGTGAGAATGAGCGTCTGCCAGGGGGTTTCGTCGCCCGTGGAAAAGCCCTGTTCGTCCTTGAACACACCCTGCACCTGCACCTGGAGGCGGCGGCCCTCGCGGTTCTTGAGGCGGGCAGTCGCGCGCAGGCGGCCGTCGGGCAGCAGCTCGCCCCGGTCGCCGACGTTGGTGACGGAAACCTGCATGGGCTCATCCATCAGCACGACAGTGGCCTGGGCCTCGGGCACACCGGGCCGGGCCTCGCCCAAGGAGGCATAGGGGCCGCTCAAGCACCCGGCACCGGGCAGCAGCGCGGCGGCGAGGAGGAGGGCGGAGACGGAGCGTTTCATGGCGGAAGCGGCCGCGGTCAGCGGTAGGCGGCGTCCTCGAGCCCCTGCTTCTTGATTTCCGCCGAGGCTTCCCAGACGATCTCGCTCGTACGGGCGCTGGTGAGGCGGAACGTGTAGAGAATGTAGTCGCTCACGCCCTGGCTCGTGCGGGTGGACAGGCCGTCCAGCGTGCCGGTGAGGAAGAAATCCGCGCCGCGGAATTCGACGATGTTCGGGTTGGAGCCGGCGGTGACGAGACCCTGCTGCTTGAGCTGCTGCTCCCGCTCGAGCGTCGCCATCATCGCGCGGTCGAGGAAGCTCACCCGGCCGGCGGCCTGCTCGTTGAGCTGCGCGCGGATCCGGGTCAGGAAAATGTCCTTGTTGATGGGAAAGCGGGTGTTGTTGACCACCGGTTCCAGCACGATGTGCGGCGCGTCGGCGGCGCGGGCGATCACCGGGGTGGCGAGGATTTTCCGGGCCATCTGGTCGGCCACGGCCACCAGGTCCTGCGACTCGACCCCGGTGCCGGCGACAAAGCCGCGCTCGTCGGGCTTCATCTCCGTGACGGCCACCCCCGCCGGGTCCTGCACTCCCTGGCTGGCACAGCCGGAAAGCGAGGCGGCGGCCGTCGCGGCGAAGAGCACGTAGTTGCGGTAGGAGTGGGGTCGGGTGTTCATGGACGGGGCGGGGCGGTGGGCGAGGTCAGCGGCCAAAGAGGGCGTTGGCCGGGCCCATGGGCGTGGCCGGGCCGGAATAGTAGTTGTTGATAATGGTCACCGGAGCGGGGGCCGGAACGGAGACGAAAGGAGCGGACGCATAAACGACCGCCGGGGCAAGGCTGGTTTCCCGGACCACCCGGTCCTCGGCCAGCCAGCTCAGCAGCCAGCCGGCCTCCGCGCCGATCGCGGCGCCTCGCCACCCATTGCGGCGCCCGTTGTTGTGGCCAATGATTGCACCCGCCACGCCACCGAAGACCACCGGCCCGGCGAAGCCATCGAACCGCGCGACCGGCGCGGAGGGGTAACCGGACCAAACCGCGCCCGGCGCATACCCGTGGGGCTCGTCCGCCGCCGAGCCGAGCAACCCGCCGGCAAGCGCCCCGATCAGCGCGCCGCGTGCGCCGTTGTGGCCGCCGCTATTGTTCCCGATGATCGCACCGGCCAGCCCGCCCAGTACGGCCCCGTTGACGGCGGCGGGACGGAAGATCTGCGCCTGCGCGGGCAGCGCGGCCAGGGCCAGCAGGAGGAGAGTGGCGGCGGTTTTCATGGTCGGAAAGGGAGTTGTCCGTCTCGTGGGACAACCCTTCCGCCCAAGTGTTTCAACAAAGTTGGCCGTCCGTCACTTGGCCAGTGGCTGCGGCACCGCCGGCAGACCGGCGGCCAATGGCGCCCGGGCGGCGGTCAAATGGCTGAAGAAGACGTAGATCACCGGCGTCAGATAGAGCGTGAGCATCTGCGAAACCATCAGGCCGCCGACCACGGCCAGGCCGAGCGGGCGGCGGGACTCCGCCCCGGCGCCCAAGCCCAGCGCAATGGGCACGGCGCCGGCCAGCGCGGCGCAGGTGGTCATCATGATCGGACGGAAGCGCACGAGGCAGGCCTCGAAGATCGCCTGTTCGGGCGTGACCGATCCGGCGCCCTCCTGCTGCCGGGCGACGGCAAAGTCCACCATCATGATCGCGTTCTTCTTCACAATGCCGATGAGCAGGATCACCCCGACGTAGCCCATGATGTTCAACTCCTGTCCGAAGGCCCAGAGCGTGAACAGCGCGCCGAAGCTCGCCGCCGGCAGGCCGGAAAGGATTGTCAGCGGGTGGATGAAGTTCTCATAGAGGATGCCAAGGACGATGTAGATGACTACCACCGCGAGGATGAGGAGCAGACCCATGCCCTGGAGCGACGAGGCGAACGCCTGGGCTGAGCCGACGAAGCTGTAGCTGATCGTCGGGGGCAGCTCGTGGCCCACGATCTTCTGGATCGCGGCGGTGGCGTCGCCGAGTGACACGCCCGCCGCGAGGTTGAAGGAGAGTGTCACCGCCGGGAGCTGCCCGAGGTGGGCGACGGTGAGCGGGCCGACATCGCGCCGGAGCGAGGCCACGGCGTCGAGCGGCACCAGCTTGCCGCCCTGCGCCCGCACGTAGATGAGCGAGAGCGCCGAGGCGTCGCGCTGGAACTCGGGCGCGGCCTCCATGATGACATAATACTGGTTGGTCGGCGTGTAGATGGTCGAGACCTGCCGGGTGCCGAAGGCGCTGTAGAGGGCGTCCTCGATCTGCTGCGGCGTGATCCCCAGCGTCGCGGCCTTGTCGCGGTTGATGTCCACCCGCAGCTGCGGGCTGGTGATCTGGAGGTCGGTGTTGACGTCGGCGAGCTGCGGCATGCCGCGGAACTGTTTTTCGACGCTCTGGGAGACGGTGTAGAGCTCGCTTAGGTTGCTGCCGAACAGGGTGAACTGGTACAGCGCCTTGGTCAGGGTGCCGCCGATGCGGATGCTCGGCGGCACCTGCGGATAGGCCCGCAACCCGGGGATGACGGCCAGCGCCTCGCGCAGCTGCGCAATGATCACTCCGACCGGCGGCCGCTGGTCGCGCGGCTTCAGGCGCATGAAGATGCGGCCCTGGTTGACCGTGGCCACGACCGTGCCCCCGCCGCCGATGGACGACATGGCCGCCTCGACGTAGGGGTTGGCCGCCACGATCTGCGCCGCCTGCTGCTGGTGGCGCACCATCTCGTCGAATGAAACGTCCTGCGCCGCCTCGGTGAACACCAGCGCCATGCCGGTGTCGTCCGTGGGGATGAAACCCTGCGGCAGGACGCGGACGAGGGCGACGGTGAGCCCAGCCATCACCACCGCAGCCAGCAGGACGACGCCCCGGCGCCGCATGCCGATCCGGAGGGTGCGCTCATAGAAGCCCAGGGCGCGCTGGAACAGGCCCTCGCTCCACCGGTAGAGCGGGCCGTGGTCCGCCGCCCCGTGCCCGGCATGGGGCTTCAGAAACCGGCTGCACAGCATCGGGGTGAGCGTGAGCGACACCACCCCCGAGACGAGAATCGCGGCCGTGATCGTGACGGCAAACTCGTGCAGCAGCCGACCCATGATCCCGCCCATGAACATGAGCGGGATGAACACCGCCACGAGCGAGATTGTCATCGACATGATCGTGAACCCGATCTCGCGCGAGCCCTTGAGCGAGGCCTCGAGCACCGGTTGGCCCAGCTCGATGTGCCGCACAATGTTTTCCAGCATCACGATCGCGTCGTCCACGACGAAGCCGACTGAAAGCGTGAGCGCGAGCAGCGACAGGTTGTCCACCGTGTAGCCACAGAAATACATCGCCACAAACGTGCCCAGCAGCGCCATCGGAATCGCCATCGCCGGGATCACCGTCGCCATCAGGGTGCGCAGGAACAGAAAGATCACCAGCACGACCAGCGCAATCGCCAGGCCGAGGGTGGTCTGCACGTCATGCACGGAGTCGCGCACGGCCAGCGACTGGTCGCGGAGCACGTCGAGCTTGATCGCCTGGGGCAGCTGCTGTTGGAAAACTGGCAGCAGCTTGCGCACTTCGCGGACGACCTCGACCGTGTTGGTGCCGGGCTGCTTCTGGATCGCAAGGATGATGGCGCGGGACATGGGCTCGCCCGGTGCGCCGCGGAACCAGCTGGCCACACGGGTGTCCTGCACGCTGTCGATCACCGTGGCGAGCTCGCCCACACGGACGGGCGAACCGTTGCGGTAGGCGACGACGATGTCACGGAAGTCGGCCACGTTGGTGAGCTGGCCGGTGGCAAGGATCTGCAGCGACTGGTGCGCGCCGTCGAGCTGGCCGGTCGGCAGGTCCACGTTGTGGGCGGCCAGCGCAGCGTTCAGCTCGTCGAGCCCGATGCCGCGGCTGGCGAGCAGATGCGGGTCAAACCGCACCCGCAGGGCGTATTTCTGCGAGCCGAACACCTGCACCTGCGACACCCCGCTCACGGTCGAGATGCTCTGCGCCATCATGGTCTCGGCGTATTCGTCCACCACCGAGAGCGGCAGCGTCGGCGATCCGAGGGTGAGGTAGAGCACCGGCTGGTCGGCGGGGTTGGTCTTGCGGAACGAGGGCGGCGCCGGCATCTCGGTCGGCAGGCGCCGCTGCACGGCGGCGATCGCGGCCTGCACGTCCTGGGCCGCGGCGTCGATGTTGCGGTCGAGGGCGAACTGGAGCGTGATCGACGTGCTCCCCTGCCCGCTCGTCGAGGTCATCGAGTCGATGCCGGAGATGGTGGAGAACTGCTGCTCCAGCACGGTCGCGACCGCGCTCGCCATCGTCTCGGGGGTGGCGCCGGGCAGCGAGGCGTTGACGACAATCGTCGGAAAATCGACGTTGGGCAAGTCGCTCACCGGCAGCAGCCGGTAGGCCATGAGGCCAAACACGCACAGCGCCGCCGTCAGCAGCGTCGTCATTACCGGCCGGCGGATGCAGAGTTCCGGAAGGTTCATGGGCGCTCGGTTTTCTTTTCGTCCGCCGGCGCGGCGGCCTTCACCACCGGCTGGCCGGCCGCGGTCCGCACCTCGGCCGTGGCCCCCGGCAGCAGGCGGAGCTGGCCGTCGGTCACCACCGTCTCACCCGCGCTGACGCCCTCGGCCAGCAGCGTCTGTTCGCCGGCGACGCGCGCGATCCGGACCGGCCGCAATTCAACGGTCTGATCAGGCTTAACCACGTAGACCGTGGCGCCCGTCTGGCCGGTCTGCACCGCCGAGGACGGTACCACCAGGGCATCCTGGTCCTGGCCCACCCGGGTGCGCACACTCATGAACCGGCCCGGCCAGAGCGCGTGGTCTTCGTTGCCAAAGAGGGCCTTCAGCGTGATCATCCCGGTCGAGGCGTCCACGGTGTTGTCCACGAAGCCGAGCCGGCCCCCGTCGCGCACCAGGCCCGAGGTGCGCTCGCTCACGGTCACCGCGGCGCGCTGGGCGGCGAGCGCGGCCTGGATGTCCTCAAGGGAGCCCTCGGGGACGGAAAACGCCACCGCGATGGGCGCGAGCTGGTTGATGGTCACGATCGGAAAGGTGTTGTCGTTGGCCTTCACCAGCGCGCCTTCGTGCAACAGGAGCTGCCCGGTGCGCCCGGCGATCGGCGCGCGGATCTCCGAGTAGCTGAGCTGCAGCTCGGCGTTGGCCACCGCCGCCTCCCGGGATTGCACTTGGGCCTGCGTGGTGGCGGCCTTGGTGACATACTGGGCATACTCTTCCTTCGACACCACCGATTGCTGGTCGAGATGCTCGTAGCGCTGCGCGTCCGCCGCAGCCTGCACGGCCTCGGCGCGCGCGTTGACCAAGTCGGCCCGGGCCACATTCAGCGCGTTTTCAAACGGGCGCCGATCGAGCGTCACTAGCAGATCGCCGGCCTTCACCTCGTCGCCTTCCGCAAAATGCACCGAGGCGATCACGCCGTCCACCTGCGATTTCACGCTTACGCTCCGCAGCGCCTGCACCGCCCCGATGGACTCGATGACCCGCGGCACATCCTGCTTTAACACGACTGCAACCTGCACGGGCACGGGCGGCATCGCCCCGGACCCGGCCGGAGCAGACGGACGGCAGCCGGCGCCGGCCAGCAGCAGCACCGGCAGGATCAGGCCGCAGGCCCGTCGGAGGGGGGAGTTAGGTGACTTCCGTGAAGCTTGCATGTTCGGTGGGGAGGGGGGCGGTTATGCTGCGCTTATGCCCGTCGAGAGCGAGCAAGTTGTCCTGGATCCGCAGCAAATCGTCGATCAAACCGTCGCGCCGGGCCGGCGGCAGTCCGGCGAAGTACTCCTCACGCAAGCCCTCCGCCACCAGCCGCATCTGTTCCAGCGTGTCCCAGGCCTTGCGCCGGACCGAAAGCCGGTATGCCCGGGCATCCCGCGGGTCGCGCGTGCGGCCGATCCAGCCCCCCGCCTCCAGCCGCTCGATGTGCCGGCCGATCGTGGTGGGCTTCAAATGCATGACCGCCGCCAGTTCGCACTGCGTGCAGCCCTCCCGGTCCGCAATGCGCCGCAGAATGCGCCACTGCGCCCGGGTCAGCGCGATCGCCCGACGCCGCAGCCGCCGCTCGAACTCCCGCCGCAGCAGGTAGCTGAGCTCGTTCAGTAGCGCGCCAAAACGGCGTTCGGGGTCTGGTTTGAGCTGGGACATGGCGGGCGAAAAGGTGAATTAGTAAGCTGGCTTATGAATTCTGGCAAGTCCGATCCTGAAAAAACCGGCCGCCCGCCCGCCGCCGCAATTCCCCGCTTCCCAAACGCCCCGACCCCGCCATACTGCTGCCGCCCGTCACCGCCCGCCCATGAAAAATATGTCCTTCCGCCCGCTCCTCCTCTGCGCCCTGTTCGCCGCCGCCGCCAGCGCCGCGTCCGCCGCCACCGGACCCAACGACGTCGCCGCCCTGCGCGCCAATGCCGAAAAGGGCAACCCCGTCGCCCAGTATATCCTCGGCCTCGTCTGTGCCGACCCCACCGAGGCCGCCCATGATCCGGCCGAAGCCTACGTCTGGCTCTCCCTCGCCACCTCCAGCGGCGCCGCCAGCCAGCAGCTCGATTCGCTCCGCTCCAGCCTCACCCCCGCGCAGCTCGCCGCCGCCCAGCAGCGCCTCGCCGACCACGGCTTCACTCCCGTGCCCTCGGCTGTCCAGCTCGCGCAGGACCGGCTGCGGCTGACCGCCGACCTCACCGCCGCCCAGCAGGACAACGCCCAACTCAAGGCCAGCCTCGACGCGGCCGGCCAGGCCGCCGCCGAACGCGACCGCCTGCGCGCCGAACTGGCCGACCTGCGCAAAAACACCCCCGCCGCTCCGGCGGCGGACGTCGCCACGCTCCAGGCCGAACGCGACCAGCTCGCCCGCAACACCCAGGCGCTCGAGAAGGAACGCGACGACTTGAAGGTCCAGCTCGCCACCGCCGAGCTCCGGGAAAAGCTCGCCAGCGGCAAGGCGGCCCCGCCCGCCGCCACCCCGTCACCGGCCCCCGGCCCCGATGCCCCCGGCACCACCCAGCTGAAGGAACAGCTCGCCGCCACCGAAACCAGCCTCGCCACCGCCCGGCAGGAGCTTGACTCCCTCCGCCAGCGGTCGCTCGGCGGCCCGTCGCCCGAGGCCTTCGCCGCCCTCAAGGCCGAACGCGATCAGCTCGCCGCCGAACGCGACGCGCTCAAGGCCCAGACCGCTCCGGCGGCCGCCCCCGCCGCCGCCGGAACGGACGACCTGAAACAGAAACTTGACCTCTCCGACGAAAAGCTCGCGGCCGCCCTGCGCGCCTACACCGTCCAGCTCGCCGAGCTCGACCGGTTGCAAAAATCGCTGGTCAGCGTCGACGCCGAACGTGCCGCTGCCGCCGCCCGGGCCGACGCCCTCGCCAGCCAACTCGCCGACGCCGGCAAGTCCACCGGCGAACGTGACGTCCGGGTCGCCCAGCTGGAACAGGATCTCGCGGCCGTCCGCAGCACCTCCGCCGCCACCGACGGCACCCTCGCCACCCTCCGGGAACAGCTCCGCCAGACGCAGGACATGGCGGCCGCAGTCGGGGCCGAAAACCAGTCCTTCCGGACCCGCCTCGCCCTCGCCGGCGCTCCTCCCGCCGTCGCCTTTGTCGCCCCCGAACGACCGGCCCCCGCGGTTCCGGCCGAACCCGCCCCCCTCGCACTGCCGCCTGCCGAAACGCCGGCCGCCACTCCCGCCGAAACGCCGGCTCCGCCCGCAGCCGAGGCCCGCATCCATGTCGTCGCGGCCGGGGATAGCCTGACGAAGATTGCCCGCCGGTACTACGGTTCCGCCAACCGCTGGAATGACATTCTCGCCGCCAACAAGGGCGCGATCAAGAATCCCAACCTGCTCATTCCGGGTACCAAGCTGACCATTCCCTGAGCGGACCGCGGCCGCCCGCCCGGATCGGCCCCCCGTCGTCTGTGGCTCCCCATCCGTGCGACTCCCCGACTCCGCCTTTGCCGGCGCGAACACCATTCTCGATGTCGGCGGCTGGTTCAGCCCCGAACCGCGCGCCACCCACGTGGTCGATCTCATGCCCTGGGAAACCCGCGGGGCCCGGCTGACCCTGGCGCCGCAGCCCGGCGAACGGTTCACGCGCGACACCTGGTTTCAGGCCGATTTTCTCCAGCCGGACTTTTCGCTGCCCTTCGCGGACGCGAGCTTCGATCTCGTCACCTGCGGGCACACCCTCGAGGATCTGGCCGATCCCGGCCGGCTGCTGGGGGAGATGGCCCGCGTCGGCCGCCGCGGCCTCATTGAATGCCCCTCCCGCCTCGTCGAGCAGACCAAGGGCATCCGCGACCGCGAGTCCGCGCGCCCCGGCCATCCCCACCATCACTGGATCGTCGAGTCGGTCGGCGGCGCACTGCTGCTCTACGCCAAGGCTGACAGCGGCCTGGAGGACGAGGCCGGCCTCGTGCCGCTGGTCCATACCGACCGGGCTGTCGCGCGGACCCCCGGCGCCGACCTCGTGTTCCACGCCTGGTCCGGGCGGCTCGACCACCGGATCATCCGCGGCCCGGAGTGCCGCGAGCGCGCCGGCGGGTTTGTCGCCGCCCTCGGTGTATCCGAATACTCGAGACAAGAGGACCGGCTGCTCCGGTTCGCCCGCCGGCTGCGCCGCCGCCTCCGGGGCCCGGCGGCAGTCCCGTCGCCCTGGTGGCCCCAAATCGTCGAAGCCTCCCGGCCCTACAGCAAAATTCCCCTGCCGTAGGCCGCCCGGGTCAAGGTAGCGGTGCCATTTGCTGTTTGCCGCCGTAGGTCGGGCTTCACGCCCGACGTGTCGGGGATAAACCGCGACCGACAATTCGCTATCTGTACCACTACCCGACCAACGCCGGCTTGCACCGGGCTCCGCCGTCCCCCAGCCTCCGCCTCCCATGTCCAACCTCCCCGCCCAGTTCGGCAGCGTCACCGTCGTGACCAAGGCCAACATCTACTTCGACGGCAAGGTCGTCAGCCACACCGTCCTGTTCGCCGACGGCTCCAAAAAGACCCTCGGCCTCATCTATCCCGGCTCCTACCATTTCGGCACCGGCGCACCCGAGCGCATGGAGATCGTCGCCGGCACCTGCCGCGTCACCCTCGACGGCTCGGCCGCCACCGCCGACTACGCCGCCGGCCAGAGCTTCGACGTTCCCGGCCAGAGCGGCTTCACCATCGCCGTGCCGTCGGGGATTTGCGAATACATCTGTTCGTTCCTGGCCTGAGCTTCCTGGCGGGCGGGGTGTCCGCATCCCGCTGCCTGCAACCTGGGGACGGGACGCCCTCGTCCCGTCGGCCTTGGCGGGTTTTCTCGTGCTGACTCCTGCCTCGACCATCGCGAAGGGGCATCTGCAAGGTGGAGCGCATTGACCCCATGCGCTGAAGGGTGCCACTACGCCAAAGCGCGTTGCAGTCAACGCGCTCCACCTCCCGACTCACCGCCCGCGCCCGCGAAAACTTCGTTGCGACTCCGTCGCCGTCCCCGCAGCGTCATTCCGATGCTTCGCCTGCCCGCCCTGCTGCTCGTCGCCCTGCTGTCCGCCCTGCCCGCCCTCGGTGCGACCGCCGGCGCCCTCAAGCCGGCCGCCGCCGTGCCGCCTCCGCCCGCCGACGATCACGCCGCCGACGGCCTGCCCCCCGGGCTCTACGCCCAGTTCACGGTCCCGCCCGGCACCCTGATCGCCGAGCTGTTCGCCGCCGCCGCGCCGCTCACCGTCACCAATTTCGCCGGCCTCGCCGAGGGCCGCCTCGGCCCGAAGCCGGGCAAGCCGTTTTACGACGGCCTTACGTTCCACCGTGTCGTGCCCGGCTTCGCCGTCCAGGGCGGCGATCCCCTCGGCAACGGCACCGACGGCCCGGGCTATTTCTTTCCCGACGAGTTCGCGCCCGGGCTGCGCCCCGATGCCGCCGGCATCCTCGCGATGGCCAACGGCGGCCCCGACACCAACGGCTCACAGTTCATCATCACCCTCGCGCCGGCGGAACATCTCCACTACCTGCACAGCGTCTTCGGCCGCGTCGTGCGGGGACTCGACCTGCTGCCCAAACTCAAGGAAAAGGACCAGATGAAGGTCAAGATCCTCCGCCTCGGCCCGGCCGCGGTGGCGTTTGCGGACGATTCCGCGACATTCCAGCGCCTCGCCGCCGCCGCCAAGAAATTCTCCAGTCCGGTCGAGCCGGGACCGTCCGCCTTCTGTTCTGACCCCGCCGGCCAGCTCCCGGTGAACCCGCCCTGGGCGGCGACGCTGAATATTCAGTTGGCCAACTTCGCCCGCACCACCGGCCGCCGCGTCTATCTCCACCTGCTTACCCGCACCCCGTCCGACATCACCGGCAACCCACCCGGCGCTCTTGCCAAAATGCTCGCCGCCCGACTCGGCCTCGCCCCGGACGCCGTGCTCCTGGTGTATGCCGCCGACCGCCACATCTGGAGCCTCTGGCTGGGCGACGCGCCCCCGCCCGTGCGCGCAGAAACGCTGCTGGCCGAAGCCAACAAACTCACCGCCGACGCCACCCAGCCCGCTGCCATCCAGCTCAAACTCGCCTGCGACGCCGCGCTCGAGGCGGTCTTCGGCGCGCTGGAGCCCAAGTAGGGGCGCAGACTTGCTGCGCCCGGTTGCGAATAAATTCACTCCGCCCATGAGTTTCCCCCGGCGAAGCGAACATTTTATACGGACCTTGGTCGTCGGTGGAGCCTTGGGTTTCATTGCATGGGTAGTGGTGGTTCCCACAGTCAGTGACCGTAATATCAGTTCTGCACCCCGCGCAGTTGACCGCTCCAACCTCTTCTCGATCGGAAACAAGAGGATTTCTTACGAAACCGAGCACTCCAACGGCATGCCCCCGGAGGCCTTGACCGACGTCTACGCCTACGCCGCTGAATTGGCCCGCAGCGGTGTCTTGTCGTCACCGCAGTTTTGGTTCTCCCGCATCGATCCCGCAATGAGAACGATCGATTTTGAAGATCTCCACTCCATCATCAATCCCGCGACCAAACTCATCAACCCGAAGTTCCAAGGTGCGCCGCTCGCTTTCGCCGTCGCGCTCCTGCCAAAGGTAAGCGACCTGCCACCCACCACGCCGATCGCGTGGACGCGTGGCCTCCAGCCCGACGGCACTTGGCGGAAGGACAGCCCCTATGGCGGCGATGACGGTGCTGTCGTTTTTGCCGCCGGCAACGTTCAGCAATGCGCGAAGACCGCCGGCCCATTCGTGAAATGGGGCACCCACGAACCGACCTCCAACATTCTCGAAGCCCTCCCGCCCGGCACCCGGATCGGCGAATACGTCCCGCCGGCGCACTGATCGCCCGCAAACTAATTCCCCCCCGTGACCACGCTCCGCCGTCGACGTCGGTTTGGTTGTAGCCGGGGTCGCTGACCCCGGGGATTGGGTTAGCCGATCCTCAATCCCCGGGGTCAGCGACCCCGGCTACAGTTCAGATCGCCCGCTCACCGCCGCCAGTTGAAATTCGTCGCGCCGAGACTGGAGTCGTCCTCGCCGCGGTTGAAAACCCGCACCGCCAGCCACGTCAGCAGCGTGATCATGCCCGCCAGCACCGGCAGCGAAAGCCAGGGCGAAAAGAACAGATAATTCGGACCCAGCAGCGCGCCGCGCATCAGGTCTACCGCATAGGCCACCGGGTCAAGGTGCGCCGCCACCTGCATCCAGTGCGGCGTGGTCGGAGATTTCAGCGGATACAGCGCGCCGGAGAGGAAGAACATCGGCAGCAGCACCGCGTTGCTCACGATCGGAAACACGGTCGTCGAGGTGAAGCGCGCCGCCACGGCCACGCCCAGCGCGGAAAACGTCACCGAGGCCAGCGCCATCGCCCCGAGCAGGGCCACGGTGCTGACAAAGCTGAATGGCACCCCCGCGAGCCAAGCGAACGGGAGCACCACCAGGCCCTGCAAATAGGCCTGCAAAGCCCCGGCCGCGATCTTGCCGAGCGCAATGGCCGGCCGCGGCACGGGCGAGACCAGCACCGCCTTGAAGAAGCCGATCTGCCGGTCGAACACGATCGTGATCGCCGCAAAGGTTGCCGTGAAGAGCTGCGACAACCCGAGCACACCCGGAAAAATGAACGGCTTGTACGCGCCTCCGCCCATGCTTCCGCCCATGCTCGAGCCGATGCCGGCGCCGAGCACAAAGAGGTAGAGCAGCGGCTGCGCCAGCCCGGCCACCAGCCGCGCCCGGTCGAGCCAGAACCGCTTCATGTCGAGCACCACGATCGCGTAAATCCCGCGGAGCATCATGGCCGTCCCCTCCCGTTCGGGCCGCCCCGCCCGCCGCCCGCGGGCGCCGCCGCCCCTTCGCTGGCAAACCCGCGGCCGGTCAGCTTGAGAAACACGTCGTCCAGACTCGGCTCGTGCACCTCGGCCCGCCGCACTTTCACCGGCAGGTGCCGCAGCAGCTCCGGCAGTACCGCCGCCGGATCCGCATGCACCAGCATCAGCTCCGTCCCGCCGGCCTCCGCCGCCCAGCCGCGCTCCGCCAGCCAGGTGCGCGCCAGCGCGTCATCGTCGGTCTGCAGCCGGATCACACCGCCACCCAGCCGCGCCTTGAGCGCCCGCGGCGTGTCGAGCGCGACTATCCGGCCCGCGTCAATCAGCGCAATCCGGTCCGCGACCTCCGCCTCCTCCATATAGTGCGTGGTGAAAAACACCGTCCGCCCCGCCGCCGCCAGGGTGCGCACATGCGTCCAGAACCCGCGGCGCGCATCCACGTCGAGCCCGAGCGTCGCCTCGTCGAGAAACAGGATCTGCGGATCGGTCACCAGCGCACGGGCCAGCTCCAGCTTGCGCCGCTGACCGCCGGACAGGTTTTTCGCCGGCCGCCCGGCCGCCTCGGCCAGCCCGAGCGAACCGAGGATTTCATCCGCCCGCTTCCGCGCCGCCGCGGACGGCAGCCCGTAGAGGAGGCCCATCAGCAGCAGGTTGTCCCGCCCGCTCAGCCGCTGCTCGATGGCCGGTTCCTGGAAAACGATGCCCATCGCCCGGCGGACCGCGTCGCGTTCCGTCACCACATCCCGGCCGAGCACCCGGGCCGTGCCGGCGGTCGGCGTACGCAGCGTGGCGAGGATGGAAAACAGCGTGGTCTTGCCCGCGCCGTTCGGGCCGAGCAGCGCAAACCGCTCGCCGGGCTGCACCGTCAGATCGATGCCGCGCAGCGCCTCCACCTCGCCGTAGCGCTTGACGAGTCCGGCCACCGCGACGGCGGGGGCGAACACGGCAGGGTCTGGCGCGATGGCGGTCATCGGGCGCACAGGCAAACAGCTCCCCGAGCCGGTTGGCAATTTACTTCGGCGCCGGCGGCACCGGCGCGGTTGCGTTGCGGCGGATTTCCTGCCTGTGTTGCTGCCCGCCATGGCCAAACCCGACCTTCGCAGTTTCTTCGTCCTGCTGCTGCTTGCCGCCATGCTGGCGACGCTTGCACTGGTCGTCCGGTCGGGAATCATCTCCCGGCGCAATCCCGGCGAGCCGATCAATGCGGCGATGCGCGAGGCGGTCGAGCCAGAGGCCTACCAGTTGACGGCCGAGGAGGAGCACATCCTTGCGACCAAGTTTCCCGGTGCGAAGATCACCGCGTCCGGACTGCGCTACTTCGTCCGCCGTCCCGGCACCGGCGCCCCGCCCCAGTTTGGCCAGACCGTCACCAGCAACTACGAAGGTCGCCTCCTGGACGGCACCAAGTTCGACGCCTCGGCCGACCATGGCGGACCGCTCAGCTTCCCCGTCGGCACCGGCAAGGTCATCCCGGGTTGGGATGAGGCGCTGCTGACCATGCGGAAAGGGGAACAACGCACCCTGATTATCCCGCAATGGCTTGGCTATGGGATCTATGGGCGGGCTCCGACGATTCCTCCCCGCGCCATTCTGGTGTTTGAAATCGAGCTGCTCGACATCAAGTAACATGGCCGCCCCCGCTCCGCCATCCGCCGTGCCGGTGGTTTGCGCGCTGATCGTGGATGATGCCGGACGTATTCTGGTTGCCCAACGTCCGGAGCACAAGCACCTTGGCCTGCGCTGGGAGTTTCCCGGCGGCAAGATCGAAGTCGGCGAAACCCCCGAAAACGCGTTGATCCGCGAAATCCATGAGGAATTGGGCTGCCACATCCTGCCCCTCCACCCATTGCCGCATTGTCGGCATGATTACGGCACCGTGCTGATTGAGCTGATTCCCTTCGTGGCCCGGCTCACTCCAGATAGTCCGGGTCCTTCACCGGCCGAACATCCCGCTGTCGTCTGGCTGAGACCAGATCAACTCCTCACTCTGGATCTCGCGGCGGCTGATCAAAGCGTCCTTCGGCACTACATGGCCTGGCAATCCCGGTGATTTGACCGTCAAAACGGCCATGAATGGGACTGCTGCCACCCTGCCATGACTGGAGCTCTTCAGCCCGGAATCAGCTAATTGAACAGCTTCAATTTCGTTCAAAAAAAGCGCCACTTTTCCTGTAACTTACCTGAAAGGAATCAGCAGTCGTTTTCTAAAACAATTATATGCACCTACTGTACAGTGATAAGAGGCATTAATTAACATAATGCATTATTGCATAAAGGTTGCTTTATCTCTAAAAGTTTCCTTGCCTTACCCCCCGAATTCTCAAGATTCATGGGGTGGTTTTCCTTCCCCTACTTAGAAAAGGAAGACAACAACACAAACCAAACCAAACCATGACTACACTCAAAACCACGTTGACCGCCACGGCAGCTTCCCTGCTGGCGCTGGCTGTCACCGCCTCCGCTGCTGATGTCAGCAGCGTTCAAATCAGCGGCTATGTCGTCGCCTCAT
Source organism: uncultured Opitutia bacterium (assembly GCA_903873805.1). Classification (GTDB taxonomy): domain Bacteria; phylum Verrucomicrobiota; class Verrucomicrobiia; order Opitutales; family Opitutaceae; genus CAIQQB01. The sequence goes on along the minus strand of CAIQQB010000145.1, from coordinate 23,555 downwards.
ACCAGTATGAGAAGACGCAGAATGCCAAGTCGAATGACTCCCTCTTCAACACCGGTGGTGCCAACCTCGGCAACTTCCTCAGCAGCGGTGATGAGGCCCGTCTGAACTTCTCCTCCAAGTACGGCGCCGTCACCGGCAACGTCAGCCTCTTCTACGTCCCGAATCTGGCCGTGAGCGAATTCGGCCTCCTGGACGCCTATGTCACTTGGGACGCCGGCAGCGGCTGGTCCATCCAGGGCGGCAAGTTCTACGGTCCGTTCGGCTACGAGGCTTTTGACTCGCCCAGCATGAACGCCATCACCTATGGCAATGCGGTCGCCACCCTGATCCCCTCCAACGACAACGTCGGCGTGCAGGCCAACTACAAGGACAACGGCTGGGCCGCCACCGTCGGTCTGCTCGACTCCCTCTACAACACCGCCGGCAATGGCTTCGCCATCGCCGACAAGGATGCCGAGCTGAAGGATACGAAGGCCATCGATGCCTCGTTCACCTACACCGCCATCAAGGACGTCACCCTGTTCGCCGCCGTCGGCTACCAGGACAAGGGCACCGTGGCCGCGACCGACTCCACCAAGAAGTCGATCGCTCTCTATGACCTCTGGGGCAGCTACAACATCAACTCGTCCCTGACCGCCGCGCTGGAATACGTCTATTCCTCCAACGCCGCTGACACGGGCAAGTCCGGCTCCCAGTGGCTGGGCACCGTGACCTACGCCCTCGACAAGCAGTGGTCCGCCGCCCTCCGTGTCGGCCGCGACCAGCATGTCGCCGGCTCGGTCAACAACGCCACCCAGTACACCATCGCCCCGGCCTACAAGGTCAACGATCACTTCAGCGTCCGTGCTGAGTACTCGCACCTGTCCGCCAACGGCCAGCCCAGCGCCAACTACTTCGGCCTGCAGGGTGTGTTCACGTTCTGATCCGGCTTCCCGCCGCTTTCGAACCTGACAAATCTCGGCCGGGCGCTGGCAACAGCGCCCGGCTTTTTTGTGCCCGGACGGCCCCGGCTGCGGGGGCCGCTGCCCCGGAAACGGACTTTGTATTAATATATTTAATACAAGTTTGGCAGACATCCTGCTGATTTGGCGGCGGTTTCCCCTCTCCAAGCGGGGCGGCCATCCAAACCAAACAAACTAAATAACCATGACTACACTCAAAACCAAGCTGGCTGTCGCTGCTGCGTCCGTTCTGGCGCTTGCCGTGACGGCTCACGCCCAGACGTTCGGCAACATCACGACCAGCGGTTTCGTGCTCGGCTCCTACCAGAAGACGAGCGGGACCGGGACCGACCATCTCGACATCGACAGCGCCATGCTGAAATTCACCGGCGACTACAAACCGGTGCAGGGCGTGATCAGCCTTTACTATGTGCCGACTCCCCCGGTTGGCACCAACAACCTGCTGCTGCTGGATGCCTACGCCACTTATGATGCGGGCGGCGGCTGGTCGGTCACCGGCGGCCGTTTCCTCAGCTGGATGGGCTTCGAGTCCTTCTTCACCGTTAACAACCCGGAAATTTCGTTTGGCTACCTCAACGGCATCATTGCCGGCTATGAAGACGGCGCCCGCGTGGTCTACACCGACAAAGACTGGAACGCCGGTGTGGCCGTCGTCGACTCCGCCCTCAACAGCCCGACCGCCTTCAAGGGCGATGGCGAGCTGAAGAAAAGCTACGGTCTCGAAACCTACTTCTCCTACGGCGGCATCAAGGACAACAGCCTCTTCCTGGGCATTTCCTATGACTCCAAGAATGGCGCGGTGAAAGAGCAGGAGACCTATGACCTCTGGGACCAGTACCAGATCGACAAGAACACCTACGTGGCCGGTGAAGTCGCCTACCATGAGGGCGGCACGGGCACGGCGGTCGGCAATGCCACCAGCTATCTGGCACTGCTCGACTATACGTTCAGCGACCAGGTCTCGGCGGCCTTCCGCATCGGCGGCGACCTGAACAAAAAGCCGACCCCCGATGACACGAAGTACACCTTCGCGCCCACCTACACGATCAACTCGCACTTCAGCGTCCGCGGCGAGATCAGCTACATCGTGACCGCCGGCCCGACCGCCAACACGACCTTCTGGGGCGTGCAGGGCGTCTTCAAGTTCTGATCCAGTCCGGTCTCCTCTGACTTGGCCATTATCGGCCGGGCGCTGTTCGCAGCGCCCGGCTTTTTTGTGCCCCGCTGCAACCGCCCTCCCGTCACCCGCCGACGCAACCCGCACATCATGAGAAACTATCATGGCAGTTTTCGGCTCCGCATTTTTTGCGTGGCAAGCAACCTGCTAAATCCCACGCGTCGGCCACGGCTCCACCACCGCCGAGGCCGGCATCGTCCCGCAATCAAACCAAAAACCAAACCAAACATGACCTCCGCACTCCGCAAAACGATCACCGCAGGCGTTCTATCGCTCGGTGTGATGGCCGGCCTCGCCCGCGCCGCCGACGACACCGTCAAAGTCGGCATTCTCCACGATCTCTCCGGCACCATGGCCATCAGCGAAACCTCGCTGCGCGATGTCCTCCTTTTCACCTTTGACGAGATCAACGCCAAGGGCGGCGTGCTCGGCAAGAAAATCGTCCCCGACATCCAGGACCCCGGCTCGGACTGGCCCACCTTCGCCGAAAAATCCAAGGTGCTGCTCGAACAGGACAAGGTTGCCGTCGTTTTCGGCTGCTGGACGTCCGTAAGCCGCAAATCCTGCCTCCCCGTGTTCGAAAAGGACAACGGCCTTCTCTTCTACCCCGTGCAATATGAGGGCGAAGAAGAGAGCCAGAACGTCTGCTACACCGCCGAAGCGGTCAACCAGCAGGCCATCCCGGCGGTCGACTACTTCATCGCCCAGGGCAAAAAGAAATTCTACCTGATCGGCACCGATTACGTCTATCCGCAGACGACCAACCTCGTGCTGCTGGAATATCTCCTCAGCAAGGGTGTCCCGCTCGCCAACATTGGTGGCGGCTACAAGAAGGACAGCGCCGGCAAAATCATCTCCGCCGGCAAATACACGCCCTTCGGCCACAAAGACTACCAGCAGATCATCGCTGAAATCAAGGACTTCGCCGCCAGCGGCGACGCCTGCGTCATCAGCACCCTGAACGGTGACACCAACCCGCCGTTCTTCAAGGAATACGCGGCCGCAGGCCTCACCGCCGACACCTGCCCGGTCGTCTCCTACTCGATCGCCGAGGACGAGTTCCGCAGTCTTCCCGCCAAGGATCTGGTTGGCCAGATCGGCTGCTGGACCTACTTCCAGTCCATCGACAGCGATGCCAACAAGACCTTCCTCGCCAACTTCCAAGCCTGGCTGAAGGACACCAAGGCCGAGGGCGTCGTCAAGGAAGGCCGCGTCGTCGACTCCCCGATGGTGCTCAGCTACGACGGCGTGTACCTCTGGAAAGCCTGCGTCGAAAAGGCCGGCACCTTCGATGTGGACGCGGTCCGCAAGGTCTGGAAGAGCGGCATCTCCTTCGACGGTCCCGGCGGCAAGGTCACCACCCAGCCCAACATGCACCTCACCAAGACGGTCTACATTGGCGAGAGCAAGGCGGACGGCCAGTTCAAGATCCTCAAGACCTTCCCCGACGTCTACGGCGAGCCCCATCTGAAGGGCACCTTCAAGCCCAAGGAGTAATCCGATCCGGCGCCACCGCGCCTGTCGCACTCCCCTTCCGATTGCCCGGGGGCGGGTTCCACACGGAACCCGCCCCTTTTGTTTTCCGGAAAAGCGCCCTTGTCGCATCTCCAGGGCCATTCCGGCATCCGCCCTGCTAACTGAAGCTAGCCACCCGTTGTGGCCCACCCATCTCCCACCCGTGCTTCTCCTGTCGCGTCTGCCCAAGCTCCTCCGATCGCTCCTGCTGGCGGTGCTGCTGCCCGTGCCTGTGCTCCATGCCGCCGACACGCCGCGCCAGACGATCGTCAAGGCGATCCTGACCGCTGATGACAACCAGAAACGCGAACTGATCACCTCGCTGGTCGGCCAGGGGGACGAAGCCATCCGGGAGCTGTTTACCGCCTGGCGGCAGGATAATCTCTATGTCTACACCGCGCCCGACGGCACGAAAATCCCGGTCGAGCTCTCCGGGGACAAGGATGCATCCGGCGCCCTGACCGCCACCCGTGTCGATACTGGCGAGCCGCTGAAGGATGCCGCCGGCCAGCCCCTCCACCTCGTCGCCGCCAAGCAGGCCGCTGTGGAACACGATGCCCGGCTCCGGCTCGCCATGAAAAACGTGGTGGATCTGCTCGACCTCGGCTCCCCGCTGCTCGCCAAACGCCTGCGCGCCATCCAGACCATCGGCGCCGCCCAGAAACCCGACAAACTGCCCGCGCTGCTGGCGCGCAGCGCGCTGGAGACCGACTCCAAGGCCAAGGCGGCCCTGCGGGAGGCGATCGCCGTGATCGAACTGGCCGACCCGAGCGACGACGTGAAGCTCAAGGGCCTCACCGAACTGCGCGACCTCCATGCCTCCGCCAGCTACGACCTGATCAAGACCGCCCGGGCCAAGGGCGAGGCCGATGCCAAACCGGCCATCGTGAAGGCCGCCGACACGGCCCTGGCCGCCATCGACCAGCACAAGTCGGTCGTCAATTTCTTCGGCACCCTCTTCCGCGGTCTCAGCGCCGGCAGCATTCTGCTCGTCGTGGCCCTGGGCCTCGCGATCACGTTTGGACTGATGGGCGTCATCAACATGGCCCACGGCGAGATGATTACCGTCGGTGCCTATGCCACCTACATCACCCAGAAAGTCTTTGGCGAAGGCATGCAGTTCACTCTGCCGTTCGTCAAAATCGCGGTCCATCTGCCCGGCCTGCACCTGACCGGCTGGGCCTACCAGCTTTACTTCGTGGCCGCGATCCCCATTGGGTTTTTGTCCGCCGCACTGGTCGGGATTGCCCTGGAGCGCAGCGTCATCCGGTTTCTCTACCGCCGCCCGCTTGAGAGCCTGCTGGCGACCTGGGGCGTTTCGCTGATCCTCCAGCAGCTGTTCAAGCTCACCTTCGGCTCCAACAATGTGAACGTGGACAGTCCTGTCTACCTCAGCAGCAACTGGACGGTGTACGACGTCACCTTCGACTGGAACCGTGTTTTCGTGATCGGCTTCGCGGTGGTGATCGTGTTCGGCGTTTGGCTGGCGCTGACGAAGACTCCCCTCGGCCTGCTCATCCGCTGTGTCATGCAAAACCGCACTATGGCTTCGTGCATGGGCGTGCGCACCGAGCGCGTCAACATGCTCACCTTCGGACTCGGGAGCGGCCTGGCCGGGCTGGCGGGCGTGTTTGTCACCCAGCTTGGTACCGTCGGGCCGTCGATGGGGCAGGAATATATCGTCGACAGTTTCATGACCGTTGTCGTCGGCGGGGTCGGCAGCATCTTCGGCACGGTGGTGAGTGCGCTGGGCATCGGCATGGCGGACCAGTCGCTCCAGCAGATTCTCCTCAATCCCGTGATGGGAAAGATCCTCGTGCTCGTCGCCATCATCCTGTTCCTGCAATGGCGCCCCACGGGCCTGTTCGCAGCCAAGAGCCGCAGCCTGGACTGAACGCTGCCCCGTTCCACCAACCGTATGAGTTCACCCACGTCCAGCCATGCTTCCTTTGGCGCCCGCCACCGGGAATTCCTTGTGGTCGGCGTCCTCCTGGCGCTCCTCACGGTCGTCTTCCCGGTGCTGAACGCCTACGGGGTGATCAGCAACTTCACGCTCACCCTCTGGGGCAAGTATCTCTGCTATGCGCTGCTGGGGCTGTCGGTGGACCTGCTGTGGGGCTATACCGGCCTGCTCAGCCTCGGCCAGGCTTTGTTCTTCAGCCTGGGCGGCTACATGCTCGGCATGCATCTGATGCTGTTGATCGGTCCGCTCGGCAGCTACGCCAAGGCCGGCCAGAATCCCGCCGGCCTGCCGGATTTCATGGTCTTTCTCGGGCACACCTTTCTCCCGCCGTTCTGGCGGCCCTTCAACTCGTTCGGGTTTGCCGCGGTCATGGTGTTCGTTCTGCCGGGCCTGCTGGCGCTCATCTTCGGGTTTCTGGCCTTCCGCTCGCGCATCAAGGGGGTCTATTTCTCCATCCTCACCCAGGCGCTGACGTATGCGTCGATGATTCTCTTCTTCCGCAACGACCTGACCATGGGGGGCAACAATGGGTTCACCGACTTCAAGTTCATTCTCGGCCACTCCCTCGATGATAAAATCACCGGCCCCGCCACGATGCGCGGCCTGTTCGTCGTTTCCTCCGTCGTCCTGCTGCTGGTCTGCCTCTTCTGCCACTGGCTGAACGGCACCAAGTTCGGCCTCGTCCGCCAGGCCATCCGCGATGGCGAGAACCGCGTGCTCTTCAGCGGTTATGCCACCGCCCACTACAAGCTTTTCATCTTCGTCGTCGCCGCGATGATCGCGGCCATCGGTGGCGCGCTCTTCGTGCCGCAGGCGGGCATCATCAATCCGGATCAGATGAGCCCCGCCAAATCCATCGAGGCCGTCGTCTGGGTCGCTGTCGGTGGCCGCGGCACGATCATCGGCCCGATCATCGGCGCCATCGGTATCAACGCGCTCCGGAGCTGGGCGACCCATGCCTATCCCGACTCCTGGCTGATCATTCTCGGCGCCATCTTTCTGGTCGTGGTGCTGTTCCTCCCCGGCGGCGTGGTCAGCCTGCCCGCCAAGCTCACCTCCCTCTGGCGCCGCCGCTCGCCCGCCCCCTCCGCCCCGGCTGTCGCCGTGACCAAACCCGCCCCCGACCGCGCATGAGCCATCCCATTCTCTCCGTCGAGGACGTCTCCAAGACCTATGATGGCTTCAAGGCCATCACCGACCTCACGTTCTATCTCTTCCCCGGCGAGCTGCGCACCGTCATCGGCCCCAACGGCGCGGGCAAATCCACGTTCTTCGACCTCATCACCGGCCGCGCCCGGCCCGACAAGGGCAAGATCGAGTTCGGCGCCTCCACCGCGCCGTCCCAAGACCTCACCAAGCTCAACGAATACGAGATCAACCGCCTCGGCATCGGCCGGAAATTCCAGACGCCCAGCGTCTTTGTCGAGCACTCCGTCTGGCACAACCTCGTCTTGTCCCTCAAGGGTTCGCGCGGGGTCTTCGCCTCGTTGTTCCACCGGCTGTCCTCCACCGAACGGGACCGGATTGACGAGCTGCTCAAGCTCATCCGGCTCGACGGGAAACGCGACTGGAAGGCCGGGCTCCTCGCCCACGGCGAAAAACAGTGGCTGGAGATCGGCATGCTCCTCGCCCAGGACCCCAAGGTGCTGCTGGTCGACGAACCCGCCGCCGGCATGTCCGACGAGGAGACGCACCGCACCGGCGAGCTGCTCCTGTCCCTCGCCGGCAAACACAGCCTGGTGGTCATCGAGCACGACATGACCTTCGTCCGGCAGATCGCCCGCGACAACCCCGTGACCGTGCTGCACCAGGGCCACGTGCTCTGCGAAGGCAAGTTCGACGAGGTCCAGGCCAACCCCATGGTCCGCGAGGTCTACCTCGGCCGCGGCAAACACGGGACGCGCTGACGCGTGCCACGTTCAATTTTCAACCCCCAATTCAGCAATGACTGCGACCACCGACACCTTGAAGGTTGAGCGTTCAACGTTGAGTGTTGAACGTTCCGAGCCGCTGCTGCGGCTCGCCGGGGTCGAGACCTACATCGGCGGCTCCCACATCCTCCGCGGGGTCGATCTGGAGATCGCACCCGGTGAGGTCGTCGCCCTCATGGGCCGCAACGGCGTCGGCAAAACCACCACGCTTCGCTCCATCACCGGCGTCCTGCCCGTCCGCTCCGGCACCATCACCTTCAACGGCCAGCGCATCGACCAGCTGCCGTCCGACGTCCGCGCCCGGGCCGGCATCGGCTACGTCCCGCAGGGCCGCGACATCTTTCCCCATCTCACCATCGGCGAGAACCTCCAGGTCGGCCTCGTGGTCCATGGCCGCAAGGGACCCGCGGCCAAGGCGGCGCTCGAGCGTGTCTTCTCCCTGTTTCCCGTCCTCAAGGAGATGATCTCACGCAAGGGCGGCGTGCTGTCCGGCGGCCAGCAGCAGCAGCTCGCCATCGGCCGCGCCCTGCTCACCAATCCCAAGCTCCTCATCCTCGACGAGCCCACCGAGGGCATCCAGCCTTCCATCATCGAGCACATCGGCGACACCCTGAAAAAACTCAAGACCGAGGGCCTCGGCCATGACTACACCGAGGAAATCGCCCACGCCGTCAAGGTGCTCAAGCAGGAGGGCTCGCTCGCCATCCTGCTCGTCGAGCAGTATGTCGATTTCTGCCGCGATGTCGCCGACCGCTTCTACGCCATGGACCGCGGCACCGTTGTCATCTCCGGCCCCATCGCCACCCTGACCGATGAGGTGGTGAAGGAACACCTGCAGGTATGAAACCAGTAGCGAGCATCGAGTAGCGAGTAGCGAGCATCTCAGACTTGTTTCCTCCGGCACTCTTTTCTACTCGCTACCCGCTACTCACTCCTCGCTACTTTTCCCGGCTCCTCCGCCCATGCACCTCACCCCACGCGAACGCGAAAAACTGCTCATCGTCACCGCTGCCGACCTCGCCCGGCGCCGCCAGGCCCGCGGCCTCAAGCTCAACTACCCCGAGGCCATCGCGATCATCACCTACGAGATCATCGAGGGCGCCCGCGACGGCCGGCGGGTTGCCGACCTCATGAGCTATGGCACTACGATCCTGAAAGCCTCCGATGTCATGGAAGGTGTCGCCGAGATGATCCACGAAGTCCAGGTCGAGGCCACCTTTCCCGACGGCACCAAGCTCGTCACCGTCCACCACCCGATCCGTTGAGCCCTGAACATCCAACCTTCAACATCCAACGCTCAACCTTCAGTTATTCAGACCATTCACGGCAACTTTCCCTTGAATGTTGAAAGTTCAATGTTGGATGTTGGACGTTCCCTTTTCCTCCCATGATCCCCGGTGAAATCATCCCCGCCGACGGCCCGCCGCTCGCGGCCAACGTCGGCCCCGCCACGCTCACCCTGACGGTTGCCAACACCGGCGACCGCCCGGTCCAGGTCGGATCCCACTACCATTTCTACGAGACCAACGTCGCACTCCGCTTCGACCGCGCCGCCGCCCGCGGCTTCCGCCTCAATATCCCCGCCGGCACCGCCGTCCGGTTCGAGGCCGGCGACTCCAAGGAGATTGAGCTGGTCGCCCTCGCCGGCACCCGCCAGGTCTTCGGCCTCAATGCCCGCGTCAACGGTCCGCTGGATGCCCGCCCCATGGCCCGCCTCGGGAGCGGCGGGAAAAACCAGCCGGCCCGTGGTTCCAAACTCACGGGCAAGACGCCCGTGCTACGCCAGCGCCGGTCCGCCCGGGCCAATCCAAAATCGAAAATCCAAAATCGAAAATGAGCCTGCAACTTTCCCGCCGCCAGTACGCCGAGATGTTCGGCCCCACCGTAGGCGACCGCGTGCGCCTCGCGGACACCGATCTCTTCGTCCAGGTTGAGCGCGATCTCATCGCCGAGGGCGGCGGCTACGGTAACGAGATCAAGTTCGGCGGCGGCAAGGTCATCCGCGATGGCATGGGGCAGTCCCCGACCGCCCTCGACGCCGAGTCGCTCGACCTCATCATCACCAACGCCCTCATCCTCGATCCCATCCTGGGCGTCATCAAGGCCGACATCGGCATCAAGTACGGCCTCATCGTCGGCATCGGCCACGGCGGCAATCCCGGCATCCAGTCGGGCCTCGGTTCCATCTATCCCGATCCGCGCACCAAAAAGAAAAACCCGATGATCGTCGGCGCCGCCACCGAAGTCATCGCCGGCGAGGGCGCCATCATCACCGCCGGGGGCATCGACACCCACATCCATTTCATCTGCCCGCAGCAGATCGACGAGGCCATCAGTTCCGGCATCACCACGATGCTCGGCGGTGGCACCGGGCCGGCCCACGGCACGTTTGCCACGACTTGCACGCCCGGTGCCTGGAATCTGCACCGGATGCTCGAAGCTGCCGAGGCCTATCCGATGAACCTGGGCTTTCTCGGCAAGGGCAACTGCGGCACCGCCGCCCCGCTGCGCGAGCAGGTCCTCGCCGGCGCCATCGGCCTCAAGCTCCACGAGGATTGGGGCACCACCCCCGCCGCCATCGATGTCTGCCTCGGCGTCGCCGACGAGCTCGATGTGCAGGTCGCCATCCATACCGATACGCTCAACGAGTCCGGCTTCGTGGACGATTCCATCCGCGCGTTCAAAGGCCGCACCATCCACACGTTTCACTCCGAGGGCGCCGGCGGCGGCCACGCCCCCGACATCATCCGCGTCTGCGGCGAAGCCAATGTGCTGCCGTCGTCCACCAACCCCACGCGGCCCTACACGGTCAACACCATCGACGAGCATCTCGACATGCTCATGGTCTGCCACCACCTCGACTCGAAGATCCCCGAGGACGTCGCCTTCGCCGAGTCGCGCATCCGGCCCGAGACCATCGCCGCCGAGGACTGCCTGCACGACTTGGGCGCCATCTCCATGATGTCCTCCGATTCGCAGGCCATGGGCCGCATTGGCGAAGTCATCATCCGCACCTGGCAGACCGCCCACAAGATGAAGGGCCAGTTCGGCCCGCTCGCCGGAAAGTCGCATCCCGCCGCCGACAACTTCCGCGTCCTCCGCTACCTCGCCAAATACACCATCAACCCCGCCATCGCCCATGGCATCAGCCATGTCGTCGGCTCCCTCGAGGTCGGCAAGATCGCCGATCTCGTGATCTTCAAGCCCGACCTCTTCGGTGTGAAACCCGAAACCGTGCTCAAGGGCGGCTTCATCGCCTGGGCCAACATGGGCGACCCCAACGCGTCCATCCCGACGCCGCAGCCGACTTTCTACCGCCCGCAGTTTGGCGCCGCCGGCCGCGCCCTGACCTCGACCAGCCTCACCTTTGTCAGCGCCGCCTCGCTCCACAGCAAAACGGGCCCCCGCCAGCTGGGGCTCGCCCGCCGGCTTGAGGCCGTGCGCAGCTGCCGCCACATCGGCAAACGCGACATGGTCCTCAACGACGCCCTTCCAAAAATCGAGGTCGATCCTGAGACGTATACCGTCAAGGCCGACGGCCGCATTCTCACCTGCGAGCCCGCCCAGGTGCTGCCGCTGGCGCAGCGGTATTTCCTGTTCTGATTTTCCGGGCGCATACCAGCTCCTGCTTCCCGATGTAGGCGAGGTGACCCCACCCCGCTATAAAATCGAGCCGGGGCGCCCTCGCCCCGGTTTCGGTGAAGCGGGTTGAGCGCACCCCGCCCACATCCTCAAAAGCCATTGCTCTATCCGTCCATGTCGGCCTTACCTCCTTGCTCCGCCCCGCCGCCCCCATGCTGCCCCTGATCCACGCGCCGCTCGCGCCGCCAGAGCCCACCCTTCCCGTCATCACGCTCCGGGTCGAACGCCTCACGCTGGCGAAGCGGCTCTGGCGAGGAACGGCGGAGGACGGCACCGAGTTCGGCTTCGAACTCACCGCCCCGCTGAAGGACGGAGACACGTTCTGGCAAACGCCCACTGCCCGATACGTCATCCAGCAGCCGCCCGAACCAGTGGTCGAGATTTCCCTCGCCATCGCCGCCTCGGCTGCCGCCGGCATCGGCTGGGCCATTGGCAACCTTCACCTCGAACTTGCCGCCGAGCCCACCCGCCTGCTCGCACCTGACGAGCCCGCGGTGCGGCAACTGCTCGACCGGCTCAAGGTGCCGTTCGTGCAAACCACGGCGGTCTTCCGTCCCGGCCGTTTCGTCCGGGGCAACCAACCCACCCATGACCTCGGCCCGAGCCACCGGCATTAAGGTGAAGCGCGTTGCCCCTAACGCGGCTGACACTCCCGCAGCGTCCCGGAGGCAAGCCGATCTACCGACTGGCGGACCCGAAACCGACTGGCTCCTCGGCCTGCTGCAGGCGGGCGACTCGTTTTATCCCACCGGCAGCTACGCCCACTCCTTCGGACTCGAAGGACTCGTGCAGCAAGGCGTGGTCCGCGACCGGGCGACCCTGCGGGAGTTCGTACTCCAGTCGGCTTTGCCCGCCCTCCGCCACACTGATCTGCCGCTGGCCGCCTACGTCTGGCGCGCACTGGAAACGCCTGACTGGGAGCGCGTCGGCGAGATCTCCGTGCTCGCCTCCGCGCTCAAGACCGCCCGCGAATCGCGCGCCGCCGCCGAGAATATCGGCCGCCAGCGCGCCGAGCTGATGGCGGCGTTGCACGGCCATCCGCTCGCCCAGGAATATCTCACCCGCGCCGCCGCTGCTGCCTGGCCGTTCTCCCCCGCCGTCTCCGCCGCCCTCGAAGGGCGCGTGCTCGGCGCCCCGCTTCCCGCCGTGCTCGCCGGCATCACCTATGCCGCCCTTGCCGCGCTGCTTTCCGCCGCAATGAAGCTCCTCCGCCTCGGTCAGAACGCCAGCCAGGCCCTGCTCACCGAGGCACTGAGTCGGGCACCCGCGCTCATCGCCGCCGCCGCCACCCCGCTGGACGAGATTGGCTGGTTCAACCCGTGGCTCGACATCGCCGCCGCCCGCCACGAATCCGCTGACTCAAGAATGTTCATTTCCTGAATCCAGAATCCGAAATCGAAAATCCAAAATCGAAAATATGCCCCGTCCCCCTCGCATCGGCATCGGCGGTCCGGTTGGTTCCGGCAAGACCATGCTCTGCCTCAAGCTCTGCCAGCGCCTCCGCGCCCGCTGGTCGCTGGCCGTCGTCACCAACGACATCTACTGCTCGGAGGACGCCCAGTTCCTCATCCGCCAGAGCGCGCTGCCGGCGGAGCGCATCGCCGGTGTCGAGACCGGCGGCTGCCCGCACACCGCCATCCGCGACGACACCACCATGAACGAGCAGGCCTGCCGCGCGCTGGAGGCCAAGTTTCCCGACCTCCAGCTGCTCCTGGTGGAGAGCGGTGGCGACAACCTCACCGCGACGTTCTCCCCCGAACTCGTGGACGCCTTCATCTACGTCATCGATGTGGCCGAGGGCGACAAGATCCCCCGCAAAGGCGGTCCGGCCATCCGCTTCAGCGATCTCCTCATCATCAATAAAATTGACCTGGCCCCGCTCGTCGGCGCCGACCTCGGTGTGATGGAACGCGACGCCAAGATGCAGCGCGGGGCCCGACCTTACCTCTTCTGCGATCTGAAGCGGGAACACAACCTCGACGCCGTCATTGCCTGGGTCGAACGCGAGGTGCTGTTCGCCCAGAAGGCCCAAACCTGATTGGCCACAAAAAGCACGAAAAGGCTCAAAAACGATCCACTGAAACCTGTTGGGATTGAGCCTTGCATAATCGGATGACCCATTACCCCAACATCCCGCTTCTCCCGAAGCGGGCTACGAGCAGAGAGTGGCCCGGCTCGGGAGCGCCGGGAGGGAATTGTGCCCTTAACCGCGCGCATACCATTCCGAACTTTTTGTGCCTTCTTGTGCTTTTCGTGGCAATTGATCCGCGTTCCCATGCCTGAATTCTCCGGTCATCTCTCCCTCCGTGCGGCGGCCCGCGCCGGCGGCCGCACCGTGCTCGCCACGCAATCGTTTCGCGCGCCCTATCATCTTAGCAAACCCTACTGGGACGCCGATACGCGCACGTTGCTGGTGCAGGTAGTCAATCCCACCGCCGGCATCCTCGCCGGCGACCGCCTGGAATCCGCCATCGCTGTGGACACCGGAGCCGCGCTGCTCGTGACCACCCCGAGCGCGAGCCGTATTTTTAAAATGCGCGACGGCACGGCCGAATGCCGGCAGCATTTCACCGTGGCCGACGGCGGCTGGCTCGAGGTGATGCCCGAGCCGCTCGTGCCGCACCGCGGCTGCCGTTACCGTCAGTTCACGACCATCGAGGTGACCCCGGGCGGCGCCCTATTCTTCGCCGATCAGCTCGTGCCCGGCCGCGTCGCGCATGACGAGGCGTGGGTCTGGGAACGGCTGTGCCTCGAAATCGACGTGCGGCTCGGGGGCGAACTCGTGCTGCGGGAGCGGCTCGACCAAACCGGCGCCGAACTGCGCGCGATGGCAGCGTTCGCCGGCCCGGGGCCAAACGCCTGCTTCGCCAACGCCGTGCTGCTCGCCCCCGAGACCACGGCCGAGGCCGGCTGGCAGGCCCCCTTGGCGGCGTTGCATGGCCAGGGCCTCTGGCTGGGACTGAGCCAGCTGCGCCGGGGCGGCTGGAGCCTGAAACTGATCGCACCCGACGGAGTCAGGCTACGGAAGGGCCTACGCGACGTGCGGACCATTCTGGCCGGAGCCTTCCGGCACCTCGCCTGCGATCCGCGCAAGCTGTGAGCAACTTCTGAATTTGAATTCCCCGTCGGGCTCGACCTCGCGTCGAGACTTGGCCGGAAAATCGGCTCCCGTAGGCCTTCGCCCAACCCCTTACGATCAGTAAGTATCCCCGGGGCATTGACGACCCGCTGTAGCCGGGGTCGCGACGAGTGCGGCAGCCTCGGCGGCTGACCCCGGTGCATTGGAATTCCGAACTTCAATCCCCGGAGTCAGCGACCCCGGCTACAACCAAGCCGAAGCAAGCTTCGGGGTATCAGACCCAACGCGAATCAAACCGCACTCCGCTTCGCTCGCTTGCGTCGGGAGGAGATCGTCAGCCGCACCGCCACCCACACCCCGGCCGTCAACGCCACCGCGCAGCCGGCAGTTGCGCATGGATGGGACGCCAGATGGCCGACGTTCCACGTCACGAGCATGTCCCAAGTGAGCTCATGCCCGTCGTGCCCCGGATGGGCTTGGGCGAGCGAGGGCAGCAGGAAAACGAGGCCGGCGATTCCGGTGAGACGGCAAAGTTGTTTCATGGCAGAGAGGATTGAGCAGTTTTTGCGCCATCCCGTGCCCGGGCACAATCGCAGAATGAACCAGCGAAAGATCCTCCGAAGGTATTTCTGAAAACTGTAGCCGGGGTCGCTGACCCCGGTGCCTTGAACATCCAACGGCAACCCCCGGGGTCGGCGACCCCGGCTACAACCGATCCAAGGCCCGTTGCTTCAGTCCCTCCAGAAACGCCTACCCGGACGTTCCCCTCCATCCCTACGTGAAAAATAAACGCGCCCCGTCCCCACCAACATGTCAACCAATAGTTGACGTGTTCGTGCTACCCCCTTCGCCTCAGCCCGGGGTCTGGCCGGCGCGCGTCGCGATCAGCCAAGTCAGCAGTTGCAGGGTCCGCTCGGCGTCCGGCATGCGGGTGCGGGTGATGAAGTAGGCGTTGATCGTCTGCCGATCCAAACCCAGCACGCGTCCGAGATTCGCCTGCGCGCCGTATTTGCGCAGATGCGGACGCACCTCGACCACGAGGGCATTCCAGAGCGGCGTGTCCGTTCCCGGACGCAACGTCACGCCCTTGCGTGGTCGCCGGGCGATGCGAAACGCGCGCTGCTGGTCGGCCACCAGGGTCTGCGCCGCCCGGGCCAACACCGCCGCCAGCTCGAGGGGAAGTTCTATCCGACCGTCAATTTTAGGGTACATAGTCCTGTCAACCAATAGTTGACATGTTCGTGGGGCAAGCGCGGATTCTGACGGGCTGCTCGGTGGTCAAGCGCGAGCGACGGGGCGCCCAGCGGGAAGTGACGACGACGACCTTTGCAGTGTTGCCAGCCCGGGCCGAGCTTAGGCCTCCTCTGGGATGGAAATCACGTCGCCGATTTTCAATGGGAATTCTGCTCCCTTTGCATCAAGGATATTTACCGTCAGTATATCCATTCCTCCTTTATTGTTGATTCGCCTGATCCGGATTCTTTTGGAGAAGGGATATTGGATAAAGCCACCTGCTGCCTTAATCGCGTCACCGAGCGTCAAGTTCGGTATATATCTGAACAGTCCTGGGTGCAGAACTTGGCCAGATACTGAGATGGTATCTCCCTCCGGCAAAAACCGTTCGCAGAAAGGATAAGGCACGCTGACCGGCTCACCCAGCTGGGTGAGTTTGCCGGTGGTGGCGTCCACCCGAAAAACGACGGCATTGTTGCTGCCGTGGTTGGTGGCGACGATCCATTGGCCCGTCGGGTCGAAGGCGAAGTTGCGCGGGGTCTGTCCGCCACTGGGTGCGTGCTGCACCAGACTGAGGCGACCATCCCGGGCGCCAATCGCGAAAACCGCAAGGCTGTCGTGGCCGCGGTTCGAGGCATAAAGAAACTTCCCGTTGGGATGGATGGCGATCTCGGCGCAGGCGCTCGTGCCCTTGAAGTCGGCTGGCAAAGCAGAAATGACCTGAAATTCGTCGAGCGAGCCTTGGGCGGAATCCCAATGGAAGGCCGTCACCGTGCTCGCGATTTCGCTGATGACATAGACGATTCTCCCATTGGGATGAAACACCGGATGCCGCGGGCCGGAGCCGGGTTTGACGCTGACAAAAGCGGGCTGGTTGGGCGTCAGTGCGCCCGTCTTCTCGTCGAAATGGTAAACGAAGACCTTGTCGAGACCGAGGTCGGCGACGATCGCGAACCGGTTGGTCGGATCGGTGATGATCGAGTGCGCGAAGGCGTGCGTCTGGCGCACGGGGTCCACGCTGCTGCCGGTGTGCTGCACGAAGGCGGTCCGCTCGCCCAGCGAGCCGTCGGTCTGGAGCGCAAACACGGCCACATTTCCGCCCTTGTAGTTGGCGACAAGGGCAAACCGGCCGGTGCGGTCGAGGCTGATGTAACTGGTGTCCTCCCCGCCGGCCGGCCGCGTGTTGAGCGCCGTGAGGTGGCCGGTGGCGGAGTCGATCCCGAACGCGCTCACCCCGCCGCCCGGCTGCCCCAGAAAGGTGTCGCCGGAATTGCAGGTGTAGAGGTGTTTTCCGTCCGGCCCGATGACGAAATAGGCGGGCGCGGAGGACTGGACCTCAAACTTCGGCACGGTGAGCACGCCGGTGTCGGAGTTGAAATGCGCCAGCGAGAGGCCCAGTCCGGCGCCGGCGCGGTGCGTCCCGAAATAGACGTAAAAGTCATTCACGGGAGTGACCGTGGCCGGCGTGACGGGGGCGGGCATATCGGCGGCGAGGGCGGAGGCCGCGGCGGCGGCGAACAGAACAAGCAGGGAAAAACGGGGCAGCTTCATGGTTCGGCGGGGTGGATGCCCGGCAGGGCGGAGCGGGCAGTCAGACGTTGCCAGAATCCGCGGCACGGCTCTAGCTCAAACCCACCCATGCGCATCGCCGTGATTTCCGACACGCACGACCGTTATCCGCCGGCCCTGCCGGAACGCCTGCGCGGGGCCGACGAAATCTGGCACCTGGGCGACGTCGGCACACCGGAGACCCTCTGGGCGTTTGAGCAGCTCGGGGTGCCGGTGCAGGCGGTGATCGGCAACTGCGACTCGCACTCCGGCTGGCCCCTCGCGCTGGAGCTCGAGCGGGCCGGGGTAAAGTTCTATCTGACCCACATCCCGCCGCGCGTGCCGCCGAAGGGCTTTCCCGTGGTGCTGCACGGTCACACCCACGTGCCGCGCGACGAGGTCGTCGGTGGCGTGCGCTGGCTTAACCCTGGCTGCATCTCCCGGCCGCGCGGCCAGCCGCCCAGCTACGCCTGGCTGACGGTCGCCGATGGAAAGTTGACGGACTGGGATCTTGTGCGAATTTAGCCGCCAACGATGAGCGGCGTCGAACAGCAGGATTTTTTCGGGACCATGGCCGGACCCGGCGGGACGGCCGCCGGACCGCTCGCGCCCGCCCCGGTCCGGCCCGCCGTCGTGTTCGAACGCAGCGCCAAGGCCCGGCGCTACCGGCTCACGCTGCGGCGCGACGGCGTCGCGGTGGCCACGGTGCCGGCGCGCGGCTCGGTGCGCGAGGCGGAGGCGTTTGTCGCGCAGAACCACGACTGGCTGGAGCGCGCCCGCGAACGGCAGCGCCGCCGACCGCGCGCCGCCGAGGTGTGGGCGCCCGGCACCCGCGTCCTCTGGCGCGGCGAGCTCGCGGAGATCCGCGTGGCGACCCAAGCCGGTCCGCCGTTCGTGAGCCTGGCGGCGGATGTGTTTCGCGTATCCCGCCTCGACGGCGACCTGCGGCCCACCCTCGAGGCCCATTTTGCGCGCCGGGCTCGGGTCGAGCTGCCCGCCCGCACGTGGGAGCTGGCGGCCGAAACCGGCGCGGACGTGAAACAAATCACCGTTCGCAACCAGCGTTCGCGCTGGGGCTCCTGCTCGGCTACCGGCACGATTTCGCTCAACTGGCGACTCGTGCAGACCCCGGACACGGTGCGCGATTACATCATTTACCATGAGCTGATGCACCTGCGGGAAATGAACCACTCGGACCGCTTCTGGGCCCGCGTCGGGGAGGTGTGCCCAACCTGGCGCGAATCCGAACGCTGGCTCAAGCGGCACGGCAGCCTGGTGGGATTGTGAACTGGGCGGGGTGTCCTCAATCCGCGAGAGACGCCAGCCGATCCACCCTGACAATCTTACTCTTTCTCGTTCTCTTAATCTTTCTCCCGGTGAATGTTTTATCGGACCTTCAATCCGGAGAATGAGAAAGATTAAGAGAACGAGAAAGATTCTTCGGAGGCAGGCCAGTGGGGTGTGGGCACCCCGCCTACATTCCCCTCAGCTGCTCAGCGCGGACGAGGCACACGCAGTCGGTGCCATCGGCGGTCGGGAGCCACTGCAACCGGAGCGATTTGAACTCGCGTTCCATCGCGCGGCGCAATCCGCCTGCCTCGATGAGCAGCAGCCCGTGCGGAGCGAGCCGGTCCCGCGCCTGATCGAACAGCCGGCGGATGATGCCGAGGCCGTCCGCGCCGCCGTCGAGCGCCAGCCGCGGCTCCTGCTTGAATTCCGGTGCGAGCTGGTCGCAATGTCCGCTCGGCTCATAGGGCGGGTTGCTGATGATGAGATCATACGCCGCCACCGGCACGCCGGCGAACACGTCGCCCCGGTGCAGGACGACGTGGCGGCCGAGCCGGTGCGCGCGCACATTGATCCGCGCCACCGCGAGGGCGTCGGCTGAGAGGTCGATCGCGTCCACCTTCGCCGCCGGAAACTGCCGCGCAAGCAGGATGGCCAGGCAGCCGGAGCCGGTGCAGACGTCCGCCGCGCGCCGCACCTTCACCCCGTCGGGCAACAGGGCGTCGAGGGTCGGGATGATCTCCACAAAATAGCTGCGCGGGATGAGCACGCGTTCGTCGACGTAAAACCGCTCGCCATCCAGCCACGCCTCGCGCGTGAGGTAGGCGGCCGGCACGCGATCATGGATTCGCCGGTGCAACATCTCACTGACGGCGATGCGCTCGGCGGCTGTCAGCTTCCGATCAAGCACCCGTGCGTCGCTGTCGAGCGGCAGTCCGAGTGCATGCAGCAGCAGGTACAGCGCCTCGTCGTGCGCCGTCGCCGCCACCTGGCCGAGCGCAATTCCGGCCCGGTCATAAGCCGCCTCGGCCCACTCCAACCATGCACCCAGCGTGGCCAGCTGGGCGGAGTCGGGAGGGGCGGCCTGGACAACCCGTTTACTTTTTCGGGTCGGCATCGGCGCTCAGCACGTGTTCGTGTTGAAAAATGTGCTCAGGGCAGTAGCACTCGTCGCCGGCGCATTTGGAACAGTAGCGAAAATCAAGCTCCGGATGGGTCAGATCAGTCTTCCCGCAGACCCGGCAGCGATGGCGCGGCTCCCCCGCACGGGCAAAAGTTTCCGCCTGTTCCTTCATGCGCCGCCCCCGCATCCGTGCCGTGAGCACAAGGTCACGGCTGAAAAACAACAGAAAATTGCCGGTCGCGGCCAGCACTGCCAGCCGGGTCGGCCAGCCGTACCGCACGAGAGCATACCCATAACCGATCCAGGTGAGCAGCGCCAGCCACTTGATCCGCACCGGCAGGATGAAAAAAATCGCCAGTTCAAAGTCGGGGTTGAGATGGGCGAAGGCCAGAAACACCGTGCCAGCCAAAAAGGTGTTGGTGACCGGCAGTTCCGGGTGGAAAAAACCAACCCCCACGGTCAGCAGGTATCCGACGAGCAGAAAGAGATTGTAGCGGAACGTGCCCCAATATTTTTCCAGGGAGGTGCCCATGAGGTAGAACATCCACCAGGCAAAGACGATGAAGAGGACACTCGTCGGGGGCGGACATAGGA
The DNA here is from genome assembly GCA_903873805.1 of uncultured Opitutia bacterium. Lineage (GTDB taxonomy): Bacteria > Verrucomicrobiota > Verrucomicrobiia > Opitutales > Opitutaceae > CAIQQB01. The sequence goes on along the minus strand of CAIQQB010000145.1, from coordinate 3,501 downwards.
GAAAGGTCACCAGCCGCCACGGTTCGCCCTGCAGCACCCATTGGGGCACCAGGACAAAGACGTCCGACTGCACCACCCCCATCAGGATGGCAAGAAAGACGGCGGCCTGGCCCACGACCAGATAGAGCGTAAGGTCGGGAATGGCCAGCCAGCCCAGGGCGCGTTCGATTTTCTTCAGCCAGGACATGTAGGTGAGTTCCGGCATCTCCTCGTCTTTTCGGCGAATGCGCAACCCACTTTTACAGCCAACGGATCAGCCCGCGCCGGCCCCTGCTTGCGGTCCCGGCCCATTTCCTCCTTGCTGCCTTGTGATGCCACCGCTCCGGCACTCCACGTCCGTGCAGACAGCATGAAGGAACTCCACTCCATTCTCGCGCGCCTCTCCCGCCCCGATCCGGCCCCGGCGGGACTCGCCACCCTCTGCCGGGTGGGCGGCTCCTCCTACCGCCGGCCCGGAGCGCGGCTGCTGCTGGGCGGCGGAACCCGGACCGGTTCCATCAGCGGCGGCTGCCTCGAGGATGATGTCTTGCTGCGCGGCGAAAAGGTTGTCCGATCCGGCTTGGCCCAGGCCGTCACCTATGACACCACGGCGGAAAACGATCTGGTCTGGGGCGTCGGCCTGGGCTGCCACGGCGTCGTCGACCTCGTCATTGAGCGGCTGACGGACGGAGCAGGCTGGGCGGAGTGCCTGCAAGGCGCGTTCGAACGCCGCGTGGACGCCGCCACGGCGGTCGTGTTTCAGGCCGGTAGCCCGGCCGCGCTCGGCACGCGCGCCGCGCTGACCGCGGACGGACGGACCTGGGCGCACGGCGACGGTTCGGCCTTGGCCGCCGGACTGCGCGCCGCCCTGGCCGGGAAGTGTTCCCAGCAAGCGCAGGTGGACGGCCTGCCGGGACAGCCTTGGGTCTTTTTTGAATACATGCCCCGCCCCGAGCGGCTGCTGATCTTCGGAGCCGGCAACGACGCCCAGCCGCTCTGTGAGCTGGCCGCCGGCCTCGGGTATTTGGTGGAGGTGCTCGACCCGCGTCCGGCCTACGCCACGCCGGAAAGGTTTCCCGCCGCAGCCTCCGTGACAGCCGGGGCTCCGGCCGAGCTGGCCGCCCGCTTCGCCGCCGACGAGCGCACGGCGGCCGTGGTGATGACCCATCACTACGTGCATGACCGGCCGCTGCTGCGCGCCCTCCTGCCGCTGCCGCTGGCCTACCTCGGGCTGCTGGGTCCGCGACAGCGCGCCGGGAAGATCCTCGCCGACCTCGCCGCCGACGGGTTCACAGCCACGCCCGAGATGCGGGCGCGGCTGCACGCCCCGGTGGGGCTCGATCTGGGCGCGACCAGCCCCGAATCCGTCGCGCTGGCCATCCTCGCCGAAATCACCGCCGTGCGCTCGGGCCGCGACGGCCGTCCGCTCCGGGAAAGGAGCGGGACGATCCATGGAGACTAAGGAGACAGGAGTCAGAAGTCAGGAGTCAGGAGGCGGAATGCAGCCATTCCGTTTCGGCTTGGTGCTGCTCGCCGCCGGTGCGTCGGTGCGGATGGGAAGGCCGAAGCAGTTGATCGAGGTCGGTGGTCAGCCGCTCGTCGTGCGCGCGGTGAAGGTCGCGCTGGCGTCAGCGGCGTGGCCGGTGGTCGTGGTGCTCGGCGCGAACGCGGAGAAGATCCGCCCGCTGCTGGCCCGGCTACCCGTGTTCATCGCGGAAAACCCGACCTGGACCGAAGGCATGGCGTCGTCGCTGCGCACCGGGCTGCAGACGCTGCAGAGTTTTTCCCGCGCGCTCGACGCAGTGTTGGTGGCGCTGGTGGATCAGCCCGCCTTTTCCGCCGGGGTAATTGGGCAGCTGGTCGCGGCCCAACGGTCTTCGGGCCGCTCCATCGCCGCCGCCCGTTATGACGGCCATGCCGGCGTCCCGGCGCTTTTTTTGCGCCGGCATTTCGCCACGCTGGCCGCGCTCGAAGGCGACGCGGGAGCCCGGACGCTGCTCAGCCGGTGCGCGGTCGACGTAACGCCGGTCGACCTGCCCGAGCTGGCGCTCGATCTGGACACACCGGCCGACTTCGCCCGCTGGCAACCCGGCCTGGAGTCGGGCGGCGGCTGACCGCCGCCCGGGCCCGATCAAGGCAACTGGGCTTCGGCGACCTTTTTGGACTGGGCGGCGCGATAGGCGTCGAGCGCCTTCTTGATCCGCACATTGTCACCCGCAAGGATGGCGGCGGAAAAGAGCGCGGCGTTGATCGCGCCCGGCTTGCCGATGGCAAACGTCGCGACCGGCACACCACCGGGCATCTGCACCATCGAGAGAAGTGAATCGAGGCCCTTGAGGGAGGCCGACTCCATCGGCACGCCGAGGACCGGCAGCGCGGTCAGCGCCGCTGCCACTCCCGCAAGGTGGGCCGCGCCACCGGCGCCGGCAATGATGATGCGCAGCCCGCGCGTCTCCGCGCTCGTGGTCCATTCATACATCAGATGCGGAGTCCGGTGCGCACTGATGACGCGCTTCTCGAAGGGAATGCCGAGGGATTCGAGCGTCTGCGCGGTATGCTGCATCGTCTCCCAGTCCGAGGTGCTGCCCATGATGATTCCAACCAGTGGTTTGCTCATAAGAAATGAGCGCCACGTTGGGCACAAATTACCCGTTTCGCAAATCAGAAACTGACGTCAGCGGCGACGAAGTCGCCTCCCGCAGTGTGCTGAGTCGCCGATCACATGGCGGCGTCTGAAGGCGCCCCAACCTTCAGGCGCATTACCCTCTCTGGTGAGGGCACCCCGCCTCCAGGTCCAACCTCCCGACCTTTTCTAGAAACTTAGCCGAGCCAGCTCAGCTGGCAGAGGCGGGCTGCGCCTTCCGGGAGCGGCGGAAGGCGACGAGGGCGAGGCCGGCGCCGAGGAAAATGGCGCCGTAGGTGGCCGGCTCGGGGATGGGCGTGATCTGGTTGTAGTTCGAGTCGTAGGGGGTCCAGCCAGCGGCGCTGCCGTAGCCCTGGAAGACGATCTGCCCGAGGATGTTTGGCGCGTTGGTCGCGGTGTTGTTCACCAGGATGAAGTCGCTGTACTGGAGCCAGTTGGTGATCAACAGGGTGCCGCCGGGCGCGATGTTCAGGTCGTTGAGGTACAGGTAGGCCGGCGTGCAGGTGCTGGAATTGCCGAAGTCCAACACCGCGGTGCCGGTGATCGTCAGGTTGTTGAACGTCTCGGTGTAGCCCTGGAGGGCGAGGGTCGCCTGGTTGTTCGAGTCGGCGCCGGTGAGGGTGACGTTGGCGGTGGTGGCGAACTGCTGGTTGGCCCCCATCTGCAGGGTGGTCAGGCCGCTGTTGTCGCCGACCGAGATATTGCCGCCCAGGGCGGTGATCCCGTCGGTCTTGGCCAGGGTGACCGTGCCGCTGTTGATGCTGGTGTTGCCGGTGAAGGTGTTGGCGGTGGTGCCGGCGATGGTGAGGTTGCCCGGGCCGGCCTTGGTCAGCCCGACGCTGCCGCCGGCGTTGTTGGTCAGGCTGGCGTTGAGGGTG
>CAIQQB010000144.1 GCA_903873805.1 uncultured Opitutia bacterium | reverse complement strand
CACTTCATCCATATCCCGCGGCAGCGCTCCGCGTGCGCTGAACAGATCGACCTGGAAGATCAGCATATGCAGGCACGCGGCATTATCCAGCACATGCTGAAGCGGCGTGTTCGACACCAGTCCGCCGTCCCAATAAAAGTCTGTGCCGATCTGTACCGCGGGAAACGCCGGCGGCAGCGCGCCGCTCGCCATCACATGCTCCGGTAGAATCGTCGTCTGCGTGGTGTCGAAGTAGGCAAAATTGCCGTTCAGCACGTTCACCGCGCCGGCGGCGTACCGCACGCCGCCGCTGTTCAGCAGATCGAAATCAACCAATCGCAGCAGGGTCTCCCGCAATGGGGCGGTATCATAGAACGACGTCGCGGTTTTCGACCCGCGCGGACTGATCCACGGGCTGACTATGTTGGGTTTAAACCGAGCTTCCCTCTCCCGTTTACATCAAGCCGCTGAAAAGGCTCGAATCACAGCCCGAAACCATTCTAAAATGTAGCCATGTAATATCATTCTTGAGACTTGTACTAGGTCGTCCCATGTGCATGATCTCCTCCCATGTATATCGAAGCCGTCCCGAACCGGAACTCGCCCCCCGCCATTCTGCTGCGCGAAAGCTACCGCGAGGCCGGCAAGGTCCGGAAACGCACGCTCTGCAATCTTTCCGATTGGGCACCCGCCCACATCGAGGGCCTGCGCGGTGTGCTTAAGGGCGGCACCGTCATCGCCCCCGACCGTGACGCCTTCACCGTCACACGCTCCCTGCCGCATGGCCATGTCGCCGCCGTCCTCGGCATGATCCGGAAAATCGGCCTCGACACCATCATCGGCCCCGAGGGCAACCGCTGCCGCGACCTCGTCCTGGCCATGATCGCCGCGCGGATCGTCGATCCCGGTTCGAAACTGGCTACCGCCCGGGCGCTTTCTCCCGAGACCGCAACCTCCAGCCTGGGCACGCTGCTCAACCTCGGCGAGGCCGATGAGGACGAACTTTACACCGCGCTCGACTGGCTGGGCGAACGCCAGTCCGCGATCGAGACGGCGCTGGCCAGGCGGCATCTCCGGCACGGCACGCTGGTGCTGTACGACCTCTCATCCAGCTACATGGAGGGAAGCTGCTGTCCCTTGGCCCATCGCGGGTACAGCCGGGACGGACGCAGGGGCACCCTGCAAATCGTCTATGGCCTGCTGTGCGCGGCCGACGGCTGTCCGGTTGCCATCGAGGTGTTCGACGGCAACACCGGCGACCCGAAGACGCTCGCGGCGCAAATTACCAAGCTAAAACAGCATTTTGGCCTCGATCGCGTCGTGCTGGTGGGTGATCGAGGCATGATTACCGAGGCCCGGTTGACCGAAGACGTCAAAACCGCCGGACTCGATTGGATCACCGCCCTGCGGGCGCCGGCAATCAAGGAGTTGATGCAAGGCGGGCTTTTGCAATTGTCCCTGTTCGATGAGCGCGACATGGCCAGTATCACCAGCCCGGACTTCCCGGGCGAGCGCCTGATCGTGTGCCGCAATCGCGAACTCGCCGCCAGGCGTGCCCACAAGCGCGAGGAATTGCTGGCCGCCACCGAACGCCATCTGGCCCGCATCCAGACCGCCACCATGCGCCCGCGTCAGCCGTTGCGGGGCACCGCCAACATCGCGCTGGCCATCGGCGGCGTGATCGACAAGCATAACATGCGCAAACATTTTGATCTGACCATCGCCGAGACCAGCTTCGGCTTCGCGCGCAAAACCGATGCGATCGAGGCTGAGGCGGCCACGGACGGCATCTACATCGTACGCACCAACCTCGCCCCCGAGGTCATGGACGACCCCACCGCCGTGCGCAGCTATAAATCCCTCTCCCGGGTAGAGCGGGCCTTCCGCAGCATCAAAACCGTCGACCTTCAGGTCCGTCCGGTGCGTCACTGGCTCGAGGGGCGGGTCCGAGCGCATGTCTTCCTGTGTATGCTGGCCTATTCCGAGTTTCCCTCCTTCCTTTACTTTCAAGCCATTGAAGGATCAGGAAAACCGTTCCCGAACCTCACGAAAACGTAGCCATGTAATCACGGCCATGTTACTTGTACCAACCGGTCGAATCGCTTCCTATCCGGCCATGTAT
>CAIQQB010000143.1 GCA_903873805.1 uncultured Opitutia bacterium | reverse complement strand
TTATTGGTGAGGATTAAGGCGGCTCCATTCCCATAGAGGGTGCCACCCGCACCCGTGAGGTTCAGAATCCGGTTGGTGTTCAAGGGGAAGTTGGCATTCACCTGCAGTGTGCCGCTGCCGTTCAACGTGAAAGCGGGAACACAAAGAGGTTCGCGTCGGTCGCCGCATTTGTCAAATAATTTTCGGAAAAATCGCATTCGGAGGCAATTCCCCCTTTCAGGCGGACTCGCCCCATTGAGCTCGAATTCCGATTGTAGGTCAGGTCGCTGACCCACAATGATGACGAGGCAAAGACCGGATCAAGAATGGGGGGCGATGGGCGTTCGGAAACCATTCAGTTAAACATCGCCGGAACCACTTCCGGAGCGTTTTGGAAAACGTCGCCGGGGTCGCTGACCCCGGTGGCTGAGATCGCCATTTTCGAACCCCGGGGTCGGCCGCCGAGGCTGCTGCACTCGTCGCGACCCCGGCTACAACCAAGCCGAAGCCAGCTTTGGCAGAAAATCCCGCGGAGCGTCCCGATCCTCCGCCCTCCCCCGCCGGCAAAGCACGCCGACGGCCAACGCAATCCTCAGGGCAGGGTCGAGGTGAAAGTGTAGTCGCCGGAGCCGACGGTGAAGACGGCGGCTCCTTTTTCGGCCCGGAGAAACGCGACGCCCTCGGCCGTGGTGGCGGAACGGCCACCCTCCTGCACCGCGGCGGGATCGGCTGTCGGAACGACCACCATCGCCGTCGTGTTGGCGGGAATGATGACGTGAAGCGTGAATTGCAGGTCATCGCACTTCCACGCGCTCGTGATCCGGCCGCGCACGGAATCATAGTTCGCCCGCGCCCAGTCCATCCCGTTGAGGACGGTCGGCCGGATGAGAATCTTCTTGAAGCCGGGGCCGTCGGGGTCCGCACCGATGCCGGCCAGGTCGCGGTAAAACCACTCCATGATGTGGCCAAGCATGAAATGATCCTGCGATGAACTGCTGAGCGCGTTCCAAGCCTCGGTGAGCGCGGTGGCGCCGTGGGCGAGCTGATAGCCGTAGCCCGGGCGGTCGCTCTGGTTGTTCATGGCATAGATCAGGTCGGAGCGGCCGCCGGCGGCGAGTGCGCGGAGCAGGTAGGTGTAGCCGACGTCGCCCGCCGTCAGGGTGTTGCCATGGGCGGTGAGCTCCGTGGCAAGCGCGTCGAGCACACGCGGCGCCTGCGCGGGATCGGCCAGGCCGAGGACGAGCGGCATGGCGTTGGCCGTCTGACTGCCGGTCGCGTAGCTGCCGCGGTCGGCGTGGTAGAACGCGTGGTTGAACGCCTCGCGCGTATCCTTGGCGAGTGCGGCAAACGCTGTCGCGTCATCCGCGCGGCCGAGAAGCCGGGCCGTCTTCTCCAGCACCACGAGGTCGGCGTAATAAGTGGCCGTGGCGGTGAGCGCCACCGGAGTGAGCTGCGCCTTGCCGGGCTTGGCGGGCCCGAGGTCATACCAGTCGCCGAGGCCGTAGTTGATCAGGCCGTCGCTGTTGCGGCGGGTGCCGAGATAATCGGCATAGCGTTTCATCGGCTCGTAGAAGCGGGCGAGCACCCCGGTGTCGCCGGTCCAGAGGTACTGCTGCCAGGCGCACTGCACGAGGGCGCTCCCCCACTCCGGCGAATCGCCAAAGGCGTTGCGGGTGCCGGGGGCGGAGGTGCGGTCGGTGAAGGCGGTGTATTCGGGCGCGATGGACGGCACCAGGCCGCTCCGAAGCTGGCTGTCGGCGATGTCGTTGAGCACTTTCGCCGTGAGCGGAGCCAGGTCGAACTCGTAGCGCAGGGACGGGCCGTTGAGATAGTCCTGCTCCAGCCAGCCGAGCCGCTCGCGGTGCGGGCAGTCAGTCATGACACTCACCAGATTGCTGCGCTGCGCCCACAGGATGAGCGTGTGGATGCGGTTGAAGAGGTCGTTGGAACAGGCGAATTCGCCGACGGGGGTCGAGGCGGAGTGCACCACGACGCTCTCGAGGGAGCTGACGATGGGACGCTCGCCGACATCAGTCGCGCGCTCGCACTCGACCAGCAGGTAGCGGCAGCCGATGTAGAAAAACTTCGGCGACCAGCTTTCGCCGTCGGGGTCGCCGCGCAGGGTGTACTGCATCCAGGTCAGTCCATTGCCCGACGAACCCGGATCGATGTTGCCGTTGGCCTTGAGCAGTTCGGCCGGCGTGAGGCGCACGACCGCGCCGGCGGGGCCGTGCACCCTTAGTCGCGGCAGCTGCGCGGCGTTCTGGCCGAAGTCGTAGAGCGTCACGCCCGGCCGCAGTTCGGTGACCCGGGCCGGCTTGAACACCTCGTGGGCCGTGACCGGCGGAGCCGCGGCAGAGAGCCCGCGCAACTCGCCGCCTGGCCCGGCCACGACGGTGGCGGCGACCCACCCGGCGCCGTCGAACGCGGCCGTGTCCCAGCCCGCGACCTCACGGCGGGCATCGTAGTCTTCCCCTCCATAGATGGTGGAAAAAGTGAGCGGGCTGGCCGCGACCTGCCATGGGTCGCCGGTGCCAACGAACACGACGCGGCCGTCGGCGTATTCCAGCCGCAGCTGGGCGATGACCTTGGGCGGGCCGAACGAACCGGTGAACTTCTTGTACCGCTTGCCCACGGCCTCGGGGCTGAGGTTGTACATGCCGTTGCCGAGCACAATGCCGGCGGCGTTCGCACCCGCGTGCAACAGGGCGGTCACGTCGTAGGTGTCGTAGAGGCAGGTCTTGTCGTATTTCGTCCAGCCGGGCGTGAGCAGATCGTCGCCGACCTTCCGGCCGTTGAGCGAAAGTTCATACTGGCCGAGCCCGCAGATGTTGACGGTCGCGCGGCGCAGGCCCGCCGCCACGTCAAAACCATGGCGGAAGAGCGGCAGCGGGATGCTGCCGTTCGCCGGAGCGCCAATCCATTCCGCCTGCCAGCCCGCGGGCGCGGTGGCGAGGGTCGTGAGCCAGTCCGCCGGCACGATAACGCCCATCGTCCACGACGCGACAGGGCTCCACTCCGTCGCCTGGGCCTTGGCGCCGGTCGCGCTTCCCTGCGTCAGCCATGATCGCACCTTCCAAAACACCACCTGATCGGTGGCGAGCGCTTTGCCGGCATAGGGCACCTGGAGGGTGGCGTCCGACTCCACCCGACCGCTGTCCCAGAGGTCCCCCTGGTCGCGGGCGAGGAGTTCGGGCGTCGAGGCGGCGAGCACCTGCCAGGCGACTTGGTGCACGTTGCGGGCGGCAGATTGGAGCTGCCAGCCCAACCGGGGTTGGGGTAAGTCGACCCCGAGCGGATCGGAGCGCCCCTCGCAGCTCAGCTGGGCGACCTTCGAATCGGCGGTGCCGGCGGCGAAGCACGGCTGAAGCAGCAGCAGGATGCAGCCCAGCGCAGGGGGCCAACGGAACAGGGTCGTCAAGTTCATGGAAGCGTGGAGTGGAGACGACGCAGGCTTCCCGGCCTGCAATCAGTGGAACGGAATTGTGCGGAGGCAGACAAGGATGCCTGCGCTACTTGGGATTCGATCCAAAGCTGAACGTGACGTGACCCTCATGGGTACCTGAGACCGTCTGCGGCGCCGACTGCGGGCCAATCTGGCTCTGCACCTTGAACTTGTCGCGCATGGCCGGAATCACGTCGAGAAACGCGATCCCGGTTTCCGGCAGCTTCATCAGCGGTCCGTCCTTCGCGGGCGCGTCGTGCGGGGTGAAAAGGCCGAGGTAGCCTTTGTCCGGGTCCGCCGCGTTGCTGGAGATCGTGATCGGGCCGGCGGTCGTATCGAGCGTGGCCCAACGGACGCCGCGGAAGTAGCCCTGGAACTCGGGGTAATTCCAGCTCACCCCCGGCACCGTGTCGTTGTGGGCGGTGTGCCACACATCAAAGGTCGTGCCTTCGATGCGGTTCTGCCAGGAGCGATACGGCCCCCAGCCGAGGTAGGTGACGCCCTTCACTGCGGACTCGTCGCAGTCGAAATTCACGCCCATGATATCCACCGTGCCGTCGAAGGAATAGGTGTAGTCGAGCCGGACCTCACCACCGGGGGAAATGTGCCAGGTTACTTTCTGCAACGGCCCGGTGTAGGATGCCTCGACCACTGCGCCCGAGCGGTCAGCCTGCGACTTGAGGCCGGTCAATGTGCTCGCAGCAGCCAGATCGTGAAAGGCCGTCGGCGTGCCCACCCGCGAGGTTCCGCGGCTGGCGAGTTCCTGGGCAAGGAAACGCGGACCGGCGCCAAGCGGAAGCTTTTGTCCCGCGCGGGATAGTGCCGCCAGCAACCCACTGGTCTTGTCGAAACGCAGCTCGATCGGACCGGCCGTGACGATCAGAACCCCATCAGCCTCGCGAACCGTGGCCGCGCCGCCACCGGCGGGACCGGCCATCAGGTTGATTTTGGCGAGCGGCCAGGACCAAGTCCACAGCACCTTTCCCTGCGGATCTTTCACGCTGAGATAGATCTCGTCGGCTTTGCCCTCCAGCGAAGCGGCACTGGCCGGCAGCACCAGCTTGCCGCTGGCGTGGGGTGCGACATCGGGTCCGGGCAGTTCACCGGACGCCAGCACCTGGTGTCCGGCGGTGGAACCGGGGGCCGGAAATTTCGCCAGCGACCAAGCGAAGGTGCACTTACTTAGATTGGTGAAGTCGTAGTGGTTCTCGACGACCGGCAGGGTTGGCGTTCCACCTTGGTTCGAAAAACTCTCCACCTGCACCGGCGACCAGGTTTGTTTGATCGTGAAATAGCTGCCTTCGGGCTCGCGGTGGGGGCCGGAGATGCCGTCGGCGTCGAGGTTGCCGGCGACATCGAGGCGGTTATCCTGGTCGGTGCGCATCACACCCTCGTCGGCCAGCATCCAGAAAAACATTCCGCCGAAATGCGGGGCCTTGCTCAAGACCGCCCAATAGTCATGCAGGCCGCTGCCCCCGCCGCCGTCGTAAAGCGAGTGGAGGATTTCAGTCGCGGTGAAGATCATCCCGCTCGCGTCGAGCTTCGCGAGGTCGGAATAAACCGGATAATGCCGGTCATCCACGACACCGAGCTTCGCCCACGGGTGGATCACAATGCGCTGCTGCGGATCCCACTTGGCGAATTCGCCGTCGTTGGCCGCGTTCCAGCCGCCCTCGTTGCCGTTGTCCCAGATCAGGATGGACGGATGATTCACGTCGCGGCGGACCATTTCGCCGATCAGCCGCTGGCCGGTCGGCGTGTCGTAGCCTTTCTGCCAGCCGCCGAGCTCGTCGAGCACATACAGCCCGAGCTCGTCGCAGGCCTCGAGAAACTCGCGGTCGGGCGGGTAATGCGACATGCGGACCGCGTTCATGTTGGCGTCCTTCATGAACCGCACGTCGGCGTAGTTCAGGCGCGGGCTGAGGGCGCGGCCCGACTCGGGCCAGAAACTGTGGCGGCAGACGCCCTTGAGGACGATCTTCTGTCCGTTCAGGTAGAAGCCGTCGCCGGCGCGCACCTCGAAAGTGCGGAAGCCGAAGCGCTCGCTCAGCGTGTGGACGGAGGCGCCCCCGTTGGTGGCAAGCGTCAGGCGCACGCGATAGAGGTTCGGCGTCTCGGCAGTCCAGAGCGCAGGATGGTCGAACTGCGCATGCAACGCGACCTTCTCGGCCCCCGCCGCGACGTCCGAGGTGAACGGCGCGCCAACGGGACGGTCCTGCGCGTCGACGATCTGGGCGCTGACCCGTCCCGCCGCCACCCCCGGCCCGAGAAACACGTCGGCGGCAAAGCTGCCGTCGGCCCGGGCATCGATCGCCGTGCGCTCGATGAACTGCGCGGGCAGCACCTCCAGCCACACGGGGCGGAAGATGCCGCCGAAGTTCCAATAGTCGCCGCGCCGCTCGGCGTTGTTCACGCTGGCATTAGCGGACTCCTTGCTGACGGTGACCTCGAGGCGGTTGGACGCGCCAAATTTCACCAGCGGGGTGATGTCATAGCGGAAACGGTAAAACGCCCCCTGATGGACGGGTCCAGCCGACTGACCGTTGATCCACGCCTCAGTGTCGGTCATGGCGCCGTCAAAAACGAGGCGTACGACGCGTCCCTGCCAGGCGGCGGGCACGTCGAAGGTGAGGCCGTATTTGCCCTGTTCGGTGGGCGGGTTCCGCGACTCGGGGGTGCCGCGGCCGTAGGCGTAGGTGCCAAAGCCCTGCAGCTCCCAGCACCACGGCACCGGAATCTTGGTCTGCTCGCCGGCCCGGCGGCCTCCGGTGATGGAGAAATCCCACGGCACGGCGTCATCGATGCCGTGACCGGAGAGGTAGCGCACAATGGTGTCGGTCGGGGCGGCCGGAATCGAGGCAACCGGGGCCGGTTGGGCGCGAACCACGGTGGCGAGACAGGCAAACGCGAGAAGCAGACGGGTTAACAGGGGCATGGTGACGATGACGTTGGCAAAAATGCCGGGTGACGGGAAGGCGGAAACGCGGGCCAAATGTCTGACTGCTTGGTAGGTTTGGATTCATGCCTGAAGCATCACTATGACCGAGTGCCATTCCGTCCATGGGAACGCGACGCCCTCGTCGCGTTTCGATCGTGCAAAACCGCGCCGGGGGCGGCGCGGCTTCATCCTATTGAGACTCGCATGACAGGCTGACGAAAACCCCATTCCCTGCGCTCACGCGCAGGGCTACATTTCGGACGTAGCCCGCCGCATGAGCGGTGGGACTTGAGGCATTTTCAAGAAACGCGCCCTGCGCCGCGGTTATTGGAGGGTCAGCACCACCACCGACATCGGCGGGAGCGTCACGCTCAGCTTGTCGCCCGCAAGCGAGGCGCCGGTGAACGCGGCGGGCTCGACGGTGTGCGGGGCATCGAAGGTGTTGTGCGCGGTGGCCGCGGCACCCGTCAGAATTCGGCCGGTGACGGCTTTGGCGCTCACGCCGGCGAGCACGCACGCGAGCGTGACGGGTTTGTCGGATCCGACATTGACGAGCGACAGATGCACCACGCCCGCCTTGTCGCGCGAGGCGGAGGCGCTGAGCGCGGGGATCTTATCCGCACCATACTGATAATCGGGCGAAGTCAGCTCAACCGGCAGCGAGGTCGCGTCCTGGTGGACCCTGAACATTTCAAAGACATGATAGGTGGGCGTGAGGAGCATCTTCTCCTGGTCAGTCAGGATCATTGCCTGGAGCACGTTGATCATCTGGGCGATGTTGGCCATTTTCACGCGGTCGGCGTGGGCCTGGAAGATGTGGAGGTTGAGCGCGGCCACCAGCGCGTCGCGCAGCGAGTTCTGCTGGTAGAGAAAGCCGGGATTGGTGCCGGGTTCGACATCGGTCCAGACGCCCCACTCGTCGATCACGAGGCCGACGCGCTTCTGCGGGTCGTATTTGTCCATGATGGCCGAGTGCTTGGTCACCAGCTCCTCCATCCGCAGCGCGTTGCGCAGGGTGGAAAAATACTCGTTTTCGCCGAACTGGGTGGCCGAGCCCTTTTGGCCGGACCAGCTGCCGCTCGGCAGCGTGTAATAGTGGAGTGACAGGCCGTTCATCTGGCGGCCGGCATTCTTCATCAGCACGTCGGTCCAGTCATACGCCTCGGCATTGGGGCCGCCGGCGATGCGCTGGATCGGGTTGTCGCGGTCGTAGTTTTTGACGAACGTGTTGTAGCGGCGGAACTCGTCGGCGTAATACTCTGGGCGCATGTTGCCGCCGCAGCCCCAGCTCTCGTTGCCCACGGCGAAATACTTGATCTTCCAGGGGGCGGCGCGGCCGTTTTTGCGGCGCAAGTTGGCCATCGGCGAATCGGCGTCGGAGGTCAGATACTCGACCCATTCCATCATCTCCTGCACGGTGCCACTGCCGACGTTGCCGCAGAGGTAGGGCTCGGTGCCGATCTGCTCGCAGAAGTCGAGAAATTCGTGCGTGCCGAAAGCGTTGCTCTCGGTCACGCCGCCCCAGTGGGTGTTGATCATCTTCGGGCGCAGCTCGCGCGGGCCGATGCCGTCCTTCCAGTGATACTCGTCGGCAAAGCAACCGCCCGGCCAGCGCAGCTGCGGGACGGCGAGGGCCTTGAGCGCGGCGACGACGTCGTTGCGGATCCCGCGCGTGTTGGGGATCGGCGAGTCGGGCCCAACCCAGATGCCGCCGTAAATGCAGGCGCCAAGGTGCTCGGAAAACTGCCCGTAAAGGTTGCGGCTGATGACCGGACCGGACTGGTCCGCGTGCAGCACCAGCGTAGCGGGCTGCCCGCGCAGGGTCGCAGCAAGCGTAAGGAGAATGAGTCCGGCCGGGAGCCGGTGGAGCAGTTGGGGAATCGTCATAGGGTGAAAGCTGAAGGCCGGAATCATGCCAGAAAGCCATTCCCGCGGAAAGGGGAAACGCCACCCCACCCCGTTACGTCAACCGGTCGGCGTCAGGGTCTTACCAGCCGCAGGTCGCTCCATTCGCCCAGCGTGCGGCTCTCGACCTTCCAGCCCGGCGCGGCGCCGACAAAAACGGCCCACACCTGCTCGAGCTCGACCGCGAGGATGCCGCTCAGCACCAGCTCGCCGCCGGGCGCCACCGCGCCCGTGAGCTCGCGCGCGAACCGCATCAGCACATCCGCCTGGATGTTCGCCAGCACGAGGTCGGCCGAGCGGCCCGCCAGCCCGGAGATCAGGTCGCCCGTAAAGAACGCCACCCGGTCGGCCAGCCCGTTGAGCGACGCATTTTCCCCGCTGACGCGCACGGCCTCCGAATCGTTGTCAAAGCCGGTCACGTTGCCGAGGCCCAATTTGGCCGCCGACAGGGCGAGGATCCCCGAGCCGCAGCCTGCGTCCAGCACACGTAGAAGTTTTGAGTTTTGAGTTTTGGGTTCCGAGTTGCCAACCGCCGCCGGTTGAGAACCTTGAACTCCGAACCCGGATCCCGAAACCCCGAACTTGGTCGCGAAAGCGACGAGGCGTTCGCAGCATAGGCGGGTTGTCTCGTGATTGCCGGTGCCAAACGCCAACCCCGGATCGAGCCAGATGACCGCATCGCCTTCGGGCAACGCGTAAGTGGTGTGTTCCCAGACCGGCACCCAGTGCAATCGGCCGCAGCGCCAGGCATGGAAATGTGCCTTGTAGCTGTCCCGCCAGTCCTGGTCCGCCAGGGCCCGGCCCACCGGCTCGTCCAAAGGGGCCGCGGGCAGCAGCGGCCGGAGCTCTGCCCAGCGGCGTGCGGCTTCGGCTTCGTCCGCGAAGATGCCCACAATCCAGGCTCGCTTCACGATGACGTCCTGCAACAGCGTCCAGCCCTCCAGCCCGAGTTCCAGCAGGACGTCGTCGGTGGCGTCCACCGCGTCGACTGGAATCTCGGCCTTGGTTTCGAAAAGTTTCATGGGGTCAAAGTCCGTGGCGCACCCGCCGGCGGCAAGGGGATTTATCTCGCTTGTCATGTAGGGGCGCAGACTTGCTGCGCCTTCCGCCGTATGTCTTGAGAAGCCATGGGCGCAGCAAGTCTGCGCCCCTACAAGAGCGGACCAGACATTGCCTATCGCCGCGCCGGGCTGTCCAGACTGTCCGCCCAATGGACGAGGAAAAACTTCTTGTCGTCCGACCGGGGCAGCAGCGGCGCGTTCTCTCCCGGCCCGAGCAGCGGCCGCAGCGCCGTTGTCATCTGCAGCGACACCAGGAGGAAGATCACCACCCAGACGTTCAGGCCCGACTCGGTTTGCAAGCCAAGCCGCCGCAGCGCCGTCCGCAAAAACCGCACGCCAAAACCCGCCGCGACCAGCCAGAAGGTCAGGTGCAGAAAACCCATCATGGCGACCGAGGCGGTGGACTGGGAAAACAGCCACGCCACCGGCGCAAATCCGATCAGCAGCAATGTCGCCAGGGCGAGCAGTCCGCCCAGCGCTCCCGTCACCTCGCCCAGCTGCGCGGTCGAGCCACTGAGGCAGGTGAAAATGTAGAGGCTGGGCAGGCAAATGGCCGCCGTCGCCGCCAGCCCCGCCGTGATCTTCAGCGGGGCGGCCCACCATTGCACGCCGCCGGAAAAACTGCCGACGATCACGCCGTAGACCGCGATCAGCACGAGTGCGACGGCCAGCAGAAGCCCGATGATGCGCCCGGAAGCGTTGCCCTGGTTCAGGTGGAAAATAATTCGCCGCGGATGCCGCAGCAGCGCCTCGATCACGCCGGGGACATTCGTAATCGGGTCACGATCCCGGGGGTTCTCGCCCAGAGGAACATCGTCGGCGAAGGAGGCGGGGATGGGTGGCGGGGTTGGGTCGGTTTCGTTCATGGTTGGTTTTCCGGTTGCGGCGGGTTTAGAAATCCGTCCAGAGCTGGCGGACGGTGTGGAAGACAGATTCGAAAAAATTGCCGTGGAAGGCCTCGGCCCGGAGGAACTCCACCGGCAGTCCCGGCGAGCCGATGAACGGCCGGAGAATCCACGAGAGTTGGCTGCCGAAGAGCAAGTTCCCCGCGAGCCAGGCGAAAAGGATGCGCCGGGCCTCCGCGTCGCCGCCGCCGAGCCGGCGCAGCAGCTGCAGGAGCCGCAAGTTGGCCGTCACCCCCGCGAAGGCGATCACCCCGACCAGCGTGAGGAGCATTACGTTGTGCGCACCCACGGTCTCCGGGTGGCCGGGTGCCAGCGGCGGCAGATTCCAGACGAGAAACGCCATCAGGGGGCTGAACGCGCCGAGGATGGCCGCCGCGAGCGCAAAGCTCGTCAGCACGGCCGCCAGCGACGCCCGCAACCGCAGATTGATCCCGAGCAGCGGGGCGAGCAGACCGTTGAGCAATGCATTGCCCACCGCGGTGCCAAGCAGGATCCCCGGCAGCTTGACCGCCGCAAACACCGCCTGCTCGGGCGCCCGCCAGCTCCCCATCGCCGCGCCAAACGCGCCGGCCCCGACCAAGATGATCCCCGCCTGTCGCCAAGTCCGCCCCGGCGCCGCCTCCGCGACCCACCCGGCAAGCACCCCGGCCTCGCCACGTAGCATCGCGCCGAGTTCCGCGCTCCGCCGACCTGGACTGTTTTCGATCGGGCTCATGATTGACGCCGAGCCGAAACAACGCGCATGGCCTTCGTCTGCCTGACCACAAGCAAAACAAACACCGTTGCACAAAAAACAAATGCAACGATTAGGATCCCCGAGAGGATCCGCCAAGCTTCTAACCAATAGTTTGCGTCGGGGTCCGAAGAAACCGGTTGCGGGAAAAAATCCGACCATGGTTGAACCAGCAATACGGCGACTGAGACAATCAACAGCGCGGCGCCGGCAAACTTGAGTGAGCGACTGATCAATCCCCACAAAGCCAGTACGACCGCCAGGCCGACCACGATGCGCCAAAGCATGATCGCGTCATACTCCGCCGCCTCAGCCAATCCAGCCATGGCGATCATGGTTTTCATGCGTTGTAAGTTACACCTGAGCGTTTCCCTGTTTCCGTGATGACATCAGCGGCCCCAATCGCGGGCTCTACGAAGGGATGCAACGATCCTGCCGCTCTCGTCCGGTTGTCACCCGAAGTGCCGCACCGGGCCGCCAACGGCAGCAGACCCTGCCAGGCGCACCAGAGCCGCGGCAGGTGTTTCGCCCGGACTGTCGGCGTCGTTGGAGAAATGCGTTCCATGCCGGCAGTCTGCCCGGCCTCGGTGAAGGCATGATGAAGTCCGGATGAAATCGGAATGAATTGCGTCCCGATCGGGCCAATCCGCGGTGGAGGGCCGCACTTGCTGCGCCCCTACACAACCAACTGATCCGTCGCGGGCAGGCGCAAGACTGCCCGGGCGCCGCCGCCGACGCGGTTGGTCACGCTCACCTCGCCGGCGTGCAACAACGCTATTTCGCGCACAAAGCTCAGGCCGAGCCCGGTGCTTTTGCGTCCCGTGTCCGGCCGCGGCAGCGAATAGAAACGTTCGAAGATCTGTCCGGTCGCATAGTCCGGCACACCCGGGCCTGCATCTTCCACCACCAGTTCGGCCCCGCCGTCGCCGGCTGCGGCCCGCAGCGTGATGACGCCGCCAACGGGGGTGAATTCCACGGCATTCTGCAGCAGGTTCACCGCCGCCTGCACCAGCAGAAATCGTTCGCCCCGCACGGGCGCGTCCCCGGCCGCCTCCACGCGCACGTCCTGCGCCCGGGCCAGCCACGCGGGCCGCAATGCTTCGACCGCCTCGCGCGCCACCTCGCCCAGGTCCACCGGTTCGACAGACTCCAGCCCGCGCCGGGCTTCGAGCGCCGACAATCGCAGCATCCGGTTCACAATTTGGTGGATGCGCTCGGACTCGGCCCGCAGGTGGGCGAGAAACCGCGCGCGATCTTCCGCCGGCATGGCTTCGTGCAGCAGCTCCGCCGCGCCCCGGATCGCCGACAGCGGCGCCTTCAGCTCGTGGGCCAGCGCCTGCGTGTAGCGTTCAACATAGGCCTTTCCCTCCAGCGCCGCCCGCATTTCTTCAAAGGCCTGCGCCAGCGCCGCAATCTCCCGGGCGCGAGAGACCGGCGGAGACGACGGCTTGCCGTCGCGCACCGCCTGCGCGTGCGCCGTGAGCCGCTCCAGCGAATGGGTGAGTTTCGTCGCGATCCACCAGCCCGCCACGGTCATCACCAGCGCCAGCGCCAGACTGCCGGTGATTAGTCGCAGCCGGGCCTGCCAGATCGCCTCGGCCATCGAGCTGAGCGGCCGCCCCACCACGACATAGCCAACCACGTTGTCTCCGCGCTTCACCGGGGCCGTCACCCGCAGTTCGCCGTCGACCCCGCCGGGTTCGTCCGCGACGTACCGTCCGCGGGCAAAATACGGGTTCAGTTCTGGCCGGTGGGTGAAGTCCTGGCCGACATCGCGGCCGCCGTTGGAATCGAACACCACTAGGCCGCGGGCATCCGTCACGTCCACCCGCAGGGCGCCGGCCGCCCGCTCCACCGCCGCCAGGCGGTCCCGCCAGACCGCGCCCGGCGCGCCGTCGGGCGCCAGATCGTTGGCCACCAGCACGGCCAGCAGCGCCGCCGTGTCGTTGAGCGTGTGGCGCATGGATTCGACATAGCGCGGCCGGACCTCGCTCAGGATGAAAGCCATCAGCACCGCAAACCCGAGGGCCGAAGCCGCCACGTAGACCCCGAAAATGGCCGTGCGGATCTTCACGGCGCCGTCCGTAGCGAGTAGCCGGTGCCGCGGTGCGTCTGGATCGGGTCGGCGTCGGCCGCGATGGCGCGCAGCTTTCCGCGCAGCGTCTTGATGTGTGCGTCGACCGTCCGGTCGAGGCTCGCACCGGGATCCTCCCAGGCGGCGGTCATCAGTTCGTCCCGGGAGAACACCCGGCCCGGCCGGGCCACCAACGTCCGCAGCAGCCGGAACTCATAGCGCGTCAGCTCCAGCCGCTCCCCGCGAAAACGGATTTCGCACCGCTCCGCGTCCACCGCGAATTCCGGCTTTGGTTCCGACTTGATGCCCGGTCGCCGACCTGGTGCCAGCACACCGGCCGGGTGTGCCGCCAGACTCATTTCCAATTCGCCCGGAGCCGGCCCGCTGCGCCGCAGAATCGCCTTCACCCGCGCGGTGACTTCGCGCGGGCTGAACGGCTTGGTGACGTAATCGTCGCCGCCGATTTCCAGACCGACGATGCGGTCGATCTCGCTGTTGCGCGCAGTGAGGAACAAGATCGGCACTGGCGAACGCACCCGGATGATTTTGCAAAGTTCAAAGCCCGTCAGGTCGGGCAGACCCACGTCAAGAATCACGAGGGCGGTATCCGCGCTCGCGAGCGCCGCCAGCCCGGCCCCGCCGGTCGCGTGCCACTCCGGCGCGAAGCCCTCGGTCTTCAGCGCGTAGACCAGCGTGGCGGCAATCGCCGGCTCGTCTTCGATCACAAGGATGCGGGGTAATTCGGGCATGGTGGGTGCAGGACCGCCCTTCTCTATAACCAAATCACCCCCCACGGGAAGCCTGTGCTGCAGGCTCACCGGCCGCGACCTCGGATAATGTAAACTATTAGTTGACGTGTTAGTGGGGGACGGAACGTGATCAAAGAACCGTCGGCAGGGCTGGACGACGGGAGCGCACTGCCGGGAGGGAACGCCGGTCGGGGGCGCCGCTCAACGGCAACCCCGCTTCAGGTCGAGACGCCGAGCAGGCCGCGGGTGAGCTGGAAGTCCACGAAACCGCCCGCGCTTGAAACGGAGGTCCGTTCGCCCTGCGCGGTGGTGACGAGCAAGCGGAGCAACGCGGCTTCATCGCGATCCAGGTCGCCCGTCAGCACGAGGTCGACGTCCGACGCGACGGCGGCGGCCAGCGCGTCCGGTTCCGCCAACTGCAACACCGGAAGCAGCGGATGCCCCTGCTGGGGCGTGTCGCCCACCAAACCGATCAATAGATGCGCCCCGCAGCCGCCCAGACCCGTGACGTTTTCCACCCAGTGGCCGGTGTCGGTTTCAACGAGGTGCAGACCGGACTGCGTCAGGGGCTGTCCGTAGGCCAACGTCGCCCGCGGAGCCGTCTTACCAAACAGCGCAGTTCGGAATGCCGCGGTGGCCAGCAGCGGATCTCCTTCCGGCAGCAGGACCGAGCCGCTAGCGGCGAGAATCGCGCGGGCCACCCGGGCCAGGACGGCCGCGCTGGCGGCGCTCGCCGGGGAGGCGCTGAGCAAACCGACGGTGAGGCCGCCGAGACCGGCGGCCACCCGCGGAGCCGGGGTCAGGCCCGAGCGGCCAAACCACGCCGCGACGTTGGCGAGCGCGCGGTCGATGCCGCCGTCGAGCTGCACGCTGGACCAGCCGAAACGTTCCGGCGGCAATCCGGCCGCCTCAAATTGCCGGCGCATGGCGTCGTTGGGGATCTTCTCGCAGCCGTGCTCGAGGAGGAGCGCCGCCGCGACATTCGGATGCGTGGCGTAGCCGCGATAGGTGCGGTGCAGCAGATGGTAAAGCGACTCCCCGCCGAAACCACAGCCCTCGGAATGCGTCAGCGCGACAAACCGTTCCAGGCCGAGCCCGGTTGCCAGACCGGCGGCGTTCATGCGCTCGGCCGCGAGGCGGGCAATCTGGGCCGAGCACATGCTGGTGGGCAGCACGAGGCCGACACGCCCGGTGGCGAAGCGGGCACCGTTTTGAAAAAGCTGGAGCGCGACCTCCGGGCGCGCTTTTCGGGGAGAACCCGCCGGGACGTCGGGTTCCACCTTGAGCGGCCGGCCGTCTGGCGCGTGACGGCTCCGGATAGCGGCGACATGCGTGTCGTCGGTCTGCCGCCAGTCACGCCAGAGGGAAGCCTGCGAATGGCCGGCGTGCTCCCCGCGCGTCTTTTTCCCAGAGGCGGTGGCGAGGAGAAGTTCAAAGGCGTCGGCGGCGAGCGACTCCATCGATTCGCCGTCGAGGTAGCGGCCGGCGTTGATGTCCATCTCGTGCACCAGCAGTTGGTGGCGGCGCGTGGTGGTCGTGACCTTGAGGGTCGGGACAAACGGGAAGTTCGTGATCGAGCCGTTGCCCGTGACAAACAGGAACAGGTTGCACCCGGCGCCGACCTGGCCGGCGATGCCCTCCAGGTCGTTGCCCGGGCTGTCCATGAAATAGAAGCCCGGGGCGGTGAGCGGGTCGGCGTAGGCGATGACGTGATCGACCCGGGTGCGCGGATCTTTTTTGTGAACGGCGCCGAGCGACTTGAGCGTGAGGTTGTAGAGACCGCGGAGCTTGTTGCCGGCGGACGGATTGCCCTCCGGCGAAACCCCGTGCCAGCCCAGACGGGCGCGAAAGTCCGCGATCCGGCCGAGCAGCGCGCGGGCGGTCGCCAGATCCCGGACGTTGCGCAGCACATAGGATTCGGCGCCGGTGAGTTCGTCGGTCTCGCAGAGGACCCCGATACCGCCGTGGCGGACCACCTCGTGAACGACCGCGCCCGCGAGCGGGTTGCCGGAAACGCCGGAGAACGCATCGGAGCCGCCGCATTGCAACGCCACGCGCAGCGCACTGACCGGCTCCGGGGTGCGCGTCTGGGCGGCCACCCCGGGCAGCCAGCTGCGGACGAGCGCCTCGCCGGCGGCGAGTCCGGCCGCGAGTCCGCCGCGGAGGCTGAGAAACTCGTGGGGCACATCGTCCAGCGGGTAGCCGTGCGCCACCATGAAATCGCGTAGCCGTGCGTTGGTGACGGGCTCGACGCCGTAGTCGACGGCGAGCACGGCGGCGACGTTGGGGTGCACCATGAATCCCGCGAGGGCGCGCAGGATCTCGGCGGCGTTGTTGGGTTCACCGGGGCCGCCGCCTTCAGTGTGTGTCACCGCTACCAGGCCGTCGAGCGACGGAAACACCCGGGCCAGCGCCTGGAGCCGCGCGGCCAGCTGACGGGCAAAGCTCGCCGTGCGTGAAGTGGTGCCGAGGATAACTATATAATTGCGGGTGCCGACTCCGCGCCGTCCCGGGCGCCGAAAGCCGTCAAAGGTTCGGACCTCCGCCGCCAGCGGCACCGGTGGGGCCGGGCGGAACGCGGACTCGTCGAGATCGAAGGCCACAAGGTGATCCGTGAAGTTGGGCCGCGCCGGCAGTGAAAAGCCGAGCCGGCGCACGGCGAGGGCCTCAAGAATCGAAGCGTTGCTGACGTAGTCACCCGGCGCGATCGGGGTCAGCGCGTGGCCAAACGGCAGGCCCCAGGACAGCAGCGCCTCGCCCACCTCGATGGCCCGCACGGCAAACCGGTGGCCCTCAAGGATCGCCTGTGGGAGCGTACGCGGAACGCCATCGAGTTCGATGACGGTGCCGGCCTCCAGCTGGCGGATGGCGATCGCCACGTTGTCCCCGGGCGCGGGGAGCCGGCCGGTGGCATGGAGGGTGAGCGGCGGGGACATCACCTGGAAGCGTGGCCGGTAGCCGCCCGGTGTCATGGAAAAAATCGGCCCCCACCCCGGTCCGCGCCAGCAATCGGCCGCCGGCGCCAGCAAAAAATTACGACGCCGGCCGGCGCCCGCGCTTGCCAAGCTCCGGCCGGCCCGCATGGATGCCCCGGCCCCTCGCCCACCCGCCCATGACTCCCTCGGAACTGAAACACCTCCTGTCGTCCGGCCTGCTGTCCTTTCCCGTCACCGACTTTGACCCGGCGGGAGAGTTTCGCGCCCCCACCTATGCGCGCCGCCTGGAATGGCTGATGCCCTATGGCGCGAGCGCGCTCTTTGCCGCCGGTGGCACCGGGGAATTCTTCTCGCTCACCGCCGCGGACTACCGCGAGGTGATCCGCACGGCGGTCACGACCTGCCGCGGTCGGATGCCGATCATCGCCGGAGCCGGCGGGCCGACCCGGCAGGCCATCGCATTTGCGCAGGAGGCGGAGGCGCAGGGTGCGCAGGGAGTGCTGCTGTTGCCGCACTACCTGACCGAGGCCTCGCAGGAGGGCCTGGCCGCCCACGTCGAGGCGGTCTGCCGTGCCGTGAAATTCGGGGTGATCATCTACAATCGCGGCGTGTGTCGCCTGACGGCCGCCACCCTCGCCCCGCTGGCGGAGCGCTGCCCCAATCTCGTAGGCTTCAAAGACGGCCTCGGCGAGATCGAGCTGATGGTCTCGATCCGCCGCAAACTCGGCGACCGCTTCGCCTACCTCGGCGGGCTGCCGACGGCCGAGGTGTATGCGGCCGCCTACAAGGCGCTCAGGGTGCCGGTCTATTCGTCGGCGGTGTTCAACTTCATCCCGAGAACCGCGATGGAATTCTACCGCGCGCTGGCGACCGATGACCACACGACCATGAATGGCCTGCTCGACCGGTTTTTCCTGCCCTACCTCGAAATCCGCAACCGCCGGCCCGGCTACGCGGTGAGCATCGTCAAGGCGGGGGCCCGGCTCGCCGGCCACGACGCCGGTCCGGTTCGCCCGCCGCTGACCGACCTGACGGCCGAGGAGACCGCCCGGCTGGCCGAGCTCATCCGCGCGCTCGGACCGCAATGACTTCGCCCCTCGCGGTCAGGCAACCCGCCGGCCTGCCGGAACCTTCACCGTGATGAACGCACCGATCGACCACCGCACGCACGTGCGCCACCTGATCGTGTTTTTCCTGTTTTTGGTGACGTCGCTGAACTACGCCGACCGCGCCACGCTCTCCATCGTCGGTCAGGATCTGAAGCTGAACTTCGGCCTCGATAGCGCCCAGCTGGGCTATCTGATGTCGGCGTTCTCCTGGGCCTATGTCGCGGCGCAGATTCCGGGCGGCTGGCTGCTCGACCGGCTGGGTTCAAAGCGGGTCTACGGCTGGAGCATCGCCCTGTGGTCGCTCTTCACGCTGCTCCAGGGATTCACCGGGCTGCTCGGTGCCACCACCCTGGCGTTTGTGACGCTGTTTGGGCTCCGTCTCCTGCTCGGGCTCGCGGAGGCCCCCGCGTTTCCCGCCAACAGTCGGATCGTGGCGAGCTGGTTTCCCACTGCCGAACGCGGCACCGCCTCAGCCATTTTCAACGCGGCGCAATATGCCGGCACGGTCATGTTCACCCCCATCATGGGCTGGATCACCCAGACCCTCGGCTGGCCGCAGGTCTTTTTCTTCATGGGGGCGGTCGGGCTGGCCGGCGCGCTCGCCTGGCCCCGGCTCATCCACGGTCCGCGCGAGCATCCGCGGGCCAACGCCGCGGAGGTCGCCCACATCGAGCGCGGCGGCGGTCTGGTCGAACTCGACCGCCCGGGAACGGCCGGTTCCACTGGCATCCACTGGTCCGCCCTCGGCCAGCTGCTGGTGAACCCGATGCTGCTGGGCATCTACCTCGGCCAGTATTGCATCAACGTGCTGACTTGGTTCTTCCTGACCTGGTTTCCGCTCTACCTCGTGGAGGAACGGCACATGTCGATTCTGAAGGCCGGGTTCGTCGCGGCCCTGCCGGCGCTCTGCGGACTGGCCGGCGGCGTCCTCGGCGGCCTGTTTTCCGACTCCCTCCTCCGCCGCGGGTGGTCGCTGACCGCCGCCCGGAAGACCCCGATTGTCGCGGGTCTGCTGCTCTCCGTCTGCATGGTGGGCTGCAACTATGTCACCGCCGAGTGGGCCGTGGTGGTGCTCATGAGCCTGGCCTACTTTGGCAAAGGCGTCGGGGCGCTCGGCTGGGCCGTGATCGCCGACGCGTCGCCGAAGGAAATCACGGGGCTGAGCGGCGGCCTGTTCAACATGTTCGGCAACGTCGCGGGCATCACCACGCCCATCGCCATCGGCTACATTCTGACGAGCACCGGCTCGTTCAACGAGGCCCTGCTGTTCGTGAGCGTGCACGCCCTGCTGGCGATCGTCTGCTACCTCGGCATCGTCGGCGAAATCAAGCGCGTGGAACTCCGAGCCGCCCGGCCGGCCGCGGCCTGACCGCCACCGCGCCTAGCCGGCCAGCCGCGCGATCACCGCGGGCAGCAGCGCGTGTTCGGCGGCGTGGACCTTCGCCGTCAGCGACTCCAGCGTATCGGAAGAGTCGATACGAACCGCCGCCTGGTCGAGGATCGGGCCGCCGTCCACCTCGGCGGTGACGCGGTGCACGGTGCAGCCGGTGACCTTCACGCCGCGCCGCCAGGCCTGGCCGATGCCGTCGAGGCCGGGAAAGCTCGGCAGCAGGCTCGGGTGCAGGTTGATGATCCGCCCGGCAAACGCATCGAGAAAGGCGGGCTTGAGGACGCGCATGAAGCCCGCCAGCACGACGAGGTCCGGCGCGCAGTCCCGGATGGCCGTGATGAAGCGGGCCTCGCCCTCGCCCTCCAGCTTGGTCTTGAACGGCGCCGGGTCCACAAACCGCGCCGGCACGCCGAACCGCGGGCCGAGGGCGAGGATCCCGGCATCGGGCCGGTCGGAAAACAGCTGGACGACCCGGCCGCGGCCGAGCCCGCCCGTCTGCTGGGCCTGGAGGATGGCCTCGGCGTTGGAGCCGCGGCCGGAACCGAGAATGACGATGCGCATGGCGGAAGGGGCGGGCGGGCGGCCCCGGACGCACCCGCGCCCGCTGCCGCCCGTCCGGTCACTGAAACCGATTCCGCCGGATTCCCAAAGCTAAATCTCACGGCCCCGGCGGCGGTCCGGCCGGCGGCACGGCCGCACCACGCACCAGCGCCGCCAGCCAGGCCTCCGACCGCAGCTGGTAGGGGCGCTGGCTGCCGTTGGCGTCCTGATGGCCCGAGTTGATCATCGGCACGGCCTCTTTCGGGCCGGTCATCAGGTTGAGGGCCGACCAGACGCCGGCCGGCGGGCTGGTCTCGTCAAGAAAACCCATCGCCACCAGCGCCGCGGCCCGGATGTGCGGGGCGAAGTTCACCGGATCAAAATACCGCCCGGTCTCGAGAATCTGCGGATTGTGCTTCGTCCGGGCGTCGCGCGCCCAGTCCGGAAACCCCGCGGCCCGTCCGTGCTCCGGCCCGGTCAGGTCGCAGCTCGAGGGCACCATCACCAGCAGCGCCGTCACCTGCGGGTGCAGCCCGGCCATCGCGATCGACTGCTGTCCACCCATGCTGGTGCCCATGACCACCAGGGTTTTCCCATCCCAGTCGGGCCGCGCAGCGAGGTAGTCGAGCGCCCGGTAGGCCGAGAGATACATCCGCAGGAAATAGCTTTTCTCCCGGTCCTCCTGCCCGATGGCTTGGTAGTTTTTCACCGACGGCTCATTGGCGTAGAAAGCCGCCGGCTGGTCGACCGGGAGGTCGTGCGGCTCGATGTTCAGCGCGAGCCAGCCCTGGGCTGCGCGCCGGGTGACGGTGCTTTTTTGCAACGGGTAAACGCCGGCCCACTGGAGGACGAGCAGGGCGGGAAACTTGTCGCCCGTTTTCGGGCGCGCGAGCTGGCCGTGGACATGGGTGCCGTTGATGTTGTCCAGCTGCACCAGCGCATAGTCCACTGTGGCGCTCCCGCTCTCGCCGGGGGTGACCTGCGGTTTGGGCGGGATCGCGTGCAACTCCCGGATCTTCGCCTCCCACCACGCGTCAAAATCAGCCGGCCGTGGCGACGACGGTTGCAGCTTCTCGGGCGCCACCAGGGCCCCGGCGAGCGTCCGGCCCCCGCCACGCCCTCCTCCGTCGCCCGTGATTTCCAGCAGCACCGCCCCCGGCTCGTCGAGCGACGTCTCGATGGTCGCATGACCCGATGAGAGGTCGAGTGTATCCTGACGGAGGACGGTGAGGCCGTTTTTCTTCAGGGTGTAACGCACGGTCGTCGGTCCCGTTCCCGGAGCGGTAAGCTCCCAGCCGAGTTTTTCCCCGACGGCGTAAAGTCCGGTCGGATGCAGCGGCGCAAGCACCACCG
Organism: uncultured Opitutia bacterium; assembly: GCA_903873805.1. Taxonomy (GTDB): domain Bacteria; phylum Verrucomicrobiota; class Verrucomicrobiia; order Opitutales; family Opitutaceae; genus CAIQQB01. Next base: position 57,954 of record CAIQQB010000143.1, on the reverse strand, counting down.
GCTGGGCGGAGGCAACGTGCGCCACCAACCACCCCAGCGCGGCCAACCGGAAGTAGCGGGGGCGGATAAAACGAAAGGACAGCGGGGTCATGGGGTTCAGTGGAGCAGTTCCGGAACGAACAGACGAGCCAAGATGGCGGCGGGAGCACGGTTGAAATCATCGCCAAGTCAAGCGGAAGCACCGCGGCCAAGAAAGGAGGAAACGCCCATCGGCTACTTTTTTGTCCGCTTTTGCGGAGCGCGGCAGTTACAGTATGAAGCCACATGACCCCTGACCAGGAACAGCTCTCCCTTTACGCGGAAAAGGCCGACGAGGCCGCCTTCGCCGAATTGGTACGCCGCTATGTGGACCTGACCTATTCCGCCGCTGTGAGGATGCTCGGCGGCGACCGCCAGCTCGCGCAGGATGTGGTCCAGGAGGTTTTCACCGACCTGGCGCGCAAGGCCTGGCCGCTTTCCCGCCACCCCACCCTGGCCGGCTGGCTGCACACCAGCGTGCGCTATGCCGCCCTCAAAACCCTGCGCCGCGAACGGCGCCGCCAGACCCGCGAACAGGAGGCCACCGCCATGCAAGAATATCCCGCGGCACCTGAGCCGGACTGGGAGCAGCTGCGCCCAGTCTTGGACGAAGCGGTCAGTCACCTCAACGCCCGCGACCGCAACGCCATCCTCCTGCGGTACTTTCAGCGGAAGAACCACCGGGAGATCGGCACCGCCCTGGGCCTGAGCGAGGAAGCCGCGCGCAAGATTGTCGAGCGCGCCCTGGAGAAACTGCGCGCCCACTTCTCGCGGCGGGGCGTGCCGGTTTCATCCTCGTTGCTGGCGGCCGCCATCAGCGCCCATGCGCTTGAAACCGCACCCGTTGGGCTGGTGGCCACCCTAACCGCTTCCGCCCTCCTCACCGGGGCCGCCGCCCCAACCTGGTTCGGGACTTTGCTGGCTGCCTTTCTCACCATGACCACCACCACGAAAATCACCGTCGCCTTCGCCCTGATTGTCGCCGCCGCGATTCCTTCCTACTATTATTTGCACACTGCCACGACTCCGCGCCAGCCGATGGCAAGCAACGCGGACAAAACCGCCCACGCAGACGCGTTGCCCAAAGTCGAAGCCGCCCCCGCCCCCGCGGCCACGGCAGCGGCAGAGACCAGTCCGCCGACAACCGCAGCCGACCCGCAAACGGATCTGGCGACTGCCATCCCGGACATTATCCGCCTGATGCAGTCCATCGATTATTTCACGATGATGAAAACCTATATTCCCCCAGACAAGTGGGCGCAGATTCCGGAAAATGAGCTGGCGCGTCTGGTGGAAGAAACGCGGACTATTAACCAGAATCCGCTGGCTCAGCAACGAATGCAGATCAAAATCCAGGCCTTGGAATCCATCCGCGGGGCAACCCCGACCTTCGACGCCACCGGGGAGAATGTGACGTTCACCCCGATCGTCCTGCCCGGAGGGCCGACGGCCATCACTTTCACCAAACTGAACGGCCGTTGGTATTTCAGTGGCCGCTGGTATCTCAACAATTGAGGTTGAACGGGGCGACGGCCGCCCCGGCAGAGCGGCTCCGGTTCCAGTTGCTTCTACCGAACCTAGGCCCCGGGACTTGCCACCGCGGGTGGCGGGGCGGGTTTTGCGCCCGGCTTGATGGGCGGGGGCGGCGGCGGCTCCCAAAGATCGAGCTGGCGCTGGGCGGGCGGGAAACCGGGAACCTTGCGCAGGATTTCCTTCAACAAGAGCACCGACTCCACCTTGCGGTCGGCCGTCCGCAATTGCCGGGCCAGCTCGACGGCCTGAGACGAGCGCTTCTGGTCACCCGTCAGGTAGTAGCGGACCGCGGCCTGCAGCTCCAGTACATTGCCCAGCCGACCGTCGAGGAGGATCTCCTGCTGCTGGAGTTCGTCCTCGTGCGCATCCAGCCAGGCCGGTCGGGAGGCGCGCAGATCGTGGATCTGCTGGAGCGCTCCCGCCAGGTCCCCGGCCTTGACCAGCCGGCTCAGCGCGGCGAAGAAAACGATGTCCGACGCGGCGGTCGCGGTGGGCTTCACGGCCGCGGGGGTGGGCGCCGCGGCGGCCAGCTGCCGGTCGAGCACCTCCTGAGTGTCGAGCAGGGACTGGTTGTCCGGATAAACCCCGCGGGCAAAGGTGACAATCTCACGGGCGGTGGCCGGGCGGGCCGCCCGTTGCAGGGCCACCAAGGTCTCGCGGTACAGGCTGAGTGTCAGTCGGCGCTCCCGGACGAAGCTGACCAGGCGGGACTGGGTTCCATCCGCCGGATCGGTGGCCGCCGCCACGATCAGCGACATCCATCTGTACCAAAACTGGCCGGTCGCATCGGACGGTTTGATGGCGGATTTCATTTCCGCCAGCACGGAACCGGCCCCGGCCCAGTCGCCCCCGTGCATCCGCACAATCACCAGCGAACGCTGGATCGGGAGCAGTTCCAGGCCCTGGCTGCGGGCCAGTGCCATCACTTCGAGCAGCAGCGGCTCCTCCCCGATTTCCGCCAGGGGATCGGCCAGCATCACCAGATTGGAAAGTTTGCTGCTGAACCGGAGGACAAAATCGTCGAACGCCCGCCGGGCCTCGGGCCGGCGGGCGGCGAGGAGCTGTTGGATGACCGCGTAAATATAGGGCGGCGGTGCCGCCGGGTCGAGCTGCCGCAGTTCGGCGAGGGCGCGATCCATGTCGTCGAGCCGCCCCGCTTCCCGGCAGGCCCGCACCTGCAGGCGCAGCAGCTGAACCGTGCCGCCGTCGGTGGCCCGCCAGCTCGCAAGAAAATCGACCGCCTCGACCGGCTGGCCGGCCTTGAGCAACGCGAGCACCTTGAACTCTTTCATGACCGGTCCCTCCTGCTCGCCCTCGGATTCCGCCAACCGCACCGCGTCGGCCCCGCGGTCGGCTGCGATCAGCGCGCTGAGCTTCTGCTGCACGACCCACTTGCGATCCTCAGCCAGGGCCGGCTTGTCCGCCAGCTGGGCCAGCGCCGTGTCGCAGGTTTCCAGCCAGAGATCAAAGTCCTCCCCCAGGGCTGCGAGCCGGCTGAGGTCCGACAGATACTCGCGTCCGGGATAGCCGAGGCGCAGGCCCTCGCGGAGCAGCGTCACGGCCTGCCGCCGGTTATTCATCTCGAGATAGAACTGCGCCACCACCAGACGGGCCTTCCACGACTGCGGATAGCGGCTGAGGCCGGGGCCGAGCAGCTGCAGGGCGCCCGCGGGATTCTGGTGATGCCAATCATCCATCCCCTCGGCGATCATCGCCTGGCCGCGCAGCCCGGACAGCCTGGACCAGTGCGTCGGCAGCACCAGATCGGCATAGGTGACAAAGTTGTAGGGCTTCCGATCGAGCCAGAGGTAGTAAGCGCCAGCGCCGGAGAAATATCCGGCCATCGTTAGAGCCAGTCCCCACCGCAGCACCCCGCGCAGGCTGACGGCGAGTACGCGGCCCCCGCCGCTGTGTCGTTCCGGCCGACCGAAAAGTCCCAGCCGCCACTGCCCCGGCAGCTGGCGTGACGAACCCCAGATGACCTTGATCGACGGCAGCGGCATGGCGGCCCGCTCAGGCGGGGGCCGGCGCGGCCGGGGCCCGCACAGCCTCGGCCAGCGTGGTCGGGTGCGCCTCCGGCTCGCCCCGCTCGTGGTTGAAGCGCATCGAGACCGTCTTCGACACTCCCCGCTCCTCCATCGTGACGCCGTAGATCGTCTGGGCCGCGGAGACCGTGCGCTTGTTGTGGGTGATGATGATGAACTGGGACTCGCTGACGAACTTCTTCAGCAGGTCGGTGAACCGGCCGATGTTCGATTCGTCGAGGGGCGCGTCGAGTTCGTCAAGCAGACAGAAAGGCGAGGGTTTCACCATATAGAGCGCGAAGAGCAGCGCCACCGCCGTCAGCGTCTTCTGCCCGCCGGAGAGCAGGGTGATGTTCTTGAGCTTGGTCCCCGGCGGCTGGGCGACGATCTCAATGCCGCTCTCCAGGATGTCCTCCGCCATGATCAGCTCCAGCCGGGCCACGCCACCGCCGAAGAGGGTCTGGAAGGTGTAGACGAAGTTCTTCTGGATCTGCTCAAAGGTGATCTGGAACTGCTCCTGCGAGGTGCGGTTGATCTCGTCGATCGTCCGCAGCAGCTCGGCCTTGGCGCCGGTCAGGTCCTCGCTCTGCGCGCGCAGAAAATCGTGGCGCTGCTTGAGTTCGGCGTACTCCTCGATGGCGACGAGGTTGACCGCACCCATGGCGCCGAGCCGCTGGCGGAGCGCATCGACCTCGGCCTTGACCGCCGCCCAGTCCGTCTGCGCCAGGGCGGCGAGATCGGCCTCCGTCGGTTCACCGCGCGGGGCCTTCGCTTTGCGCCGGCGTTTCGGGGCGGCCCCGGGTTCGCCCTCCGGTTTCGTCTCCGGTTCGGCGGCTTCCTCCTCCTCCTCAAGATCGAGCGGTTTCAGGTCGGGCGGATCGTCGTCCGCATGCCAGAGCAGCTGCTGCCAGTCGAGCGTGGCGATGTCGGCGGCAAACTCGCGGGTGACGTCCTCGGCGAGGAACTGCGCCCGCGAGACGCTCTCCGCCTCTTTCACCTCGGCGCGGCCCAGCTCGGCCTGCGCGGCGTCGGCCTCGGACCGGAGGCCCTGCTGCTCGGTCTCGACCGCGTTGATGCCGCGCTCGACCTCGACCAATTCGGCCCGCACCTTCTCCACCTGTTCCTGCGCGACGGTGAGGGTGCCGGCGATCTGTCCGGCCCGGGCGCGCTGCGCCGCGCTCTCCTGCTCGAGGGTCGCGACCTGCTCGGTCCAGGTCTCGATCTCCTGCTGGCGCTGGACAAGAATTTCGGCGATCTGCGCGCGGCGCTTCTCCATGTCGGCGAGGCCGCGGTCGAGCACCTCGACCTTCTGGCGGCGCTCGGCCAGCTCAAGGCGGGCCTGGGCGAGGGAGTCGCGCTTCACGTCGCGGTCGGTGCGGATCTCCATGAGGCGCGTTTCCAGCTGGGTGATCTTCCCGCGCTGGGCGCCGGCCTGGGCCTCGGCGTCGGCCAGACCGGTCTGGGCCCGGGCGAAGCGGGCCTGCGCCTCCTCGCGGGCGTGGGCCAGCGCGGCGCGCTCGCCTTCCATGCGCTGGAGGCGGTGGGTCACTTCGTCGAGCGAGCGCTGCGCGGTTTTCTGCTCGGTCTGCGCGGCGGAGCCGTGCTGGGTCGCGGCCAGCACCTCGGCGCGTTTGGCCTCGAGGGCCGCCTCGGCGGCGGTGAGCCGGGCGCCAAGGGCGTCGATCGCGGCCTTCTGCTTGTCGTGCTTCTTCTGTTCGGCGGCCAGCGCGCGGGCGGTCTCGCGCAGGTCGATTTCGCGCTGCACAATGCTGTTGGCCGGCTTGTTGTGGTGCCCGCCGTAGACGAGGCCGCGCCGGTCCACCAAGTCGCCCTGCCGTGTCGCCACGGCGAGGAAGCCGAAGCCGGGGTTGGCTTTCCAGAAATCGAGAAACGCGTCCAGGCTGTCCGCCAGGTAGCAGGCGCCGAGCAGCGCCACGGCGGGGTGCCCCGGCGCCGGCTCGACCAGCGCCGCGGTGGCGGGCTGCAGGAACGCCGGCAGCTCCGCCCCGGCCGCATCGGGCCGGGCCGCCAGCTCGGTCACCTGCAGCACGACCGAGCCGATCTTCTCGCCCGCGAGCTGCGCGAGCACGCGCCGGGCTGTGGCGACGTCGGCCACGCTGACGGCCTCGACGGCCGCGCCGAGCAGGGCCTCGACCGCCTTGCCGGCCTCAGGCCGCACTTCCAGCCCGGTGGTGAGCGCAGCCGGCTTGACGCCGGCCAGGGCCGCGTCGAGCCGGCCCTGGAGCAAGGCTTTCGCGCCTTCGCCGAACCCCTCCCATTTTTCCTGGAGCTGCTGCAAAAGTTTCAGGCGGGCCGAGCGCTGGGCCAGGCCCCGGTCGATGTCCTGCAGCTGGCGCTGGGCCTCGCGGAATTCGCGCGTGAGGTCGGCGATCACCTGCTGCGCGGCGATGGACTCGGCGTGGAGGCGGGTGCGGGCGGCCTGGGCCTCCTCGGCCTTCGCCGTCAGGTCGGTCGCGGCCTGGCGGACGGCGGCCTGCTGCTCGTGGACGGCGGCGATTTCGGCCACCAGGGCGTCGTGCCGCTGGGCCGAGGTCTTCTGGTCGACCTCGTGGCCGGTGCAGTCGGAACGCAGGCGCGCCACGGTGCTTTCCAGCTGGAGCAGCTGGAACTTCGCCTGCTGCAGGTCCTGTTCGAGGCGGTGCAGCTCGCCCTCGACGACGGTAAGCTCGCGGTTGCGGTTCTGAAAGACGGCGTCGGTCGTCCCGAGGAGCGACAGCTGCTGCTGCTTGTCCAGCGCGCCGCTGTCCACCTGGGCGGCGAGTTCGCGCAGCTGCATCTCCAGCTCGCCGAGGTTGTCGCGAGAGGAGCCGAGACGGTCCTGGAGGCCGCCGCGGCGGATGGACGCGAGGTTGGCCGCGTTTTCCGCCTGCTCCTTCTGGCTGCGGAGGTCGAAGACGGCCTGCTGGGCGTCGGCCGCCCGCTGGTTGAGGCGCGACCGGCCGGCCTTCCGCTCCTCGAGCGCGGCCTGGGCCTCGTCGAGGCGGGCGCGGCGGGAGGCGGCCTCGGCGCGCAGCACGGTGAGGCGCTCCGCGAGGCCGGCAATGACAGCGCCGAGCTGCGCGTGCTGCAACGCGCTCTGGGCGAGGCTGAGATGACGCAGGCGGAAGCTGACGCGCTTGTAGCGCAGCGCCTTTGCCGCCTGCCGGCGCAGGCTGCCGATCTGCCGGCCCACCTCGGTCACGACATCGGCAACGCGGGCCAGATTCTGGTCAGTCAGGGCGAGCTTGTTCAGCGCCTCGCGGCGCGAGGATTTGTATTTGGTGATGCCGGCGGCCTCCTCAAACACCGCGCGGCGCTCCTCGGGTTTGGACGAGAGGATCTGGTCGATCTGGCCCTGCGCCATGATCGAGTAGGATGTGCGGCCGATGCCGGTGTCCATGAAAAGCTTCTGGATGTCCTTCAGCCGGCACGCCTGGCCGTTGAAAAAATACTCGCCCTGGCCGTCGCGGTGGACGCGGCGCATAATCTCGATCTCGTGGAATTCGCGGCCGAGCTGCGCCTCGCACTCGGTGAGCAGGAGCGAGACCTCGCAGAGCTGGGCCGGCCGGCGGGTGTCGGCGCCCTCGAAAATCACATCCTGCATCTTGCCGCCGCGGAGCGCCTTGGCGCTCTGCTCGCCCAGGACCCAGCGGATGGCGTCGGCGATGTTGGACTTGCCGCAGCCGTTGGGGCCGACCACGGCGGTGACGCCGGGTTCAAACCGCAGGGTGGTGGGATCGGCGAACGACTTGAAACCTTGGAGTTTGAGGGCCTTGAGATACATGAAAGAGCTGGCGATTGAGACACGGCCCCCGCGCGCGGCAAATGCAAAAAGCGGCCCCCGGCTACCCCAAGGCCGACCGCACCGCCGCTTCCAGCCCGCCGATGTCAAACGGCTTGCGGATGACCACGTGGCCGGCGAGCGCCGGGTCCGCCGAGGCGCCGGGCACGTCGTGGGCCATGGTGGTGAAGAACGGCCGGATCCGGGGCTGGAGCTGCCGCGCGAGGCGGGCCAGCTCGAGGCCGCCGCCCTCGCGCAACTCGACCTCGGTGACGAGGCCGTCGAAGGCGCGGGTGCGGAGCAGCCCCTCCGTCTCGGCGTAATGCGAGCTCTTGACCACGTCGTAGCCGCGGTGGAGGACGCGCTCGATCATGTCGTTGACCGCGGGGTAGTCGTCGTGGAGCAGCAGGGTACGGCGGAGGAGACCCTCGACCGGCTGCATGGAACCGATCGCCGTGTGGAGCACCCGCTCCGCGACCGGGTCGGCCGCCACCACCACCGCCATGTGCAGGCCCGTGGCCGGCAGCACGGGCGCGAGCGTGCGCAGCCGGGCCAGCGCCCCCGCCCGGTCGAGGCCGGGCAGGACCAGCCCGGCGCGAAAGGCGTCGTAGGGCCCGGCGAGTTCGCCGGGCTGGAGCTGGGCGCGGATCTCGGGCAGGCCCTGCAGCCAGCCCGCCGTCTGGACGCGCGACTCCAGCAGCACAAAGGTCAGCTTGAGACCGAGCCAGCGGCAGCGGTAGAGCTCGCGCTGGAGGCCGTCGAGCAGCTGGGCCTGCTGCGCCGTCAGGTCGACGAGCACCAGGGCGCTCGCGCCCGGCTGCCCGGTGGCCCCGGCGCAGGACCGCGCCTCGCCGTAGATGAGCTTGCCGTCGACCCGCAGGTGGAACCGCGGCTGGACCCGCCAGTCCACGCCGAGCCGCTCCGGGGCGAGGCGCGCGGCGAGGGCGGCGGCGTCGCCGAACTCGGCGCCCAGCCAGCGCCGCGCGAGCTCGTTGGCCACGGCGACCCGGCCGCCGGGATGCACCGCCACGATGCCGACCGGCGCGAGGTCGAGCAGGAAGGCCAGCAGCTCCAGGTCGCGCTGCTGCTCGCCGTGGCGCACGGCGTGGTCCAGCGCCGCGGCCAGTACCCCCGCCAGGGCGGTCATCAGGTGCAGATCCTCCGCCCCGAGCCGCGGGGTCCCGGCCGGGCCCGCCAGCTGCAGCACGCCGTGCAGCCGCCCGGCCCCGGCGAGCGGCAGCGCCAGCCGGCCGGGACGGAAGACCCCCGCCGGCGTCTCTGTATCGAATAGTTGGATACTGGCGTCGGCAAAGAAGCCGGCGGCCCCGAGCGCCCGCTCCAGCGTCTCAGTGAAGCGGGTGAAGTCGGCCACGTGGGCGAAGGCCCGCCGCAATTCGCGGAGAGCGGCGGGGGCGGGCAGGACGGCGGGGGGCGTTTCCATGGTCAGGTCTGGCAGGGGAGATGGACGACAAAGGTCGTGCCGCGGCCGGGCTCGCTGCTGACGGCGATGCCGCCGCGGTGGCCCTCGATGATCCGCTTGACGATCGCGAGGCCGAGGCCCATCCCACGGCGGTGGTGGCGGTCGCCGGTGGCCTTGGTGGTGACGAACGGCTCGAAGATCTGCGGGCGCACCGCCGGTTCGATGCCCGCGCCGTTGTCGGCCACCGTCACCATCAGGATGTGGCCGCCGCCCGCCTCGGGCTGGACCTGGTAGCGGACCTCGATCCGGGGGTCGGGGCGGCCGGCGAGGGCGTGGATGGCGTTCTGGAACAGATTGAGGAAGACTTGGAGCATCTGGCTGTAGTTGCCCTGCACCGGGGGCAGCCCGGCGGGCGCCGGGACCACGAAGGCCACGCCGGCGCTCACGAATTCCGGACGGGCGATCTCGTAGACCGCCTGGATCACGTCCTCCATCTGCACCGGGCTGAACTTGACCTTGGTGTTCTCGGCGAACGCGGCCACGTTCTCCACGATCGCCGCGATCCGGCGGGCGTCGCGGTCCACCACCGTGCGGAACTCGCGGCGGAACTCCGGGTCGCCCCCCTGCTCCTCCATCAGGGCGCTGAACGTGCGGATCGAGACCAGCGGGTTGCGCAGCTCGTGGGCCAGTCCGGCCGCGAGGGTGCCGAGCGAAATCAGCTTCTCCGCCTGGTTGGCCCGCCGCTCCAGCTGGCGGGAACGCAGGTTGAAGCCGACCTGGAGGCCGATCGCCTCCAGCAGCGAGAGGTCGTTCTCGCTGTAGAGTCCGTCGAACTTGCGCGGCCCGAGCGCGAAGAAGCCGTAGAAAAACGCCCCCGCGTGCACCGGCACCGCCAGCTCGATGTGGCGCTCCTGCCGCAGCCGGTCGATCGCGGCCCGGTCGGCCGGGCCCAGACTGTGCGCCAGCTCGTCCAGCAGGACCGCATGCGGCGACGCCTGCAGCAGCTTGAGCAGCGGCTCCTCCGCGTCGAGCGGGGCCGGCGTCCCCGGCGGGATCGACGCATGAGCGTTGAACGCCGTCTCAAACTCAAAGCGCAGGTAGAGGGCCACCCGCCCGACCGCCAGCGCCTCGGCCAGCGCCCCCACCGTCTCGCGGAAAATGCTCTCCTCGTCCTTCAGCGTGCTGATCGTCTGCGTCAGCTGCCGCAGCCGGCTGCGGCCCTCCACCGCCTCGCGCAGCATCCGCCGCTCAAGGAAGCGGTCCACCCGGGCCCGCCACAGCGGCATCCAGCCGAACAGCAGGGTCGTGGCGGCCAGCGCCGCCAGAAACAGCGCCGCCATTTCCAGCGGTCCGCCGCCCAGCAACTGCTGCAGCCCGGCCGCCAGCACCACCTCGAGGCCGGCGAACGCCAGAATGATCAGCCCGTAGCTGAGCGACCGCACGATCAGCAGGTTGAAGTCCATCAGCCGGAACCGGATCATCGCGTAGGCCACGCCGATCATGTAGACGGCGACGAGGACGTTCCCGAGCGGCGGCACCGGCACGTCGTACCAGAGGAAATAGTTGCTCGAGCCGCCGAGGTAGCCCGCCAGCGTGTAGACCAGCACATACAGGAGCTGGTTCTTGCGCAGAAAGGCCGAGCGGCGGTACTCCGACCCGAGCAGCCACGTCACGCGGACAAAATAATAGAAAAAGAAGCCGAGGTAGGCCGGGTATAGCAGGCCGGCCTTCGGCCAGACTGGGAACCATTCGACCGCCGGCTCGACCCGCGCCACGATCAGCGGTGTGGCGCACAGCCCCGCCAGGATCACCGCCAGCCCGTAGCCCGCCAGCACCTCGCGGTTGTGCGGCCGCCCCGTCAGCCGCGTGGCAAAATGGTAGTAGCAGACCGGGATGAGGATCGCCGCCGCCGACAGGGCCCGGCAGTAAATCAGCGCGGTGCCGGGCTCGCGCGACATCATCCAGCCGAAGTAGAGGCCGGACCAGACGGCGATGTTCACCGTGAGCCAGGTGAAGATCAGGGTCTTGGGCTCCCGGGGCTTCTTGGAGAACACCGCGATGCCCAGCACCAGGCTGGCCACGGCGTTGATCAGGGAGGAGAATATGCAGTAGCTGATCACTTGATGCCGCAGACCACATTGGCCTGGTTGCCGAACGAGGTATGGGCCTCTATCCGCGTGAAGCCCGCCGCCGCCATCATCGCCGCCAGTTCCTCGGCCGGGAAAAAGGTGTAGATGCCCTGCTCCTCCCGGACCTTGATCTTGCCGGCCGCGGCCAGCAGCCCCCGCGCCGAGTCGATTTCCTTCTCCGTCGGAGCCCGGGCCGCATACCGACGGTAAATCTCGGAGAGATCGCAGAACGGCTTCATGCTCGACACGACCAGCCGCCCGCCGGGCCGGAGCACGCGGTGGAGCTGTTCCACCAGCCGGTCGGGCTGCTTCAGGTAGGACAGCAGCAGACTGCAGCAGATCTTGTCGAAGGTGTTGTCGGCAAAGTCGACGGCCGGTTCGTCGTCCGCCCCGCCGGGCCGCCCAAAGGCGTCGAGATCCATCTGCGCATAGGCCAGCCCCATGGCCGGAGCCCCGGCCGGTCCTGGCGCGCCACCGGCCGCCCGCGCGTGCTTTTGCAGCGCGTTCAGCAGTCCGTCGTGGGTCAGGTCCGCCCCCACGTAGGCCACCGGCGGATCGGGGGACGGCTGCGTCTGCTCCAGTAGGTGCCGGATCGCCCAGACGCCGAAGAGGCCGTTCCCGCAGCCCGCGTCAAACACCAGCTCGCCGGGCCGAAAAACGCCCAGCAATTCGCCGACCAGCTTGATATAGTAATTATATACATCCACTTCGGCCATGAACTCGTACTTCGACAGGTAGCGGCTCCAGAAATCGAATTCGTTCTGCCGGTTCGTGTCCGCCCGGCGGAGCCGCTCCCGCTCAATCTTGTTCTGCGCCACGTAGGACTTCTTGTCCGGCACCGCGAGCTCGCTCTCGGCGAATTCGCGGTCGTGGGCCCAGCTGACGCACTGGCGCACCAGCTGACGGAAGGTCCGCTCCGCGGCCTGCGGGTTTTCACGCACCTCGTGCATCGCGTCCTGGATGGCGTGCAGCTGCCCGAAGGGCGCCCATTTGATGACCCGCTCCACGTCCGCCAGGTCCACCCAGGCGTCGTTCTGCGCCGCCAGCATCGCCACCGGCACGCGGATCCGCGCCAGATCCGCGCAGGTACCCGCCAGCGTGTGCAGCCGGCTGGACACCGCCGCGGCGAGAAAATTTTCGAAATCAATCTCAAAGCCCAGCACATCGTTCACGCCCCAGGTCTTCCCCGCGAGATGGTTCTTGATCACGTCCTCCTGGTAGACCGTGTGGAGCGTGCGCTGCACGTGGACCACGCCCACGAGGGCGATCAGGTAGCTGACGCGGGCGTCGAGACTCGCCGCGCGGATGCCCATCCGGGCCGCCAGACTGCTCGCGACCAGGCCGGCCTGGGACACTCCACGCCGGTGCTCCAGGTAGTCAAACGAAGCCTGGATGTCCCCGACCGCCCCCGGCAGCGTGAACGCGTGCATGTCGCCCTCGCTCTCGCCCACATGGTTGGTGTAGTCGAACCGCAGGACGTTGATGCCATTCAACGCCAGGTGGTAGGCCAGTTGGAGGTTGTTCTTCTTCGTTTCGCCGTATTTCGGCGCCATCACGACAAACCGGGACGGATCGCCCCCGGGCGCATGGTCGAGAATGGCCGTGATCGCCTTCCCGTTGCGTCCCGGATAGATGACCGGTTCGCTGGTAATCGCCCCAGACGGGCGGACCTGGATTTCGGGTGTCATCGGAACGGCGGGCGCAAGGCCAATTCCGGCCCGGACGGACGGACTCCGCGTCGGGGGAGACAGGGGGGAATAATTACTGTTGCCACGGTGCAGATTACGTTATGGTGTGTGAATAACTTGGGAACAACTTAATAATAGCGCCGCCCTGCCGTGATTCATATCCTGCTCATCGCAGAAGATCCGCTTGCCAGCACTCACGCGGCCGCGCTCCTGACCTCGTCGGATTTCAAGGTGGTGCGCAAAGACGATCTGGGGTCCGCCCGCAGCCTGCTGGCCACCGGGCTTTTCGACTTGCTGATCGTCACCGGCTCGGAGGCCAGTGACGTCATCCCCCTGATCCCCGCCAGCCGGAGCGCCGCGCCCGACCTCGGCCTGGTGGCCCTCGCGCCCGGGTGGGACGCCGCCACCGAGGCCCGCGCCTATGCAGCCGGCGCCGACTTGGTCCTGAGCGCACCGCTTACGGCCGCCGTCTTTACCGCCGCCACCCGCCGGCTCCTCCCCGAGAGTCCCGCACGAACCGCCGTGCCGCCGACCGCCCCCGCCCCCGTCGCGGCGCTGCCCCTGGCCGCCTCCGCCCTCGAGGTGCTGCGCGACTTCTCCCAGGTGCTCGGCTACTCCCTCGATTACAAGCTGTTCACCCAGCATTTCGTGCTGAAGCTGCGCGAAATTCTCAGCGTCAACCGCATCGCGATCTTCCTCGAGCACACGGCGCCGCCAACCGTCCAGCCCGCCGGCACCCCGGCCGATGAGGCGGCGCGGCTCACCTGTGCCGCCGCCGTCGGCATTCCCCGCGACCTGCTGGAGTGCATCGAGCTCACGCGGAGCTCCGGCATCGGCCACCACGTGACCAAACGCGGACAGATTCTGCGCCTCGATGCGCTCGGGGGCTCGGCGGCCGAGCTCCCCGACCCGAAGATCTTGCGCGAATTTGAGATTCTCGGCTGTCAGGTCGCCCTGCCGGTCAACGACCGCGAGCGCACCCTCGGCGTCGCGCTCATCGGCGGCCGGGTGACCGGCGGCTCATTCAGCGACGCCGAGCTGCAGCTGGTCTACCACCTTCTGGAGGAGCTCGGCCTCGCGGTGAAGAACAGCTGGCTCCACGACCAGCTCTCCTCGAGCCACCGGCTGTTTGGCGACGTGCTGAGCGCGATCAACAGCGGCTGCCTCGTCGTCGGCGCCGATCTCCGGGTGCTCCACACCAACCGGGCCTTCCTGCAGTTTCTTCGCGGCGACACCCGCTCCGGCCAGGACATCGACTTTTCGGAGCTGCCCCCGCCGCTGGCCGCGGCCCTGCATGATCTGGTCGAGAAGGGCCGGCTCACCGAACCGTTCTTCCTCAGCTCCGAGCGCCATCCCGACCGCACCTACCGGGTCAGCCTGCTGCCGCTGCCCGGCGCCGGCCGCCGCCTCGCCCAGCCCGCCATGGCCACGGTGGAGGACTTCACCGCCATCAAGGCCGCCCAGCGCGCCGAGATCGAGGCGTCCAACCTCCGGCTGATGACCCTGATCGCGAAACGTTTCGCCCACGAGATCCGCAACTCCCTCGTCCCGCTCACCACCCACCACCAGCTGCTCGACTCCGACTACGAGAGCCCCGATTTCCGCGCCTCCCTCAAGACCGCCCTCGGCCGCGAAACCAGCCGCATTCAGCGCTTCACCGAGCAGATGCTGTTCCTGTCGCAGCCCCCGGGCGCCGCCGACGAGGTCCTGCCCGCCGCACTCCTGCTCCAGGAATGCTTCGAGCGGGCCTGCCGCGCCCTCGCCGTCGAGGGACGGCTGGAACTCTCGGGTGACGTCGAAGGCTCGTTCGTCCGCGCCCACCGCCCCAGCCTCGCCCACGCGTTCGAGGAGATCTTTCTCAACGGCCTCCAGTCCGCCCCCGCCGCCCTTCTCCGCGTGCGGCTCCAGGCCGAACGGGGGACCCCGGGTGCCGGCCGCCTCCGCCTCCAGTTTCGCGACCAGGGCCCGGGCCTCGCCCCGGCCGTCGCCGCCCGCGCCACCGAGCCGTTTTTCACCACCCGCAGCACCGGGGTCGGTCTCGGCCTCACCATCGCCCGCCGCATCATCGAACAGCACGCGGGACAGCTTGAAGTTCTCCCGCGAATCACAAACGATGACCCCGACGTTATCCTTCAACTCCCCCTGGCCTGATCTTAATTACCTCATGACCACCCCACCCCGCTCCCTCCGTCTGACCTGTCTCCTCGCCACCCTCGCCCCGCTCACCCTCCTCGCCTCCGGCACCCGGACCGGCTTTAAGGACGCCGATGCCACCGCGCGCGGCAACGCCTTCGCCGCCACCGCCGACTCGGCCGCCGCCATCTATTACAACCCCGCCGGCCTGACCCAACTCAGCGGCCAGGAATTCTCCGCCAGCGCCTACGTCGTTGAGCTGCAGACCGAGTACAACGGCACGGTGCAGATGCAGCGCCAGGACCACGTGCTGCCGCAGTTCTATTACGCCTACGCCCCTCCGGGGAAGGACTACGCCTTCGGCATCGGCGGCTATGTCCCCTTCGGCCTCGCGACCAACTGGAATCCCACCTCCGGCTTCAACACCATCGCCACCTCCGCCAAGGAGACCGACTACGCCATCGCCGCAGTCGGCGCCTACAAGCTTTCCCCCACCCTGTCGATCGGCGGCGGCCCAGTGTTCCACCGCCTCAGCGCCACCCTCAGCCGCGACATCACACCGCTCGGGGGCGTGTTCACCTTCGACGGCAGCGACTACGCCGTCAGCTTCAACGCCGGCCTCCGCTGGCAGCCCTCGGCCCAGCACGCCTTCGGCCTGAGCTACCAGAGCAACTACTCCGGCAACCTCACCGGCACCTCCAGCTTTACGCCCTCCCCGCCGTTCCCGGGCGTGCTGCCCGCCAGCGCCCGCTTCACCTACCCCGAGGTGATCATCGCCGGCTATTCCTACCGCCCCGCCCCCGAATGGAACGTCGAGGCCGACGTCGAGTGGATGGACTGGAACCGCGTCAACACGATCTTCATCAACAACGCCCCCCTGCCCGCCGAGGCCCTGGTGCTCAACTGGCGCTCCAGCTTCTTCTACGATTTCGGCGTCACCCGCACTTTCTCCAACGGCCTCCACGTGAGCGCCGGGTACACCTACGCCGAAAACTCCACCCCCAATGCCACCTACAATCCCGCCGTTCCCGACGCCAACCGCCAGCTCGTCGGCCTCGGCGCCGGCGGCCGCCTCGGCGGCTTCGATGTCCAGCTCACCCTCCAATACGGTTGGGCCGCCGACCGCACCGTCACCGGCAGCCCCGTCAGCACTTCCCTCCAGTCCGCCGATGGCGTCTACCACAACCGCACCAATGCCCTCGCGCTCTCCTTCGCCCGTCATTTCTGACGCGCCGGCGGCCCCCGTCGTCGCCGCGCCCGAGCGCTACACCCTCCTGGTTGTTGACGACGAGGAGGGCCCCCGGCATTCGCTGCGCATGGTGTTCCGGAACGAGTTTCTCGTCCACGCCGTGGAGTCCGGCGAGCAGGCGATTCAGTACGCCCGCACGCATCCCGTCCACATCGCAATCCTCGACATCCGCATGGCCGGCACCTCGGGTATCGACGTGCTCCGCGCCCTCAAGGAGGTCGACCCCAAGATCGAGGTGCTCATGCTGACCGCCTACGAGACCATCGAGACCGCCCGCCAGGCCCTCCGCCTCGGCGCCTGTGACTACCTGAGCAAGCCCTTCGACCTGCCCACCATCCGCGAGGCCGCCACGCGCGCCCTCCACCTGCGCAAGATCTCCGAGAGCCTCGCCGCCACCTCCCAGCGGCTCCAGGACCTCTCCAGCCGCCTCGGCGACAGCTCCCTCCGCGAGGAAATGGCCCGCACCACCACGGAAATCTACGCGGGCGTCCTCCACGACATCAGCAACCCCCTCACCGTTATCAGCGGCTACGTCGAGGTCCTCGAGGCCCGCCTCAAGACCGCCACCGCCCTCCACGGCGCCGACTTCGAGGAGGTCCGCGACAACGTCAACACCATCTCCAAGCAGGTCAGCACCTGCACCGCCATCGCCTCCCGCTATCTGCGCTTCATTCACCGGCGCCACGCCCCGGGCGAACAGCTCCCCGTCAACCAGATCCTTGCCGACCTGCAGACGCTGCTCAAGGTCCACCCCGCCGCCCGCCGGAGCCGCCTCGCGGTCAAGCCGCTCGAGCCCGACGGCGCTGCCGCCGTCGACGCCACCGACCTCATCCAGATTCTCCTGAATCTCTCGATCAACGCGTTCCAAAGCTCCCCGCGCGAACAGACCGTCTGGATCACCGCCGACCGCATCGAAGCCCCAATCTCCCTCCCGCCGGCCACCCCCACGCTCAACGAGGCCGCCGTCGGCCACGACACCTTCGCCGCCCGTCCGCCCCTGCTCGCCATCTCCGTCATCGATCAGGGCGCCGGCATCAGCGCCGAGAACTTGCCGCGCATCTTCGAGCCGTATTTCACCACCAAGGCCCAGCATGGCACCGGTCTCGGTCTCGCCATCGTCGCCCGCCTCGTCCGTACCCACCACGGGCTCATCCACGTGAAGACCCGCGCCGGCGAGGGCACCCGCATCACGGTCTACTTCCCCCTCAAGGCCTGAGCCGTGGCCCGGCGGTGAGCTCCCCCTCCCGCAAAGGGTACACTCCGGCCGAGGGTGGAGCGCATTGACCCCAACGCGCTTTGGCGTGTCGCCTTCGAAATCAGCGCATTGGGTCAATGCGCTCCACCCTCGATCACTCGGCTCCGGCTGATCCCGGGATCGACCCGCCGTCCGCCGATTTCCAAAATTCCGCGCTCCAGACAGAATCCCCGTTGACCGCGGGTCCGAACCAGCCAAGCTCCGCCCTTTTAGTTTCCCTCCTCCCATGAACTATACCCTGAACATCAATGGGCAGAGCCACACGGTGGACGCGGCGCCCGACACCCCCATGCTGTGGGTGCTGCGCGACCACCTCGATCTGGTCGGTGTCAAATACGGCTGCGGCCAAGGCGTCTGCGGGGCCTGCACCGTCCACGTCGATGGCGCCGCCCAGCGCTCCTGCCAGCTGCCGGTCTCCGCTGTCGGCGACAAGAAGATCGTCACCATCGAGGGACTCGACCCCCACGGCGCCCACCCCGTGCAGCAGGCGTGGTCCGCGACCGACGTCTCCCAGTGCGGCTACTGTCAGTCCGGCCAGATCATGAGCGCCGCCGCGCTGCTCAAGGACAAACCGCATCCGACCGATGCCGACATCGACGACGCCATGGCGGGCAACCTCTGCCGCTGCGGCACCTACCTGCGCATCCGCCAGGCCATCCACGCCGCCGCCGGCAAATAAGGAGACCCCGCCATGAACCAAAATCTCTCCCCCGCGCCCGCCGCCCCCGAGTTTTCCGTCGACCGCCGTTCCTTCCTGCGCCTCACCGCGCTCGCCGGCGGCGGTTTCATGCTCGGCTTTTATTTCAAGTCCGCCGGCTCACTCTTGGCCGCCGACGCCCCCGGCGCCGCGGCCGCCGAGTTCGCCCCCAGCTCCTGGATCCGCATCGCCGCGAATGGCGCCGTCACCCTTTACTCGTCCCGTCCCGAGATCGGCCAGGGCATCAAAACCTCCCTGCCCATGGTCCTCGCCGAGGAACTCGACGTGGACTGGAAGTCCGTGACCGTCGTCTCGGAGCCGCTCGATTCCTCCGGCACCCTCGATGGGGCCGGCGGCAGCACCTCGGTTCCCACCTCCTACGCCAAGCTTCGCCAGCTCGGCGCCACCGCCCGGGCCGTCCTCGTCGAGGCCGCCGCCCAGACCTGGGGCGTGCCCGCCGCTTCCTGCACAACCATGAATGGCGCTGTGTTTGATGCGACGGACAACAAGAAGATGCTCACCTATGGCGAGCTCGTCGCAAAGGCCGCCACGCTGCCCGTGCCCGCGAAAGCTCCCCTGAAGGATCCGAAGGATTTCAAGCTTCTCGGCACCCGCGTGCCCAATGTGGACAACGCCGCGATCGCCACCGGCCAGCGCCTCTTCGGCCTCGACGTGAAACAGCCCGGCATGCTTTACGCCGTGCTGGAAAAATGCCCCGTCTTCGGCGGCTCCGTCACCGGCGCCAACCTCGACGAGGTCAAGGCGCTCCCCGGCGTCAAGGACGTGTTTCTGGTCAATGAGCGCGCCGTTAACGGCGTCGCCATCGTGGCCACCTCGACCTGGGCAGCTTTCAGCGCACGCAAGCAGCTCAAGCTCCAGCTGAACGAAGGCGCCGGCGCCGACCACAGCTGGGCTTCGTTCTCCGACCAGGCCCGCGCCCTCGGCGCGAAGGCGGTCGACGCCGACGGCGAAATCTTCAACGGTGCGGCCAAAGTCCTCGAGGGCGCCTACTCGTTCCCGTATATTTCGCACACCAACTTGGAGCCACAGAACTGCACCGTGCACTTCAAGGGCGACCACGCCGAGGTCTGGGCACCCACCCAGAGCCCGCAAGCCGTCCGCTCGGCCGCCGCGTCCGCCCTCGGTCTGAACGGCAACCAGATCACCCTCCATGTCACCCGCAGCGGCGGCGGCTTCGGCCGCCGGCTGAGCGCCGACTACGCCAGCGACGCCGCGGCCATCGCCAAGCATTTCGATGTGCCGGTAAAGCTCACGTGGTCGCGCGAGGATGACCTGCATCATGATCTCTACCGTCCCGCCGGCTTTAACTTCCTCAAGGGCGGAATCGATGCGGCGGGCAAGATTGTCGCGTGGCGCAACTTCACCGTCGGCTTCAGCGCCAACGCCGGCGGCGGAGGAGGCAGGCGCGGTGGTGGCGGGGGAGGCGAATTCCCCGGTGGCTTTGTGCCAGCGACCGGCTACCAGGCCCGCTCCGGTGCGGTGACCTCACTCGTGCCGACCGGTGCCTGGCGCGCGCCGGGCGACTGCACCGCAGCGTGGGTTGTCCAGAGTTTCATCGACGAGCTTGCCCATGCCTCGGGCCGCGATCTCGTCGAGTTCAAGCTCGACCTGCTCGCCACCAAGCTGGGCAACAGCAATTGGAACAATGAGCGCATGATCGGCTGCGTGAAGCTCGCCGCCGAAAAGGCCGGCTGGGGCAAAAAGCTCCCGCGCGGCCAGGGCATGGGCATCGCCTTCCACTTCTGCCACCAGGGCTATGCCGCCCACGTGGCCGAGGTCACGGTTTCGCCCGCGGGCGACCTCAAGGTCAACCGCGTCGTCGCCGCGATAGATGTCGGATCGCAGATCCTCAACCTCTCCAGCGCCGAAAACCAGGTCGAGGGCGCCATCACCGATGGCTTGAGCGCCGGCGGTTATCAGTCGCTCAACCTCGAGAAGGGCCGCATTGTGGAAAACAACCTCGCCGACTACCCGATGCTGCGGATCGCCGACGCCCCGGAAAAGATCGAGGTGCATTTCCTCAAGACCGCCTACGACCCCACCGGCTTGGGTGAACCGGCCTTCCCGCCGCTCGCCCCCGCCGTGTGCAACGCGATCTTCGCCGCCACTGGTAAACGCATCCGCGCCCTCCCCTTCAGCGCCACCGACCTCAAGTGGTCCTGATCCGGCCGGTCCGAGTGTCATACTGGAGGCGGGGTGCCACCCACCCCGCTTTTCCGCCCCATAAAAATCGTTCTCGTTCTCTTTCTCTTACTCGTTCTCCCAGTTTGAATTAGCGGTTCCTGATTTGCCACGAGGGCCTGGAGCGGAACTGCGAGTAGAAGCATCGGGACTTGGCTCGATTGTCTCCCGCGGAACAGCCCACCCCCGCCGCCCTCACCCGCCAATCACCGCGCGCACGAACTCCGCCCGCGTTTCCATGTGCGGGTTGTGGCCGACCCCGGCAATCGTCACCATTTCAGCCGCCGGAAAATGCCGCCGGATCAACTCGTCGTCCCCCGGCCGCACAAAGTCCGATTTCCCGCCGAGGATGAACCGCGCCGGACCGGCGTAACTCTCCTCCGGCGCCAGTGGCGACTTCACCAACTCCGGCACCGCGGCCGTCAGCGCCGGCAAGTTGATCAGCCAGCGCCACGCTCCGTCCGGCCCCTGCTCCAGGTTGGTCGTGAGAAATTTCCGCAGCGCCCAGTCCGACACCAGCGGCTCCATCGCCCGCTCCGCGTCTCCCCGCGTTTTGATGGTCTCCAGGCGCAGCGCGTTCATCGCTGCGAACTCCGCCCGCTCCACCTTGTCCGGATAGTCCTTCGGCGCGATGTCCACCACGACCAGCCGGGCCACCCGCGACGGCTCCCGGCACGCCAGCGCCATCGCCACTTTCCCGCCCAGGCTGTGGCCGAGCAGCGTCACGCGCGCCAGACCCTGCGCGTCAAGCCAGCCCAGTACGTCCGCCACCAGCGCCGGATATCCCATCTCCGCCGCGTGCGGCGACCGTCCGTGGTTGCGCAGGTCGAGGGCATAGACTTGGAAATCCGCCGCCAGCTCCGCCCCAGCCGTGAGCCAGTTGCGCGACGAACCGAGCAGGCCGTGCAGCACGACGAGCGGCGGACGCCCCGCCCCGCCCAGATCCCGGTGAAAAAGGTTCATCGCTGGCTGGGAACGGAAACCCGACCGCTCACCGCTCAATCCGCGCGCAGCACCGGGCGGTTTCGCGCACATCGACCCGGCACAGCGAGGGCAGCACCACGGCCAGCTCCTCGAAGATGACGCGGCCGATGTTTTCCGCGGTGGTCGGCACCGTCAGGATTTCGTTGAGGTTCTGATGGTCGAAACGGTCGAGCAGCGGCCGCATGGCGGCGGAGATCTCGGCGTAGTCCACGACAAACCCGCGCGCATCCAGCGGCCCGGAGCAGTGGATTTCCACCACATAGGAATGCCCGTGCACGTTGCGGCACTTGTGCCCGGCCGGCAGGAACGGCAGCGAGTGCGCCGCCTCAAAGGAAAAGCGTTTGGATACGGTGAATTTCATGGACGCCCGTAGCATAAAAAACCAGACGCCCCGAAAGCCAGAGCCAAAACGTCCCCGCCCGCGACCGGCGCATCCCCAATTTGCTAAGGCGTGGACAAAGCGTTGAGGCGAACCAACAGCTTCCTTTCCAGCACGTCTTTTTCGAACCATCCGTTACTCCATTCGGGATGGGGACCGGTTGGCGTTCCAACTCCCGAGACGAGAACAAAGAACATCCCACCTTCACCCAGCAATTGGCTGATGGCGTCGGCAGCTGCATCACTGACCCTCAAGGGCTGGCTTCCCATCGCCTGATCGAACCGATCCGTAGCCATTGAACCGTTCTCAATCATTCTCTTATCAGTCAAAAAATGGCCGCAGGATCGCAATCAGGGAATCGTCGTGGGTCGTGCTGATCAGGTTAAAAGCGGTCTGAAGTGCCCCCGGATCGGTGATGGCGGTCAAATCAGGTCGACCTGGCTTATCCATTCCGGCAGGGTGAGAGGCCGCGGGGCTGGTGGCATCGCTGGATCGTTCAATCGCGCGGACGCTGAATGCAGAATTGTCGGTTGGTGCGTCGAGCTGCCGATTTAGCTCCCATTCCTTTACGTCCCACTCGAATCATTTGTAAGTCCAGTCGGCATGCGAACCGGATGGCGTTCCGGGATCCCAGATCGTATAGGCGAACATCGGCTCCTGACCGAGCAACTGGTTGATGGCATTGGCCGCAATTTCGCTGATCCGTATCGGCGTGCCATTATATCACCCCACCGAGCCGTTTCCAATTGCTCGTTTATCCGCCAAGAACGGCCGCAAGGTCGCAATCAGGGAGCGATCATGGGTCTTGGCGAGCTTGGAGAATGCATCCCAGAGTTCCTTGTGATCGGACGTCGCGGTCGGCCCGGTGAGGGCGGTCAGGTCCGGCACGGCCACCGGCTCCGCCGCAACTGCATGGGGGTCCGCGGTTGTGGTGCCCTGTTTTGCTGGATCAGTTAGGCGACTCCGGAAGTCGATCGATTGGCGCAGGCGGACAGAATGCACCCGACAGCAAAAACGAGCCACAGCTTATATTTGGATGACAACATAGGAGGCAACGCCGGTAGGGTAACAACGGCACCTGTCTCGGAGTTTCACCGCCCGCGCTGCGTCGGCAAGTCCATACGGATGCAGCATGGCCACGACCGCAGGACTGGGGGCGAAGTCGAGTCCGGGTGCCGGCGCCCGGTAAGGTATTGGTACAGTTTGACGATTCTGGTAGGGACGTCACTCCGTGGCGTCCGCGGACGGCTCGGAGAGCCGTCCCTACCACATGGCTTGATCTGCAAAATGTATCACTATCCCCGGGAACTGGGTTGGGTCCACTCTTCGAGCCAACGGGCACGCCACCACCAATCCGCCCTGGGTTCAGTCCCGGGGCGGCTGGAGCAGGATCTTCGTCGGCATGTCGCGGTCGCAGGTGAGCCAGCCGTCGGCGTATTTCAGCTCCACCACCTGCATCGAGCTCCGCTTGCCGTCCGGTACCGACGGATCGCTGGCCGAAACGCCCGGATGCACGAAATAGAACAAATAGGCGCGGTCGCCGCTGACCACGACCTCGGGATGGTGGCCGCCGTTCTGGTCGTCCCGACCCTGCCCAGGCTTGTCGAGCAGGCTCGCCGGCTGGCGTTCCCAGCGGAGCGCGTCGTCGGACCGGAAGGCGCCCATGCCGCCGTTGCCCAGCAGATCGATGAGCAGCCAGTCATGCCCCTGCCAGCGGAACGCCAGCGGCGCCTCCCCGCGGTCGCGGGGCAGATGCGCGCTGCCATGGTCAGTCCAGGTGAACAGATCCGGGCTGTCGGCGTAGCACTGGGTCTTGCTGGCGCGCTCGTTGTTGTACCACATGCGCCAGGTGCCGTCGGGCAGGCGCATCACGCAGGGATCGATGACCTTATCCGAGACCAGCTGGAGCGTGGCCTCGTATTTCCATTTCTTCAGGTCGGAGCTGGTCAGGTGGACGATCGCGCGCGGATGATTCCAGTCGTTGAAGATGCCCGGCACCACGACCACATACATGTGATAGACGGACCGGTCATAGACGATGGCCGGCGCCCAGAAGGTCGGCGTGCCCGTGGTGTTCGGGATGTCCTTGGGAAAATCCACGGTGCCGCGGTAGGTCCACACCGCACCGTCAAGCGACTCGGCGATGCCGATGGGCGTGCCGTGCACCCAGGTGACGCTGGTGAGCCCTGGAACGTTGGCCCGGCGGTTGGTGTAAAACATGAGCCACTTCTTCTCCGCCCGGTTGTAGATGATGGTCGGATCGGCCGCGCCATCGAAGACGGGATCCCGGAAGAGCGACTTCGGCGCAACCTGCTCAACGGGCTGAGAGGCGACCTCGGCCGACAGCAGGGCGCTGGGTAGAATCATCTGGCCGCCGGCAAACAGCAGCAAGCTGGCGAAGAGCGACGGGGTGGAGGCTTTCATGGGGAACGCGAGCGCAACAGCCGCATCGCCCGCTGGCAAGTCCGCACCCTGGAGACGGCCCAGACCCGCTCCGCGGGAAAGCTTGCCCAACCGGTGGGGTTGGCCCGTATTTTGTCTACCGCTTCCTGCTACTGGGTGCGGATCTATCGACCTCCTTGAAAACAAAAATCCCTGACGAACTCAAGGCCGGGCTGCCCGCGAACAAATGGGGCAAGACCCTCAGCGTCACCCCGGTCGTGATGACCGTGATCGCCACGCTGCTCGCCGGTCTCGCCTCCAGCGAGATGACCCGGGCCCAGTACGACCGCTCCCTTGCCGCCCAGCAGCAGTCCAAGGCCGGCGACCAGTGGAATTTTTTCCAGGCCAAGAAGCTCCGGGCCGCCCTCCAGCACAACACCCTCGACATGGTGGCCAACACCGCCGATGTCCCGCCGCTGGACCCCGCCGCCCTCTCCGCCCGCCTCGCCGGCACGCCCGCGCAGGATGTCCTGGCCACGCCCGCCGGCCAGCAGGCGCTCGCCCTCCTCCGCGGAGGCGAGCCGCCCAAACTCCCGCCCCCGCGCGCGCCTGACCCGACCGTGCAGGCCGCGCTGCATGCGCTCGATGCCGCCCAATCCGACGAAGAAGTCATCGCCCTCGTTGAAAAGGTGCCCCTGCCCGCGCTCGAGGCGGCGCTGCGCGACGCCCAGGATCTGGCGTTGGCCAACGATGTCGCCACCGGTCCGGTCAGCCAGGCGGTCGACCTCTTCGAAAAGCAGCTCGCCCGGCCCGACGCCGGCCTTGCCGCGTCCGCCCCGCTGCGGCGAAGCTTCACCGCCGCCCGCCTCGCCTACAACGCCCAGCGCTACGACGCCGAGGCCCGGCTGAACCAGGCCATCGCGAGTCTCCGCGAGCTGCAGGTCCGCAAGAGCAACCTTTCCGCCGAACGGCACCATCTCCGCAGCCAGCGGTTCTTCTTCGGCATGCTCGCCGCACAACTGGGTGTGATCGTCTCCACGTTGGCCATGGCCGCCCGCCAGCGCAATCTGCTCTGGGGCATCGCCGCCGCCGCCGGGGCAATCGCGGTCTGCTTCGCGCTCTACGTCTACCTCTGGGTCTGAACCGATTGAGGCTCGCATGATAACCTGACGAAACCCCAAACGCCCTGCGCTCACGCGCAGGGCTACATTTCTGAGGTAGCCCGCTGCGTGAGCGGCGGGACATGGGGCACCAGCCATGTCAGGCTAAAGCGCGAACCTCGGTCGCGTCCCTTGATTACCGGGTTTTCTCCGACATGGGCAGGATGCCAATGCCACGTGGCACGGGCATCCTGCCCGTGCGTTTGAGTCCCACCTTCCATCGACGTTGATCAGAGCCGGCGTCGGAGCGTCCAGTCTGCCGCTTCAACAGGGCTGGTGGCCCCAGTCGTTCTCCTTCAGCTCCTTTTCGAAACGCGCCATCTGCTCCTCGGGGGTGAGGATTTCGGCCGGCTCCGAACCGGTTGCCGCCGCCCCCGCCGCCGGTGGCGGCTGCGGTGGTTTGGGCAGGGTCTCGCCGTTGGCTGGCTGGTCGGTCATCATGAGCCCAATATGGCACCAACCCGGCTGTTTGTCACGCCGGGCGCGCACGGGTGATGGTTCGGTCGGCATGTATTTTGGTAGGGACGTCACTCCGTGGCGTCCGCGGACGGCTCGGAGAGCCGCCCCTAACGAGTGGATCTCGCTGCAAAAGGTGGCTACACGCGGGACCGGCCAAACCCGGGCCTTAACCAATACTGATGCAGCCGGCGAACAGGACCGCGGTGGCCAGGCCGATCAGGAGGGAAAGAAGCAGTTTTTTCATAGGGGAACCACCAGCGTGAAAAGCGCTTAAGCCGGTTTCAAGTTAGAAAATACCCGCCGCTCCCGCCAAAAATACCTCCCGCATTTGACAGCCCGGCGCCGGCCGCCACCTTCCCCGGATGCGTCTCCTCCCCTGTCTCGCCGCCTTGCTCCTGCTCGCCACCGCCAACCTCCGCGCCCAGGCCCTCTACGACATTCCCCTGAAGGATCTCGAGGGCAAGGCCACCACCCTCGCGCCGTACAAGGGCCAGGTGCTGCTCATCGTCAACACCGCCTCCGAATGCGGTTACACGCCGCAGTACGAGGGGCTCCAGGCTCTGTATTTGAAATACAAGGACAAGGGGCTGTCCGTCCTCGGCTTCCCCTGCAACCAGTTCGGCGGCCAGGAGCCCGGCACCAACCTCGAGATCCGGCAGTTCTGCACCGACACGTTCCACGTCACCTTCCCGCTCTTCGACAAGATCGAGGTCAACGGCGCCAAGCGGCACCCGCTCTACGTCGCGCTGGCCGGCAAGGGCTCGCCGTTTCCCGGCGACATCACCTGGAACTTCAACAAGTTTCTCATCGGCCGCGACGGCCGGATCCTGCAGCGGTTTGACTCCGCCATCGAACCGGGCTCGGCCGCGGTGACCAAGGCCGTGGAAGCCGCCCTCGCCGCCGGCAAGCCGAGCGCACCCATTACACCGAGCGTTTCCGACAAGTCCGGCGCGGCCAAATAGGCCGGCGCGTCCGGACTACTCCCTGACCGTCGGACGCCCCGCCCCGGCCAGGAACGCGAGAATCAGCCCGGGCAAAATGGGGATTTCATACTGGGAAGCAGGTGGCATATCCTTCTAGCCCGAAGCGGTTTCCTCTTTCTCGCCCGGGAAATTACCGAAGTGCGGTCACCCATTCCGCGGCCAAAATCCGCTGCATGTATGGCAAGATATGACCTGCCATTTTTTCCCCTTTCTGCGACAATTGTGCCTGCGACAACCGCAGCTGGTCCAGCGTCCGGCTTGGAATGGGTTGCGGCCCCGCCCCAACATATGAATATCGCAATCATCGGTCCCTCGGGTGCCGGCAAGGGCACGCATGCCGCCAGTCTCTGCAGCCGTTACGGCCTGCGGCATGTATCCACGGGAGACCTCTTCCGCCACCACCTCCAATCCCACACCGCGCTCGGCATCCTGGCCCGCAAATACATGGCCCAGGGCGAGCTCGTGCCCGACGAGGTCGTGGACGCCATGGTCGAGGAATGGGCGGACAAGCTGCCGGCCGCCACCGGCGCTTTCTTCGACGGCTTTCCCCGCACCACCGACCAGGGCCGGTTTCTTGACGAACTGCTCGCCCGGTTCCAGCGCGAGATTGATGCCGTGATCTTCCTGCACGTGTCCGACGAGGAAATCATCCGCCGCCTTTCCGGCCGCCTGATTTGCCGGAGCTGTCAGACGCCCTGTCACCCGATGTTCCAACCGCCCCGGACGCCCGGGGTGTGCGACGCCTGTGGCGGCGCTCTCTACCTGCGTCCCGACGACTCGGCCACGATGGTCCGCACCCGCCTGCGCGTGTTCCACCGCACCACCGGCCCCGTGCTCGAACAGTATGCGTCCACCGGCAAGCTCATCATCATCCCCGGCGAGGGCACCGGTCCCGAGGTCGAAGCCCGGCTGACCAACGCCCTGGACGCCCTGAAGACCCGCACGGCCCGGTTTGCCACGCGGGCCGAGGTCAACGTCCTCACCGCCGGAACTGTCGGCGCCCGCCCGACCGCCACCAAACGCGTCCGGCGCAGCGTGGACATCGTGCTCCTCGGCGCCCCCGGCTCCGGCAAGGGCACGCAGGCCGAGCGGATTTGTGCCGATCTCCGGCTGCCCCACATCGCCACGGGCGACCTGTTCCGCGAAAATCTCCGCCTCGCCACCGATCTCGGCAAGCAGGCCAAGACCTACATGGACCGCGGCGAACTCGTACCCGACGACGTGACTGACGCCATGGTCGAGGCCCGGCTGGCCCGGGCGGACGCCCATGCGGGCTTCGTGCTCGACGGTTTTCCGCGCACCACGCACCAAGCCGGCGCCCTCGGCGAAATCCTGGCCAAGCTGGAACGCCGCCTCTCCGGCGTGCTCTACATCAACGTACCCGACGCCGCTATCGTGGACCGCCTCTCCGGCCGCCTGATCTGCCGGAAATGCCAGGCGCCGTACCACCGCCAATTCAAACCGTCCGCCCGCCCCGGCGTTTGCGACACCTGCGGGGGCGAACTGTACCAGCGGTCGGACGACAATCCAGACACCGTGCGGGCCCGGCTGGTGACCTTCCACCGGCAGACCGAGCCGCTGATCGAGTACTTCCGCCGCGCCGGGCTGCTGCACGAAATCTCCGGCGAGGGCAGCGTCGATGAGATCAGCTCCCGCAGCCTGGAAGTGGTGCGTCGGTTCGCCCAGACACCGGAATTCGCCATGGCCTGAGGGCCGGGGAGGCCATCATGTTCGAAGCCGCCGAACTAGGCCAGAAGGCATCCCGCTCGGAATACGATGCGGCGCTGCCGGGGCTGCGGTCCCGGCTGCTCAACGCCCATTTCGCGCTGCGCAGCCGGAAATTTCAGGTCATCGTGATCATCGGCGGGGCCGACGGCTCCGGCAAGGGTGAGACCGTGCAGCGGTTGAACGAATGGCTCGACCCGCGCGGCGTGCAGACCCGCGCCTTCTGGGGCACCAGCGACGAGGAGCGGGAACGGCCGGAAAGCTGGCGGTTCTGGCGCGCCCTGCCGGGGCACGGCCGCATCGGCATCTTTTTCGGCTCCTGGTACACCACCCCGATCCTCCGGCGGGTCTATGGTGAAACCAAACGCAGCGAATTCGACACGGACCTCGACCGCATCGTGACCACCGAGCGGATGCTCAGCGACGACGGGGCCATGATCGTCAAGCTCTGGCTTCATCTTTCGAAAAAGGCGCAGAAGAAGGCCCTCGAGAAGCTCCGGCGCTCGGGCCGCCTCGGGCCGGACGACCGGAAACATTTCAAGCAGTACGACAATTTCACCAAGATCTCGGAGCGTGCCATCCGCCACACCGACTCGGGCTTCGCCCCCTGGCATGTGATCGAGGCCGCCGACCGCCGGTTCCGGGAGCTCACGATCGGGCGCATCCTGCTGGAGGCGCTTGAAAAGGGGCTGGCCAACCATGCCGCCCCGGTCCCGGCTAAGTCCCCCGCCCCGGTCGTCGCCCCGGTTCCCGTCGAGCGGCGCCAGCGAGCCGGCTCCATCCTCGACCACATGGACCTGACGCAGCGTCTGACCGCCGCCGAATACGCGCGGCTGCTGGAGGAAAAGCAGGCGAAGCTCAGCCGCCTCGCGTGGGTCGCGCACGCCAAGAAACGCTCGATGGTCCTGATGTTCGAAGGCTGGGATGCCGCCGGCAAGGGCAGTGCGATCCGGCGCGTCACCCAGGCAATGGACCCGCGGCTCTGCCAGGTTTTCGGCATCGCCGCGCCCACCGAGGAAGAACGGGCCCAGCACTATCTCTGGCGTTTCTGGCGGCACCTGCCGCGGGCTGGCTACGCCGCCATCTTCGACCGCTCCTGGTACGGACGCGTGCTGGTCGAGCGCGTGGAGGGCTTTGCGACCCCGGAGGAATGGGGCCGGGCCTACCATGAGATCAACGGCTTCGAGGAGGAGATCACCGCCCACGGCATCGTGCTGGGGAAGTTCTGGCTCCAGATCAGCCGGGCCGAACAGCTGCGGCGGTTCAAGGAACGCCAGCGGATCGCCTACAAGCAGCACAAGATCACCGACGAGGACTGGCGGAACCGGGACAAATGGGAGGCCTATCAGGCGGCCGTGGACGAGATGGTCGCCCGTTGCAGCACGGAGGCGGCCCGCTGGACCCTCGTCGCCGGCAACGATAAAAAATTTGCCCGGGTGCAGATTCTCACCACGATCATCGAACGCCTCGAGGCCGTGCTCTGAGTGGGAGTGTGGTTTGCGCGGCGTGCGCCCGCCCCACCCTCGCCCATGTCCGCCACCCCGCCCCCGTCCATCCCGCCGACCCGCAGCGGCTTCACCGGCGAAATCTGGGGCGGACTCGCCGCCATGCTGGTCGCATTGCCCTCGGCCATCGCCTACGGCGTCGCCATCTTCGCCCTGCTGGGGCCGGACTTCGTCGCGACCGGCGTGCGCGCCGGCATTCTCGGTGCCATTGCGCTCGGCCTCGTCACCGCCCTGGTCGGCGGGGCCCCGCGGCTAATTTCGGCCCCAAGCGCCCCGGCCGCGGCGGTGCTGGCGGCGCTGGCATCCGAATGGCTGGCCGGCCAGCACGGTCCCGCCACCCCCGACCATGTGGTCGCGATCCTGACGCTGGTGGCGGTGCTGGCGGGCGGGCTGCAGATGCTCTACGGCGCCGTCGGCGGCGGCCGACTCATCAAATACATCCCCTACCCGGTGGTCGCCGGCTACCTCAGCGCCGTCGGGGTAATCATCTTCCTCGGCCAGCTGCCGAAGTTTCTCGGCTTGGCGTCCGGGGTGGCGCTAAGCACCGGCGTACTCGCCCCCAGCCAATGGCAGGTTCCCGCCGTGATCATCGGGATGGTCACCGCCACCGCCGTGCTGGGCGCCCTCCGGTTCATCAAGGCCGTGCCCGCCCCGATCGTCGGCCTCACGGCCGGCTTCGCCACCTACTTCACCCTCGCCCTCGGCCGGCCGGAACTGCTCCACCTCGCCGGCAACCATTTCGTCATCGGTCCGGTCGGCGGCAGCGTCGCGACGATTTTCGCCGGCCTCCACGGTCCGTGGGCGGCCCTCACCGGGCTCAACCTCGCCGACCTCAGCGCGCTCGCGGTGCCGGCGCTGACGCTCTCGGTGCTGCTTTCGGTGGACACGCTGAAGACGGCGGTGGTCGTGGACGCGCTCACCCGCACCCGGCACAATTCCGACCGGGCGCTGCTCGGGCAGGGCGCCGGCAACCTCGCCGCCGCGCTGCTCGGCGGCATGCCCGGTTCCGGCACAATGGGACCGACACTCGTGAACCTCGAGAGCGGCGCGCGCACGCGGTGGGCCGGCCTGCTCGAGGGCCTGTTTGTGCTCGCAGCCTTTCTCGTCTGCGGAAACCTGATCGCCTGGGTGCCCGTCGCGGCCCTCGCCGGCATCCTGCTCGTGGTCGCCGTGCGCATGTTTGACTGGGGCGCCATTCACCTGCTGCGCCAGCGGGCGACCGTGCTGGATTTCTGCGTCATCGCCACCGTCGTCGTCGTGGCGGTGGGTTCGAGCCTGATCGCCGCCGCCGGGGCCGGGGTCGCGCTCGCCATCCTGCTCTTCCTGCGCGAACAGATCCGCGGCTCGGTGATCCGCCGCAAGGTCAGCGGTGCCCAGGTCACCTCCATCCAGCACCGCCTGGCCGCCGAACAGGAGGTGCTCAAACGGCACGGCGCCGAGACGACCGTGTGCGAGCTCCAGGGCAGCCTGTTCTTCGGCACCACCGACCAGCTGTTCACCGAGCTCGAGTCCGACCTCCGGCAGTGCCGCTACCTCATCTTCGACCTGCGCCGGGTCCGTTCTGTGGACTTCACCGCCGCTCACCTGCTCGGGCAGTTCGCCGCCATGCTGGCCGAGCGCGACGGCTGCCTGCTGTTCAGCCGCGTGCCGGTCGCCCTGCCCAATGGGCAAAACCTCGGGGCCTATTTCACCAGCGTCGGCGTCATGTCCGGCCGGTCCAACGTTCACCAGTTCGAAACCCTGGATGACGCGCTCCAATGGGTCGAGGACCGCATCCTCGCCGCCGAGCTTCCGGCCGCGGCCGGTGCCGAGGCGCCGCTCGCCCTCGCCGACTTCGACCTGCTGCGCCAGCTCTCCGCCGACCCGAGCTTCGCCGTGCTGGCCGCCAGCGCCGTGACCCGGTCCTGCGCCGCCGGCGAAACAGTGTTCCAGCATGGCGACGCCGGGGACGAGCTCTACCTCATCCGCCAGGGCTGCGTCCGCATCGTCCTGCCCCTCGGCGGCGCCAACCACCACAATCTCGCCTCATTCGGGCGCGGGGGCTTCTTCGGCGAAATCGCGTTTCTCGACACCCACATCCGCTCGGCCGACGCGGTGGCGACGACCCCGACGGAGCTGTTTGTCCTTTCGCGGAAAAAGTTCGACGAGGTGTCCCGGGCCAACCCCACCATCGGCGTCAAGGTCTTCGCCCGCCTCGCCCGCGCGCTCGCGCTGCGCCTGCGCCAGAGCGACACCGAAATCCGCGCCCTGTACGAGGGTTGAACGGCCGTTAAAAACGTTCCACGCGGACAAGGCGGACCGGACTTCCTTCACCCTGTAGGCGGATCGCTCCGTCAACGCGACTGCAGGCTGAAATGCGTCAGGCCGGTCTTGCGGCAGGCGTCCATCACAAACGTCAGCTTCTTCAGCGGCGTGGTCTCGTCCGCGCTGATCAGCACCGGCAGATCCTTGTCGAGATCATGCACCTGCTGCAGCAGCGTAGCGAGCTGCTCGTCGCTGGCGGCCTTGCCGTTGAACGACAGCGCACCCGTCTGGTCGATGCCGATGGTCACCGCCCCCTTGAAGGCGTTCTTGCCCGCCGTCTCGACCTTGGGCAAACGGATGTTGAGTGTCGCCGCCGTGCGGAACTGCATCGTGACAAAGGCGAAAAACACAAGCATCACGAGCACGTCGATCAGCGGCACGAGGTTCAGCTCGGGCCGTTTGCGTTTCCGCTGATACAGGGCCTCGCTCATTTCGCTTCCGCCGCGGCGCGCCGCAGGATGCGCTCCAGCAGCACGTCGAGCTGGGCGCCGTATTTCTCGATCCGCCGCTGCAGGATCCCGCTGCCCACCAGCGCCGGCACCGCCAGCAGCAGGCCGAGCAGCGTGGCCGACAGCGCCAGCGACACGCCGCTGGTAAACTTGGCCGGGTCGGGCATGCCGTTTTCTCCCGAAATGCTGGAGAACACGCGGATGAGGCTCCACACCGTGCCGGTCAGACCGATCAGCGGCGCGCCTGCATAGATGACATCGAGATAGGGGACGCCCTGCTCCATGCGCGATAGCTCCAGCCGGGCGAAGGCCTTCACCGCCCCCGCGTCGCCGGGATGCCGCTCGGCAAAATCCACAATGCGGGCCAGCACCGAGTGCCGGCCGCCCGGCACCTGCCGGCCCTCGACAATCGCGTCGACCAGATCGTCCGGCATGATCGCCGCCGTGCGCAGCGCATAGGCGCGTTCACAGAGGATGTACACCAGGGCAATTGAGCAGAGTCCCAGCGGGTAGATCAGGATGTCGGCGCCCTTGATGATGTCGATGATGGCAAAAGTCATGGTGAAGGAGCGGAGTTGGACTCCGCCAAGGGCGAAAGGTTCGGAAATATTGCCGCCCTCCGCGAGCCGCAATTTCGGGGAAGCAGCGGTCCGCCCCCGCCGCACGGTCGAAACCGAACGCCGGCACGTCTCGTCGGTAATCCCCAGGGTGGTGCACATTGACCCAATGCGCTGGTTTGGACAGCACCCGGAAACAAAGCGCGTTGAGGTCAACGCGCTCCACCTTCCGGAACCAGCCGGGGTTGAACCAGCCGCCCGGCTCAGGCCAGCGCGGGCACGTCGATCCAGCGGCGCTCTGCGGACGACTTCAGGCCGAGCTCGGCCAGCTGCACGCCTTTCGCCCCTTCGAAGAGCGTCCAGGGAAAGGGCTCGCCCGTCACCACATGCCGCAGAAACAGCTCCCATTGCACCTTGAAGGCGTTCTCGTAAACGCCCGCATCCGGCTGCGCCACCCAGCCGGCGGAATAGTCGGCCCCGCTCGGCATGTCGGGATTCCACACGCAACGCGGCGTCGCCGCCAGCGGCTGGGCGACGCAATCCCGCAAGCCCGCCACCGCCGAGCCGTGTGTACCGTCTACCTGCACCGTCAGCAGGTCGTCGCGGCGGACGCGGACGCACCAGGAGGAGTTGAAATGGGCGATGACGCCGTTTTGCAGCTCGAAGGTGGCGTAGGCCGAGTCGTCGGCTGTGCAGGCATACCGGCGGCCGGTCTCATCCCACCGTTCCGGCAGGTGGGTTGCGCCCAGGCAGGAGATCGCCTTCACCGGACCGAAAAGATTGTCGATCAGGTAGCGCCAGTGGCAGAGCATGTCGACAATGATGCCGCCGTGCTCTTCCTTGCGGTAGTTCCACGACGGCCGCTGCAGCGGTCCGTGTTCGCCGGTGAAAACCCAGTAGCCGAACTCGCCGCGCACCGAGAGAATCCTTCCGAAGAAGCCTGTGTCGATGAGGTGCTTCAGTTTCAATAGCCCGGGCAACCAGAGCTTGTCCTGCACCACGCCGTGCTTAACACCCGCCGCGACCGCGGCGCGCGCCAGTGCCAGCGCCTCAGCCGACGTCGTGGCGGTGGGCTTCTCGCAATAGATGTGCTTGCCGGCCGCGATCGCCTGACGGACGCCCACAGGCCGCTGGCCGGTGAGGGTGGCGTCAAAATAGATCTGGTTGCGCGGATCGGCGAGCGCGGTCTCCAGCTTCGTCGTGTAGCGCGGCACTCCGGAGCGGGCCGCGAGCTCCGCGAGCCGGGCCTCGTTGCGCCCGACCAGGATCGGATCCGGCAGGATGACGCCGCCGTCCGCCATCTTTACCCCGCCTTGATCAATGATCGCCTTGATTGAGCGCAGCAGATGCTGGTTGGTCCCCATGCGCCCGGTTGCGCCGTTGAGGATGATGCCAATCGGGTGGATCTTCATGCGGGGTGATTAAGGCGAAAAGGCGTCAGGCGGGCGGTTGCACACATTGGGGCGCCGCCCCGGCCGGCAGCGGCGGAGTCGGCCCCACCCCAGCGGGCGGCAGCGTGCCGGTGAGTTCCTCTTTCCAATGGGCGACGTCACCCCCGGGGCAGTAGACATACATCAGGTGCAGCGGCTCGTCGCCGGTGTTGGTCAGCTGGTGAAACTGCTGCGGGGGCAGAAAGACGCACTGCCCCTCGGAAATATCCCCGCGTTCGGCACCAACGCAGATTTCGCCCCGCCCCTGCAGCACCATGTAAATCTCCTCCTGCGTCTGGTTGTGCCAGGGCACTTGCCCGCCGCCCGGCTCGAGCACCACGTAACCCATCGCGAATCCCTGCGCCGCGATGGGCTGCCCGGCCTGCCCGACGAGGGCGCGCGTCCAGCGGCGCGCGGGAAAGGTCCGGCCGGGAATCTTTTTCAAGTCGGCGATGATCATGCAGGGGGTAGCATGGAAATGGACTAACGGTTATTTACCCGCCCGCAATTTCAGAATGACCGCCGGGGCGTATTTGCACCGGTTCAAGCCAGCCCGCAGCGCTGGAACAGCGCGCCGAGGTCCGGGTCGCGGCCCATAAACCGCCGGTAGAGCGCCGCCGGATCCTCGGAGTTGCCCTTGCTCAGGATGTGTTCGACGAACGCCGCGCCAGTGGCGGCGTTGAACAGCCCTTCGCGGCGGAACCGTGTGAAGGCGTCCGCGTCGAGCACCTCGGCCCACTTGTAGGAATAATAGCCCGCCGCATAGCCGACGGGGTCGGAAAAAATATGGTTGAAACGACGCAGCAGCGTCCGGGCGGGCGGCTCGGTCGGGATCATGCAGTCCGCCACCTCGGCGCGGGCCCGCGCCTCCACATCGCCCGCGAGAAACTCCGCGGTGCGCACATGCAGGGCCAGGTCCATCCGGGCCAGCTGCACCTGGCGCATCGTCGCGCAGGCCGCCCGGAAATTTCGGGCCGCGGTCATCTTGGCGAAAATCGCGTCGGGGATGGTCGCCCCGGTTTCGTGGTGCCGGGCCAGGAGGTCGAGACTCGCGCGCTCCCAACACCAGTTTTCCATGATCTGCGAGGGCAGCTCGACGAAGTCCCAGGCGACGTTCACGCCGTTGAGCGACTTGATCTCCACTTCGCCAAGCAGGTGGTGCAGCAGGTGGCCGAACTCGTGGAAAATGGTCTCAACCTCCCGGTGCGTGAGCAACGCCGGCCGGCCCTCCCCTGGCGGAGTGAGGTTGCCGCAGATGTAGCCGAGGTGGGGCGCCCGGGTGCCGTCAGGCCGCGGACCGCCCGTCACCAGGTAGCCCATCCAGGCGCCGCCACGCTTCGATTCGCGCGGATGCCAGTCGGCGTAAAACGAGCCGAGCCGCCGGCCGCGGGCGTCGTACAGGTCGTAATACTTAACCTCGGGGTGCCAGGCCTCGAAGGTTCCGGCCGCGCGCTCGGTGACCCGCAGGCCGAAGACCTTTCCCACCAGCTCGAACAGACCCGCGATGACGCGCCCCATCGGGAAATACGGCCGCAGCACCTCCTCGTCGAAATCATACCGCAACCGCCGCAGGCGCTCCGCCCAGTAAGTGACTTCCCAGGCCTTGAGCCGGCCGGCCGGCTGCCCGGTCTCCGCCGACTTGAAGGCCTCCAGCTCGTCGCACTCGCGCCCAAAGGCGGGACCCGCCCGGTCCTGCAGGTCCGCGATGAAGGCCAGCGCCTTCGCCCCGGTCCGGGCCATCCGGCGCTCCAGCACAAGGTCGGCGAAATGCGCCTTGCCCAGCAGCGCCGCCTTCTCCGCGCGCAAGGCCAGGATGCGGCGTACCAGCTCGGTGTTGTCATGCGGGGCGTCCACCCCGACCGCGACCGCAGCCGTCCAGCACTCCTGCCGCAGGCTTTCGTCGCCGGCATAGGTCATGACGGGTTCCTGCGAGGGGCCGTGCAAGGTGAAACGCCATGCCGGGCGCTCCGCGGTGCCGAAACCCTTTTTCTCCGCCGAGGCCCGCGCCGCCGCCACCGCGTGCTCCGGCAGCCCGCGCAGCCGCGCCGGATCGTCGGTCACCAACTGCCAGGCGTTGGTCGCATCCAGCACGTTCTCGGAATATTTCTGCGTGAGCTGCGCGAGTTCTCCCTGCAGGGCTTCCAGCCTCGCCCGCTGCGCCTCCGGCAGGTCCGCGCCGGCTTGGCGGAAATCGGCTACGGTCTCGTCCAGAAAACGCCGGTGGATGCCGGTCAGAGTTTCGGCGGCCGGCGACGCCGCCACCGCCTTGAGTCGCGACCACAGAGCCGCGTTGAGGGGGATCCGCGAATAAAAGGCCGTAACTGCAGGGAGCAGCGCGTTGTGTGCCTCGCGCAGCGCCGGGGAGTCGGCCACCGACTGCAGGTGGGTGACCTTGCCCCAGGCAAACGTCAGCTCCTCGGTGGCCTGCTCCAGCGCTAGAAACGTGTTGGCGTAGGTCAGCGCCCCGGGATCGCGTCCGGCAATGGCATCGACTGCGGTCTGGGCTCGCGACAGGGCGCCCTCAATGGCCGGCGCAATGAGCGCGGGCTCATGCTGCGACCAGTGGATGTCAAAGGCGGGATCGGTGAAGGGATTGACGGGCATGCGTTCCGCCAGCCAATGGCCGGTGCGGGCGCCGGCAACGGAAAACAACCGCGAGCGGCTTTTCGGCCGCCGGCCGCTTACTCGTCGCCGTCGTTGCCGATGGCCTCGACCGGGCAGCCTTCGAGCGCCTCCATGCAGAGGGCGACTTCCTCTTCGGTCGTCGGCTGTTTGAACACGAAGGAATGGCCCCCGTCATCGTGGCGGGTAAAAAACGCCGGCGCCGTCTCGCGGCACAGGTCGCAGTCGATGCATTGCTGGTCGACGTAGAATTTGCCGCCAATGTTGGTTGCCCATTTCTCGGATTTGTTTGCCATGACGAGGGGCGAGAAAAGCGCAATGGCGCGCCCTGTCAAGCGGGCAGGCGTCCCGGCCCGGCGCCATTCTGTCCGGCAATCGCCTCCCGCCGCCACCGAACCCACACACTGCCAGCACTCCCGCCAAAATCGCCACCGAATGCAGGGGGTGCTTGAATTTGCCGGCCGGCCCGCATAGGCTGGGCCGCACATGCTCTCCGACCGGTCCTACATGCGTGAAGAACCAAGCCACTCGTCCGCCTCCATGCTGACGTGGCTGATCTGCGCGCTGATCGCCGGTTTTTTCGTCCAGAACATCTTCGGGATCTACCTCCATCAGCCGATATTTTTTACTGCGGCGGCGCTGTCCTCTTACCATCTGGCCCATGGCTGGGTTTGGACGCTGTTCACCTATCCGCTTTTGCATGAAAGTGTTTGGCATTTGCTGGGATCGCTCCTGTTCATTTTCTATTTCGGCCGTGATCTCCAGCCCGTCCTGGGGGAAAAACGGCTGGCCTGGTTGGCGCTGACGGCCAGTGCTGTCGGCGGCCTGTTTTGGTTTGCCACCAACTTCGCCCATGGCGGCGAGGTGATCGGCGCGTCGGGGATCGGCATGGCCTTTCTGACGGCGTTCGCCTGCCTGTGGCCGAACCGGCCGATCACGTTTTTGCTCTTCTTCGTGCTGCCGGTCACCATCCGTCCCAAATGGCTGGTGTGGGTGCTCGGGGGCATCGATGTGATTGGCTTCCTGTTCAATGAGATCCCGGGTCAGCTGCATTCCGACGGCATCGCCCATTCCGTGCATCTCGGCGGCCTGCTGACGGGCTGGCTCTACTTCCGGTATGTCCATGACCGCGGCTGGGGTGGATCGCGGGTCGCGATCGAATTGCCCAAATGGATGCGGAAGAGCCGGTCCTCCGCAGTCGCCCAGCCGGCCTTCCAGGTCAATGTCAACAGTCCCACCGACATGCGGGCCGAGGTCGACCGCATTCTCGACAAGATCAACAGCCACGGTTTCGGCGCCCTGACCACCGAGGAGAAGCGTGTGCTCGACAACGCCCGCGATCTGCTGACCCGGCGCTGATGCCTCCGCCCAACTGAAACCCATCCGGCCGGGCGGCGCCTTTTCCAGTTGGCACCCCCGGCGATTGTTTGAAACCTTTTCCGCCCCCACCCATCCAATATCCGACATGCACCACCCCTTCCGCCGCCTGTACGGCCTAGTTTTCCTCACCTTGGCCGTCGCCGTTTCCCTGCCCGGCGCACCGACGGACCGCACCTTCGAGACCTCCCCCACGCTCCGGATTGAAATCCGCACGCTCATCCGGCTGCTCGACGAGGTGCACTACAACCGCGACCATGTGAAGCCGGCCAATTATGCCGACGTGCTGCCGGACTTCATGGACGGTCTCGACGGCCAGCATCTGTTTTTCCTCGACTCCGACAAGCAGGGGTTCCTCCAGCGCTACGACGCCCAGACCCTCTACTTGAACATCAACAACCTCGGCAACATCGATGCCGCGTACGATATCTTCAAGGTCTACGAAACCCGGGTCAACGACCGCATCGCCTGGATCACCGCCGAGCTGAAAAAGGACATCGATCTCACCGGCCGGGACTCGTATCTGATCGACCGCACGAAGGCGGACTGGCCCGCCGATCCCGCCGCCGCGGATGAACTCTGGCTCCGCCGGCTCAAGTTTGAGATCCTGCAGGAAGTCCTCAGCAAAAAGACCCCGGCCGAAATCACCCCGGCCACCGGCACCCCGCCCGCCCCGCTCCCGGAAAAGACCGCGGCCGCGACCCCCAAGCTGTCCCCGCTGGAGGAGGCCAAGGCCACCATCGGCAAACGCTATGAGCGCATGCTCAAGAGCCTCGAGGAAACGGAGGCCACCGACCTATCGGAGATGTTCCTCTCCTCGATCGCCCGGCTCTACGATCCGCACTCCACCTATTTTTCCGCCTCAACTTATGAGGACTTCGGCATCCAGATGCGTCTCCAACTCGTCGGCATCGGCGCGCTCCTCGGGCTCGAGGACGACCAGTGCATCGTGAAGGAGATCATCCCCGGCGGTCCCGCCGACCTCAGCAAGCTGCTCAAGCCCGATGACAAGATCATCTCCGTGTCCCAGGATGGCTCCGAACCCGTCGATGTCATCGGCATGAAGCTGCGCAAGATTGTCGACATGATCCGGGGCGCCAAGGACACCCACGTCCATCTGCTGATCGAACCGGGCGGCGCCGCCGTCACCGCCACCCGCAAGGAAATCGTCCTCACCCGCGACATCGTCAACATTGAGTCCGCCCGCGCCCACGCCGCCGTCTTCGACGTCCCCGCCGGCGGCGCGACCACCCGTCTGGGGGTCATCACCCTGCCGCTGTTCTACGGCCCCGACGCCTCGACGCAGGGCGACCAGAACAGCACGAGCAAGGACATCGCCGAGCTGATCAAGCGCCTCCAAGCCGAACACGTCCAGGGCATCGTCCTCGACCTGCGCAATAATGGCGGCGGCCTGCTCTCGGAGGCGATCGCCCTCACCGGCCTCTTCATCCGCAACGGGCCCGTCGTGCAGGTGCGCTCGTATTTCGGCGACGTCAAGGTGGACAGCGACGACGATTCCGCCCTCGCCTACTCCGGTCCGCTTGCCGTGCTGGTGAACCGTTTCAGCGCCTCCGCCTCGGAGATCGTCGCCGGCGCGCTGCAAAACTACGGCCGCGCCGTCATCATCGGCGACACCTCCACCCACGGCAAGGGCACCGTCCAGACGATCATCGAGATGAAAAATGTCGTGCAGCAGCTCGCCTCCACCCCGATCAAAACCGGGGCCACCAAGCTGACCATCCAGAAATTCTACCTGCCGGACGGCTCCTCCACGCAGCTCAAGGGCGTCGTCCCCGACCTCATTCTGCCGTCGATCGACGAGTATCTGCCGGTGGGCGAGTCCTCCCTGCCCCACGCCCTCGCCTGGGACAAGATCGACAGCACCCATTTCGACGGCCACCCGCTGGCGGCCACCGTCCTCGTCCCGCTCCGGGCCGCCAGCGACGCCCGCCTCAACCAGCTGGATGAGTTCAACTACCTCAAGCAGAACATCGCGTGGTTCAAGGCCAAGCAGGAGCAGAAGAGCATCTCCCTCAATCTCGCGGATCGCGAAAAGCAGAAGGCCGATGATGCCGCGTTCAAGAAGGCCATGGATATCCGCCTGAAGGTGCTGGAGAAGAATAGCTACCCGTTCACCGAGGTGATGCTGGCGCCGCCGCCCCCCCCCCGCATCAAGTCCACCAAGCCCTCCGACGATCCCGATGCCGATCCCGCGGAGATGAGCACCGACGAAAACGAGCGCTACTCCAAGATGGACATCCCCCTCCGCGAGGCCCTGCGCGTCGTTCAGGACACGCTCACGCTGAAACCCGAACCGCCGCAATGGCTCATTGCCGCCACCCCGCCCACCCCGACGGGAAACGGCCCGGCTCCCGCCCTCAAGCCCGCGGCCACGCCCTGAGCCTCCCGGCGTCCCCCGGCATGGCCACCTACGTTTACGAGACCATCCCGGTGATTCCGGGCGTGCCGCCCGACCGATTCGAGCTGCAGCAATCCATGGGCGACCCCGCGCTCACGCGCCATCCGGCCACCGGCGAACCCGTCCGCCGCATCATCACCGGCGGCTACGGCCTGATGGGCGTGGGCGAAAAGAAGGCCACCCCCGCCGCTGCCTCCCACTGCTGCGGCTCCCAGTGCGGCTGCTGCTCGAACTGATACCAACGTCGGTTGAATGATGGGCCATCTCTGACCTGGACGGGACGCCCATGGGTTTGAGTCCAAACTTGAATCGACATTGGCATAAGCCTGTTCCGGCCGTCGGATCGCCGCCGCGTGGTGGTGGAATAAAGGCAGTGCAACCCATGCGGTGGGGACGACACGGAGTGACGTTCCGAGCCGAATCCGCAAGCTTTCCCATGGCTTGATGAGGTGTTTACGCATTCGGGTCATTCGCGTGATTCGCGGGCCATCATCACCGCCTTGCTTTCCGCTGATGGCGGTTGCACCCCGCACAATCCCACCCAAGCTCAACCTTCCATGCTCAACCTCTCCGCTCCCGACTTCACCCAGCATCCCCCGCGCAGCCCGCGCGTCCGCCTCGGCGGCTACGTTCACCTGCCCCGCCTGCTCGACAAGGCCCGCGCTCAACTCGCCGGCAAGAACGCCGAGTTCCACTACAATTGCCCGCTCGACCGGCACTTCTTTGACTTCACCGGCCTTTCCGCCGACGCGCTTCTCGCCGAGATCAAATCAGGCAAGTCCGACAGCGACATGCTGGCCTGGGTCAACGCCAACACCAAACGCGGCTCCTCCGACGTCGCCGCCTGGTCGGTTTGGATGACCGGTCATGGCCCCGGCGGCAAGGACGGCCACGCCTGGTTCGGCGAGGTACTGACGAAGATCGCGCCCGAGCGCAAAGACATCACGACCTTCTTCGACCTGCTCGACCTCGACGACTACGCGAGCTACGGCGGCAAGATCTGAGCGAAGCACCGAAGCCGGGCGGGCGGTCAGCGGAATCACCCAGCCCTCGCTCGGGCTTGCTCAGGGCTGGGTGGCGACGAGCTGCACGGTGCCGGTGATGCCCGAGGGATAGACTTGGACGAGGTTCATCCCCTGGGCGGCAAAGCGGTTGCCGAAAGTGGCGTCGAGCGCCCGGGTGTCGATGTCCCAGTGACCGGGTGTGGACATGTCGTTCGTCGCGAGATTGCCGACCACCACCTTGATCTCGTTCGCACCGGGCTTGAGCAGACCGGTGAGTTCAACCTGATACGGCGGGCACCAGGCCGCGCCGGCCCGCTGGCCATTGACATAGACGACTGCCGCTTCGCGCACCGGCGGGGTGTAGGTGGCGTGCGTGCCGCTGCCGCCGCGGCCACCGGCACCGGCGCCGGTCGGGGCGCTGCCGCCGTTGAAAGCCAGCTTCACGGTGCGACCGTCGGACCAGGCGGCAGGCAGCGTGATCTGTCTCACGTAGGAGCCCGTGCCGGAGAAGTACTGCCGGGCCGGGTCGGCCGCCCAGGAGGTGCCGGCGTCGAGCCGGGCGGGGGCGGGATCATGGCCGGCGGGGTTCGAATTCTTGAAGGTGACATCCCAACCGGCGCTCAGATCGATCGGCGCGGGGGTGGCCCCAGCGGGCTGCACCCGGGTGCGGCCGTTGAGGCTCAGAATGCCCTTGCTGAACACGAGCAACTGCGAGCCGTAGGCCGGCAGGTCGAAGTCCACCGTCGTGCCGTTGGCGTCGGACGTGAGGCCGGTGACGGCGTCGGTGTGGCCGGTGACGGGATTCCACCATTCGGGCGTCAGGCCGGCGACGCGGCAGGTCACCGTGCCGTGTTTCGGCGTGTTGGCCGTGTTGGCGAGGAAGTAGATTTCCCCCGCCTCGGCGTGACGGTGCACAAAACCGATGGACGGATCGAGGGGGGCCAGCGCCACATCGGGCTTCAGGCGGGTCTCAAGGGCTTTGGCCACGGCAGCGACATCAGGCACCACGAGGCCCTTGGCCCCGGCGCCGCGAAACAGGCGGTCGGAAATTTCACGCACGGTCGCCTGGTCCTCGGGACTGGCCATGAAACCGGGGGCCATTGAGGGCGGGTTCTGCACCGCCACCAAGATACCCCCACCCTGCACATACGCCTCGAGCTTGCGCATGGTCGCGACCGTGGCGCGCTGGGTGTCGGGCAGCACGACGACCTTGTAAGGCACATCGCCAAAGACGAGGGCGCCACCGTCCACCTGACCGCGTTGCTCCAGCAGCGCGCCGTCACAGAAGTCGAGATTGTAGCCGCGGTCCAGCAGTCCGGAAATGAAGGGCGAGACCATCCGGCCCAATGCATCACTCATTGAGATGCGGCCGGGGGCCAGACCGGCCCAGGCGTCGTCCTCGGGAAGGTAGAGCAGCACGTCGTTGGCGGGCCGGCCCTCGCGCAGCATGGCGCTGACGCGCGTGAGATACTTCGTCACGTCGGGCATGGCGATGAACCAGGGATTCTTGTCGTTCAGCACGCCGGCCGCGTAAAAGCGCCAGCCGGGATACGGGATATTGTCCGCCGTGCCCGGCCAGCCATGGCCGATGAGCTGGTTGATGCCTTGGAGGAAAAACGTGTCGGCCTCCGCCTTCATATCGAGCGGGTTGGCGACGAAAACCGCCTGGTGCAGCCACGTCCAGGTCTCCGAGCTCGTAACGTTCTGTCCGAGAATGTGGCTGGCCGACGAGGCCCAGCGGGTCGAGGCAAAGGCGCGCCAGTTGGGGCCCTCGCCCTCCGGCAGGTTGACGTGGGCGTAGCTGTTGAATGAGGCGGCCGGCGAGCCGTAGGCCTGGAGGCGGAATTTGGTGCCGTGATCCTGGGCGAACTTCGTCAGGATATCGCTGAAATGCTCGTTAAAAAGATCTGTGAGCGTCTGCCCCCAGTCGTGGTGGATCTCCGCGGCCCGGGGCAGCGTGTTGTCGAAGAGGGCCGGCAGCCAGGGTGTGAGATCATAGCCGCGGAGCCGCTTGAAATCGGCGAGAAAGTCGGGGGTCCAGTCCTCGCCATTGACCTCGAGGCTGTCGCAGAAGACGGCATTGGGCATGTTCGGGACGCAGGCCTCCAGGGCCGGCGCGGCGATCTCCTTGATGAACTTGTTCACGACCGTGTCGCTGTAGTGGTCGATGACATTGCCCTCGGCGCCAAACGCCGGGCGCTTCACCTGCATGCCGGTCTGCCCGGAAATGTAGAAAATGATCTGGGTCGCACCCGTGGCCCCGGCCGG
Source organism: uncultured Opitutia bacterium (assembly GCA_903873805.1). Lineage (GTDB taxonomy): Bacteria > Verrucomicrobiota > Verrucomicrobiia > Opitutales > Opitutaceae > CAIQQB01. Next base: position 13,818 of record CAIQQB010000143.1, on the reverse strand, counting down.
GATCTCCACGGCGTTGCCCTTGATGGCCGCGGCCTTGTATGGGCTTTCACCCGGAGCCGTGCCGGTGATGGGGCCGACCACGGCCGCCGCGATGCTCTCCCCGGCGCGCAGCGTGGGCAGGCCGACACGCGGCTGGCCGGGGGCCAGCTGGAAAGCCTGCGTGCCGAGCCGGCCGGCCGCCTCGGCCTTCGTGAACATCGGGCCACCGTAGGGCCAGCCGCTGCCGAGGGTAAGGTCCATGCGCAAACCGAGCTCCTTCGCCTTGGCCGCGGTGAACTTGATCGCGTCCAGATGCTCCGGCGACAGGAACTTCAAGTTCTTCAGCCCGGGCACCGCGCCGTCAACCGCAAGCGGATACGTGGACTGGACCTCGAAGCCGCCGAAGCCGCCCAGCTTCATGTTGGTCATTTCGCGCTCGAGCTGTGGCTTGGTGACCGCGGGGCCGAACCACCACCAGCGGACCATGGGGCGGGCGGCCGGGGTGGGATCCTCAAAACGCTTCTGCAGGGCGGCGGCGTCATCGGCGGCAGCCAGGGCTGCGGCCGAAACGAGTGAAAGGAGGGCAAGGGCAAGGGAACGGATCTTCATGGGGTGACGCAGCAGGGCTTACACAACGGGGTTCGAGCCGCTTTCAATCAGGCCGAGGGAGTTTCAACACAACCAAAATTTGGGCGAAAAGTGCTTTTGCCGCCCTGTCGTCAACCGCGCCGGGACGCCCAAAAACTGGTCGCGCCACCTCCTAGGAATTGCTGGCCGGAAGCGACAAGCCGTTGTCGGGCCCCGACCTCGGTTCGGGCGGGCTGAGGCCCATCCTCTCAGCGCAATACTGCACCAGATCGGCCGCCAGGGGGGCGCGAAATATTTCCGGTCGGCCCGCCGCGGTAAAATCAATTTCCGCGCAGTGCAGCGCCTGCCGCGGCAGCAGTAGTCGGGCCGCCAATGCCTCCGTCCAGCCCTGGTCGATAAACTCCAGGTAGAGCCGGGCGTCGGGACCGTAGATCTTGTCCCCCACGACCGGATGTCCCAGCCAGTGGGCGTGGGCGCGGATCTGGTGTTTGCGGCCCGTTTCCAACCCGACCCGGGCCAGGGTAAAACCGCCACCGGTGGCCACCGGTTCAAAGTGGGTCACCGCCGCCTGGCCATCGGAGCGCACGCAGGACTTGATGAAGACCGGGCTCGAAACATCGTCGCCGAGGGGCTGGTCCACGGTTGCCGGGCCGGCAAGGTCGCCGGTCAGGATCGCCAGGTAGCGCTTCACCACGCGTCGTTCCTGCATGGCGGTCTGCAGCCGGCTGGCGAGACGCGCGTCCTTGGCGAGGACGACCACCCCGCTGGTTTCCCGGTCGAGCCGGAAGATCAGATGCACCACCGGCAGCCCGGTGTGCTCCCGCACCGCGCCCACCAGACTCGACCACGGACCAGCCTTCGACGGATGACAGACGACATCCCCGGGCTTGTTGATCACGATGAGCCGCTCGTCCTCGTGGACGATCCAGCCGCGCAGTTCCTCCGGCGTGATCATCCGCACGGGGCCCTGTTTTTCCCGCCGCGGCCACGCACAGGCCCGCAGGGCGAAATCGGCCGGCCCGGCGCTCATGCGTGCGCCCTTTTCAGACGGTAGCGCTCCAAGACCGTGGCCGCCAGTCGGGCTGCGAGCGGCTTCGGCAGCGATGAGGACAACGCCGCCAGCACGCGGCTTTTCCAGCCCGGCACCATCTGTCCGCGACCCTTGGCCAGGGCCCGCAGCGAGGCCCGGACCACCGTCTCGCAGCTCTCACCCAGAACATCGGGCACCGCGCCCTGCTTCAAGCCGGCGCGCTTGAAAAATTCCGTCGGCACCGGGCCCGGGCAGACGGCCAGCGCCCGCACGCCGGAGCCGCGCAGTTCCTCGTTCAACGCCAGGCTCCAGTGCAGCACGAACGCCTTGGATGCGCCATAGGTCGCCATGTAGGCGGTGGGCTGGAAGGCCGCGACCGACGCGACGTTCATGATCGCCCCGCCCCGCTCGCGCAGCAGCGGCAGCAGGCGTCCGGTCAGATCCACCACGGCCCGGATATTGACGTCGATCATTTCGAGCTGGTGCGCAAGATTGGGCTCAGGAAACCGGCCGTATGAGCCGAAACCACTATTGTTGATGAGCAGGATTTTCCCCGCCGGCACCGCCCGGCCCAGATGCGCCGCGACTTCGTCCGCCACCCGGGCGACCGCCGCAGCATCGGAGAGATCGCAGGGGAAGTGGCGCAGCTTAAGCTTTGGAACATTTATGTCCGGAATTCGTCGAGAAAGGTTGCAAAAATGAATCTGCGGCTGCAGCCTCCCGATGTGCTCAATGAACGATTTTCCGATGCCGGAAGATCCGCCGGTCACCACGACGGCGCTGAATGGGAAGAGCGTCTTTGCAGTCAAGGCCATCGAGCCTTGATGCCAGCGATTTTTTCGGTCCACAACCCGAAAGGAACCCAAAAAACATGAACAAAAATAACCGCACCAACGAAACCATCGTCTCCGGCATTCACCTCGACCTGACCCCCTCGCTGAAAACGTTCGTCCAGGAAAAAGCCGACCGATTGTTCCGTCATGAGGAGCGTATTGTCCGGATCCGCGTCGAACTGGAGTGTGATGCCACCCAGGATGTCGCGCACCGGTTCACCGCCAAGGGGCACATCACCATCAACGGTCCGGACCTCAACGCCGCCGTCGCCTCCGACGAATGCCACAAGGCTGTCGCGCTCCTGGTCGACAAGCTCGACCGCATGCTCCGGCGCCGCTCCCGCTACATCAAGGTGAAGCGTCATCAGGTCCGCCAGGTCGAGTGGAACGACGTCTTGCTGCCGAAGGCGATCTGACCGCCGGCGAACGCATTTCCATCGCGCCGCCCGCCCGCCCGCCGGAACCCCGGCGGGCGTTTTTTGTGTCCCGCCCCACCCGCGCCGGGCACCCCGGTGATTTTCACCCCAAGCTACCGGCCGGCGCGGGCGGCAGAAAAGACAAAACCCGCATCCATCTAGGCGGAAGCGGGTTTAGAAATTGGTGCACCCGTAGGGAGTCGAACCCCAAACCTTCTGATCCGTAGTCAGACGCTCTATCCAATTGAGCTACGGGTGCATGCTGAGGGCGAAAAGAAGCAAGCAACCGGCGCAGAGTGCAAGCGTGAATTTGCCTCTCACGCCAACCGTCCCGGCCGTCGGACAGCGCGTGACGCCCGGCGGCGCCGGGAACCGGCCAGCAGGAGACTGGCGAGACCGGCGAGCAGGACCGACTCCGCCGGCTCGGGAACCGCCGAGAAGTCCGGGGTCACCTCGCCGAGGCCGTTGATCACACCCGGGGCGTTGCTGTAATTCGCAAAGCTGAAGGCGGCGAGTTGCGGTGCGGTCAGGCTGGCCCCCACAAAGCTCAGATGGTTGGTCCCCACGGTGTAGTTGGTGATGGTGAGGGTGCCGCTCCAGGGCTGGGCGCTGCTGTTGGCAAAGGTCACGCTGGATCCGGCGCTCCCGCCAAAGTCCAGCGTCGAGGACAACGTCAGCTTCAGGGTGCCGAGGCTCTGCGCATGACCGTTGAGGGCAAAGGTGCCCCCGCCCAGCACCAGGCCGGTGGTGCTGCCGATCTGCTGCTCCGCGCCGAGCTGCAGGGTCCCGCCCGGGTTGAGGTTGATCAGACTGCCCGAAAGGGCCGTAATGTTGTCGGATTTGGCCAGAACCAGGGTACCGGACGAAATGGTGGTGTTGCCGGAATAATCATTCGGCGCCGAACCGCCCAAAGTCAGAATGGCCCCCCCGACGAACAGATTGCCGGCCCCGTGTACGGTCCCCGTGAATACCTTGGGCGTGGGTTGATCGATCGTCAGAGTGAAGCCGGTCCCGAGATGCACTGCTCCCCCGGTGCCGGAAAGCGTGGGCACCGTCTGGGCGGTGCCGCCAAAGTAAACATCGCCGCCGTTGATGATGAGGTCGCCACTGGGATCCAGGGAGGCGCCGCTGGTCAGGCTGAAGTTGCCGCCGGCCACGGTCGTGCCACCCGTGTAGGACGCGGCCCCGGTCAGCGTCAGGTTCCCCGAGCCGGTGAGGGTCAGCGCCGCCATCCCGGTTTGCGCAACTGTGCTCAGGGTGAGGGTGGTGTTGGCCCCGAGGTTAAGCACCGCGTTGCCGGTCAGGGACACGGCGCCGAACTGCAGTCCGGCCGTGCCGGAGGTGACCTGGCCGCCGGCCGCCACGCTGAGGGTCTCGGCTCCGATGGCCAGCGTCCCAATCGTGTGCGTGACCCCGGCGCCCGCCGTGGCCCGGTCGGAAACGACCGTGGTGTTGCCTGCCACCGTGACGGCCGTGGCCGTGAACGTGGTCCCCGTGTCGGCGGCGAGATCCAGGCTGCCGCCGTTGAGGGAAAGCGGCGCCGCGGCCGAGGTGCCGAGGGCGGCGGCCGCCCCGAGCACGAGGGTGCCGTCGGAGAGCGTGGTGGCGCCAGCCGTGCGATTGCCGGCGGAGCTTAGCACCAGGGTGCCGGAACCCGACTTGGTGAGGTCAGAGGCCCCGCCCGCCACCGCCCCGAGCGCCAGGGAGGCATTGGCCCCCACGTTGAAGACGGTGCCGTTGGCGGTCAGGGTCGTATTGCCAAAAAGGATACCCGCGGTGCCGGTCGTGACATTCGCGCCCGCCGCAAGGGTGACGGTCTGCCCGCCCAGCAGCAGGGTGCCGAGGGTCTGGGTGACCCCCGCGCCGGCCGTGAGCCGGTCCGAGCCGAGGGTGGTGTTGGCCGTCACCACGGTAGGCCGGTTGAACGCCAGCCCGCTGTCATTCACGAGGTCCAGCTCGCCTCCTCCCAGCGTCAGCGCTCCCGATCCGAGGACGGACGCGTTCGTGGTGGCGCGCAGGGTACCCGCGCTGACGGTGGTGCCGCCGCTATAGGTGTTCGCACCGGACAGGCTGACGGTGCCCGTGCTGTTTTTGGTCACTGCACCGGAGCCGGCCAGAATCGCGCTGAGATTACCCGACTGCAGGATGAAGGTTGCCGCGCGCAGTGTGCCGCCGCCCACCGCGCCACTGTTGGTGACGGTGACGGCCGAGAACGTCTGTGTGGCACCGCCGAGGGTCAATGTACCGCTATTGACCGTGAGATTGGTCGTGCTGGCTCCCAACATACCGGAGCCGGCCAGGACCAGCGTGCCGCCGTTCACCGCCGTGTCACCCGTGTAGGTGTTCGCGGCGCTCAGGGTGACCGTGCCATTGGTCGTCTTCGTCAGCACGCTCGCGCCCGCGATGATTGCGCTGATTGTGCCGCTCTGCAGGTTCAAGGCCGTCGCCGTCAGCGCCCCCGTCGTGCCGCTGATCGTTCCGCTGCTCAGCGTCACCGACGCCAGCGTGTTGCTGAACGTGGCCAAATTGAACGTACCGCCGCTGTCCGTCAGCGTGCCCGCCGCGGCCAGCGCCGAGGCCACCCCCAGCGCGAGCGTGCCGCTGTTCAGCGTCGTCCCGCCGGTGTAGGTGTTCACGGCCAATAGTGTCAGCGTCCCCGTCCCGTTTGCCGTCAGGCTCCCGGTCGTCGTGCCCACCACGCCCTTCAACGCCACGTTCCCGGCCCCGCCCACCGTCAGGTTCTGGCCCGCGCCGGTCATCGCCCCGGACAAGGTCAGCGTCCCCGCATCCGCCATGATTGTGGTCGCTCCGTTCAGGACCACCGCGCCGGATAACGTGTTGGTGCCGCTCACCTGCTCCACCGCCCCGGCTCCGCTCACGCCCGTGCCGGACAGGTTCAGCGGCTCGGCCACTGTCAGGCTGTTCTGGATCTGCAGGGTTGCTCCGCTCGCCACCGTCGTCGTCCCCGCCGCCGTGCCCAGCGCCGCAGCGCTCTGCACGCTTACGATCCCCTGCGACACTGTCGTCGCGCCGGTGTAGGTATTGGTTCCGCTCAGCACCAAGGTGCCGGCGCCCTGCTTCGCCAGCGCGAAGGCTCCGCTCACCACCCCGCTCGACGTCAGCGTGTTCGCGCTCACTGTCACCGTCCGCGCCGCCGTCAGCGCCACCGTCCCGCTCAGCGTCAAGGGATTGCTCCCGGCAAAACTGAAGTCGCCCGCCCAGCTCTGCGCGTTCGTCACCGTCAGCGCCGCACCCGCATCCAGGGTCCCGCCCGTGATCGTCAGCGTGCCCGTGCCCAGCGCCGTCATAGTGCCCAGCACCAGCGTGCCGGCGCCCAAGGAGGTGCCGCCGCTATGGGTGTTCGCACCCGAAAGCGTCCAGGTGCCGGTGCCGGTCTTGGCGACGCTGCCGGTACCGCTGATCACGCCGGACACCGTTCCGCCGCCGGAGCCGGTGTTCGTGAGCGTCAGCACAAAAGCATTGGTGTTCACGTTGCCGGAAACGGCCAGCGCGCCGCTGCTCGCCAAGGTAAAATTGCTCGCGGCGCCGAGTTTGAGCGCGGCACTCACGGTCTGCAGGAGGCTGTCCTGATTGCTGATACCACCCGCGCCCAGAGTCAGGATGGCGCCGCTGGAACTGGAGAGGACAAACGCATCGGCCCCGTTGGCAAACACCACGCCGCCCACGCTGCTGTTGCCGCTCGCGCCCACATCCGGCTGAAAGCCGACCGTGGCATTGCCAAAGGAAGCGGTGTCCGACGCCGTCGGCGCGCTCCCGCCGATCCAACTCCCGCCCGCACCAAAATCGGTGGCACTGTTGCCCCAGATGATCACCGCCGCCCGCAATGGGATCGCTGACCAGCCGGCGATGCCGAGGGCAACCCAAACCCACCATCGCAGAGACGGCCCAGATTGCAGGATGGTTTTCAATGGATGCGTCGGGGGATCATTCAAAGTATAGATGACAATCAATGGCGGTACGCCATAAGGAGTTTACCCTACTTGCAAATCATTTTTGCGAAGCCTCGCAACTCTATCCGCCAAGGTGCAGCCAGCTGCGAGCGATGGGAGTTCCGACAAGATGGGGTTCATAGCAGCAGACTCTGCACACGTGGCCGGTCCGTCCATTCCGGAAAGGATTTATTATAGACAAGATAGCAATGCGATCCGCCTTCCGCTCGACATCCGCATTTTTTGCGTCCCATGTTTCGCCGTCCGCTCCTCACCCCAATACGGAATCTGCCATGAACACCCCCACGCTTCTGGTTGCCTGCCTGCTTTCTTCCCTGACCGCCGCCGCCGAACCGGCTCTCACCCTCAATGTCTGGCCCGGCCTTCCGCCCGGCGACCCGCCGGGTCTCAAAGCGGACGAACAGTGGAAGCCGGGCAATCTCCTGACCGGTACCGTGGCGACGCCGACACTCGCCGTGTATCGACCTTCCAAGGACAAGGACAACGGCGCCGCCGTCCTGATCTGTCCGGGGGGCGGCTTCTACCAGCTGTCGATGGTGGACGAGGGTGCCGGGGTCGCCGCCTGGCTCAACTCCATCGGCGTCACCGGCATCGTGCTGAAATACCGCATTCCCAACCGCGAGGGCATCCCGCGGTACCTGGCGGGACTGCAGGATGCGCAACGTTCGATGAGCCTCATCCGCGCGAAGGCGGCGGAATGGGGCCTGGATCCGCAGCGCATCGGCATCATCGGCTTCTCGGCCGGCGGCCAGCTGGCGGCGGATGTCGAAACCAATTTCGACCGGCGGATGTATCCAACCATTGATGACATGGACGGGCCGGGCCCGCGGCCCGACTTCGCCCTCGTGATCTATCCCGGCGGCATCGCCGCGCGCGGCAGCGAAATCCCCGCGCTGACGGAGGACGTGCGCGTGGCCAAGGACACCCCGCCCACCTTCCTCTCGATTTCGAACGATGACCGCGGCGGACCGGAAAACGCGGTCTACCTTTATCTCGCGCTAAAGAAAGCCGGCGTGCCCGCCGAGCTGCATGTCTGGGGCGAGGGCGGCCATGGCTACGGCATCCGTCCGGGCACCGCGCCCCACACCACCTGGCCGGCCCGGGCGGCCGACTGGATGGCGAACCGCGGCCTGTTGAAACGAACCGGGCCAGCCGCCAGCCCGGCGCAATGAGCCATCGGGCGGCGAGGCCGGCGTGGCCCCGGGGCCTCCAGGGAGCGTTTCGTTCCCTGCTGGCCACCGGTGCGCTGACTGCCGCCTGCATCCGGGCCCAGCCGGCCGAGCCACCGGCCAATCCGATGGCGGTGGCGGACGCCCTGATGGCGGAGGGCGACGATTCAGCGGCGCTGCTGGCAATCGCCTCGGCCCTCCAAACCACCCCCAACGATCCGCTCCTGCGCTTCCGGGCCGGCAACCTGATCCGCGAGTTGCCGCCCTTGCGGCGGTGCCTGTTGCATCAGGCGGGGGTGAACACCGTGGCCTTCAGCCGGGACGGCCGCACGCTCGTCAGCGCCGGCGATGATAACACCGCCCGACTTTGGGATCTCGCCACGGGGCTTGAGATCGCAAAGCTGTCCCATGCCGGCCCGGTCTGGTCCGCGGCCTTCAGCCCGGACGGACAGGCCGTCGTGACGGCGAGCGAGGACGGCACGGCCCGGATCTGGGACGCGACAACGGGCCGGCCGCGCACCGCGCCGCTCGTCCACCCGGCGCCGGTCGTGCAGGCAAATTTCAGTCCCGACGGAAGCCGCGTCATCACCGCCGGTCGCGACGGGCTCGCGCGCCAGTGGGACGCCTGGACCGGTGCGCCGGTTGGTTCCCCGCTCGCGCAGGGCGCGGCGCTGACCCGGGCTCTGCTGAGTCCCGACGGCCGCGTGGTGCTCACGGCCGGGCTCGACAACGTGGCGCGGCTCCGCGACGCCCAAACCGGCGCCGTCAATCTCCCGCCGCTCGCCCACTCGGCGGCGGTGCTCGACGCCTCCTTCAGCCCGGATGGTGCCGCGGTGGCGACCGCGAGCGAGGATCACACCGCCCGCGTCTGGGACGCCGCCACTGGCAAACCCCGCACGCCTCCGCTCGTCCATGCGGGAACGGTGCGCCTGGCGACGTTCAGCCCCAAGGGCGAGTGGCTGCTCACCGCGGGCGATGACGGGACGGCGCACCTGTGGGATGCCTCCACCGGTCAGCCGGTCACACCGCCGGTGCAATCCGCGGAGGCCGTACTGGCCGGTGCCTTCAGCCCCGACGGCAAGACCGTGGCGACGGGAGGCGAGGACCAACTCGTGAGACTTTGGAGCGCCGTCTCGGGGCACCCGCTCGGTCCACCGTTGCACCACGGGGGTGCGGTGCGCGCCATCGCCTTCAGCCCGGACGGCCGCAGCCTTGCGACCGCCAGCGCCGACGGGGCGGTCCGCATCTGGAGTCTGCAAACGCCCCGGGCGGAGGACCTGACCCTTGGGCATGACGACTCGGTTGAGGACGCCCGGTTCAGTCCTGATGGCCGGTCGATCGTCACGGCCAGCTGGGACCGGACCGCCCGGGTCTGGGACGCCACCACGGGCAAACCGCGCACTTCGCCGCTCCGCTACAACGACCAGGTGCAGACTGCGGTCTTCAGCCCCGACAGCCGGAGCGTGATTGCAACCAGCTACAGCACAGCGGCCCGGATTTGGGATGCCGGCACCGGCGAACCGCGGCCGGTGCGGCTTGATCACAATCGTGTGCGCAGCGCGGCCTTCAGTCCCGACGGCAGGATCATCGCCACCGCCAGCAACGACCAGACCGCGCGCCTGTGGGACGCCGCCACCGGCGCGCCGCTCACGCCGCCGCTTGTGCACGACGGCGCGGTGGTGCTGGTCGCATTCAGCCCCGACGGCCGCGCCGTGCTCACCGCCAGCTCCGACAACACCGCCCGGATCTGGAATGTGTCCACGGGCCGGCCGCAAACACCGCCCCTCCAACATGGCTTCTTCGTGCCCAGCGCAGCTTTCAGTCCCGACGGCCGCCGCGTGGTGACGGCGAGCGGAGACAAGACCGCCCGGGTCTGGGACGCCCTGACCGGTGCTCCAGTCACCCCGCCCCTCGTCCATGACGACGCGGTCAACTTCGCGGTCTTCAGCCCCGATGGCCGCCGGGTCGTGACCGCCAGCCAGGACCAGACGGCCCGAATTTGGGATGCCGCCACGGGGCGACCGCTCATCCGCCCGCTGCCGCACGATGATGCCGTGCTTTGCGCGGTGTTCAGCCCCGACGGCCGCATCGTTGCCACGGCCGACGAGGACGGCACCACCCACCTCTGGGACGCCGGGTCGGGAAACCTGCTGGCACCGCCGCTGCGTCATTTGCTCCCGGTGCGACATGTCGTCTTTGCGGCCGACGGACGAAGCCTGCTCACGGCGAGCTGGGACAAAACCGCGCGGCTGTGGAACATTGCTCCGACGGATTGGACCGCCGCCGAAGTGGCCCGCTTTGCGGAACTGCAATCCTCCTCGCGGCTTGCAGAAGATGGCGGGCCCGAGCCGCTCACTGGGGCGGAAGTGGCCGAACGGTTGGCGGAGTTTCGGCGGCGGCATCCTGCGGACTAGTCCGTGAATTTCTGCTTGCCACGGCTCGAAGCTGCGCCAACGTCCCGCGGCTTGGCCGGCTGGACTTTTCTGCCAAGGCAGTTAAGCTGGCGCGGTCTTCCTACCCCCTACCTCCTCATGACATCGGATGCCATCGCGGCTTATGCGTTTTTTTCCGTGTCCGTGCTGGCCGCCGAAGCACCCGCCACTCCGCCACCGCCCGACCAGCCCGCCGCCTTTCAGTCCGAAGCCCTCCCTCCCGCTGGCCAGGCCAATGCGGCCCCCCGCGCCGCCCGCGGCGGCGGCAACAACATGGGGTCCGTCACGCACAGCCTCACGGCCGACGAGCTGGCGCAGCTGCATGCCAAGCTGGACCAGCTCAACGCCGCGCTCCGCGCGCTGAAGGAATCTCATGCCGATGACGATCTGGTCGTGGACGCCGAGTCCTGCGCCTGGATAGTCGAGACCGCGCTACGGGTGCCGAATGTTTTCGGCGGCGATAACGAGGCGCAGGCCAATCCCTTTAACAAATGCCTTTCCAGCCTGAACGCCGGTCTGCGCCGGGCCCAGCAGATCAAGGACGGCACCGCCGAATGGCCTAGCATCAAAGGTTCGGTCAAGCGCGCCTATCGCTCGGTCGTGGATGGCACCGCGCAACCCTACCAGTTGTCCATCCCGGCATCCTACGATCCGGCCAAGCCCACAGCCCTCTACATTTACCTCCACGGGATGAGCCACTACGTACCCGACCTCGGCTGGGACTGGACCGGGGGCGCGGACCGGGCCGGTGCCGCGGGCGGGGGAGCCGCGGGTGCCGGGCGCAGCTACATCCGTCTCGAGTGCTTCGGCCGCGGCAACAACTCCTTCCGCTGGGCCGGCGAGACCGACGTCCTCGAAGCCCTCGCCTCCGTGCGTAAGCGCTATAACATCGACCCCGAGCGCATCATCCTCGCGGGTTTTTCGATGGGCGGGGCGGGTTCGTGGCAGATCGGCCTGCACCAGCCCGACCTGTTCGCCGGGCTGGAAATTGACGCGGGGGTCATCGGCAACCTCCTGAATCTCGACGGCAAAACTCCCGCACAAAAGGCCGCGCTTTCAACCTATGGCATCATGATTCCGCACGCCATCAACATCACCGGCGTGCCGCTGGTGGGCTATGCCGGAGCGAACGACGCGCAGCTCGCCTCCTCCAAGAGCATCTCCGCCCAGCTGGTGCGGGAAGGCTACCATCTGGACATCCTCACCCCGGTCCACTCGGCCGGGACGGACACGAACACCCTCTGGCTGGCCAATCCCGGCCAGGGCCACTCCCATGCCACGGGGGAAACGGCGCAGCTGATCAACGCCTTCACCACCGCCAATTTTCAGCGCGGCCGCGTCGTACCCGACCAGCTCCATTTCGTGACCTACACCATGCGCTACAACCGGGATTTCTGGATCACGGTGGACGGCCTGCAGCAGAGCTTCGACCAAGCCCGGGTGGACGCCAAGCGATCGGTCGCCAAAGCCCACTTTGTCATTACGACGCAAAATGTTTCGCGCCTGATTCTCGACGACGCATCCCAGGCCAGCCAAGTCACCATTGATGGCGACCGGATCGAGGTGAATCCGGCGCCGAGCATCCTCCTGACCCGCACCGCCGGCCACTGGCAGCAGGCCGACCCCGCCGCCTTCACCGGCCTGCGCAAGCAGCACAACCTGCAGGGCCCGGTCAACGACGCGTTCTTCGACGCCTTCCTCTGCGTCACGCCGACCGGCCAACCGTTCAATGCCGTGGCCGACGAACGCGCCAAACAGGAGCTGGCGCGGTTCACCAGCTCCTTCGCGCGCGATTACTGCGGCGACGCCCGGACGAAGGCGGACGCCGACTTGACCGACGCCGACATCGCCAATAACAACCTCGTCCTCTTCGGCGATCCCGGCAGCAACAAACTCCTCGCCCGCATCCTTGAACGCCTGCCCCTGACATGGACCAAAGACCGCCTCATCCTCGCCGGAAAAACGTATGCCGCCGCCGACCATGTGCCGGTGATGATCTACCCCAACCCGCTCAACCCCAAGCGTTATATCGTCCTCAACGCCGGCCTGTCGGCTGCGCGCGGGGGCGAGGCCTTTGGCGACTTCGCCGTGCTCCAGCGCACGCCGGACGCCTCCGGCCAACCGGCCTTCGCCAGCGTTGACGAAGGCGTGTTCGACGAATCCTGGCAGCCACCGGCCGGCCGCTAGTTTGTCCCCGGCTGAAACTTCCCCGCTCTCCCCGCGTCTCAACCCGTTTATCTTGCCACCCCGTCAGTGATGCCGCCCCTTCCGCCCCAGCCGAAGCAGAAACGAGCCAGCCGCCTTTGCCTCCTCGCCGGCATGGCGACCGCTCTCGCCATCACCGGAGTCACCGCGCGAGTGATGCCCACGACGCCGAGCGCTCCGGCCGCCGCCGGTCCTACGACGAACGATGCAGCTTGGCAGCAGTTCCAGACCAACGTCCGCCCCTTCCTGGCCAAGAATTGCTACGAGTGTCACGGCGAAAAGGATCCGGAAAACAACCTCCGCCTCGACCAGTTCACCGATCCGGCCTCGCTGGCCAAGGGCCGCAGCACGCTCGAGGACGCCTACGACAAGCTCATCCACGAGGAGATGCCGCCGGACGACAAGCCCCGCCCCAGCCAGAGCCAGCTCACTGCTGTCATCGCCTGGATGGAGCAACGGCTGAACGCCGAGGACACCGGCCCGGCCAACCCCGGCCGGGTCACCCTGCGACGGCTCAACCGCACCGAGTACAACAACACCCTCCGCGACCTGCTCGGCCTCGACCTCCATCCGGCCGATTCCTTCCCGCTCGACATGACGGGCTACGGATTCGACAACAACGGGGACGTGCTCTCGATCGCCCCGGTGCTGATGGAGAAGTATATCGCCGCGGCCAGCCTCGTGCTCGACAAGGTCATCAACGCCGAGCCCGCGACTCCGACCCCGCTCAAACGCTGGGAAGATCAGGATCTTGATGGCACAATCGCCCGCAGCGCGCCCGTCGCTGCGCCGCCGCCGGCACCACCGCGCGGAGTCAACGGTGGCGCGGGCGCCGGAGCGGGCGCCGGCGGACGTCGGCCGCCGCCCCTGGGGCGTGTTTTCAACCAGGTCGGGGAGGTCCACGGCGATTATGATTTCCCGAGTGAGGGCACCTACGTGCTGCGGGTAAAGGCCTACGGCACCCAGGGCTCGGCCAACCGTGCCCGGCCCTCGGTCCAGGTACTGCTCGATGGCAAGCCGGTCGAGGAGGCTTTCACCGTGAAGGAAGACTTCCGCTTTGCCGCCATCTATCCGCTGAAACCCCTCCATATCACGGCGGGGACTCATCGCGTCAGTATCGTGTTTCTCAACGGCCCCAGCGCGGCCGAGGTCGCCACCGCTGCCAGCACTCCGGTCGCCGCCGCCCCGCCGCCGG
>CAIQQB010000142.1 GCA_903873805.1 uncultured Opitutia bacterium | reverse complement strand
TGACGTTGGTGGCGCAGGTTGAGTTCATCCTGGAGGATCAGCTCCAGGAACTCCTGGTGGCTGAGCCGATTGGCGGCTGCTTCCTGCAGCCGGACGTCGAGGGTCTGGCCGAGGCCGGACAGACGCAGTTGTTTGAGGGTGGCTTCGCGGCCGAAAGCGGCGATGCTGCGGGGATGGGCGAGGAAGAAGGCGGGCTTTTTCCAGACGAGGGCGAGGAGTTCGTCGAGGTCGTCCGGGGTCGGCGGGCCGAAGCGGGTCTTGATGGCGCTGGCGGCGGCTTCCTTGAGCAGTCCGAAATCCGGGTTGTTCAGCAGTTCCCATTCCTCGCGCTCCCGGACGCCCTCGATCGTGAGGCGGATCTGTTCGCGCAGCTGGTCAATCTTGTTGCTGTAAAGATCCGTGACGCGGGTGTGCGTGTTCAGGACGGTCTGAATGGTGCTGAGGTGGTACTCGCGCGGGTCGGTCTCGTAATCGACGAAGGTGTGCGGCAGTTTCACCTCGCCGCTGTTGACCGTGAGCACATCGACGCCGCCTTCCCGGCCGTCGGCCTCGCGCGCGACGCGGTTCACGCGGTAAACGCCGCCGTCGACATTGACGTAGGGCAACAGGCGGAGGAGCCAACGCGGCGTGATGCGTCCCTTCTGCGGAACGGTTACGGTGGCATTGGCGAGATTGCGCGCCGCGGTGGCGCCGAGACTGAGCTGGACGGACGAGTCGGTTTTGGTGGGCATGGCGAGGTTGGATCGGAGAAGTGGTGGAAAATTGTCCCGCCGCTGTCAGAAGCGGAGCAGACCGTGCGAAGGGCAGGCTGCAAAACGGACCGCACATCGGGGAACCGCTTCAGCAGATTTGTCGGAAACAAGCAGATTGCCGTGCCGTTGGTCGGCTCCGGGCCGCTTCCAGTTGACCGGACAGCGGCGAGGCGAACGCAGCCGCAGCATTCGCCTCTCGTCAATAAATTAGTTATAACCTACGACTCCAGTGGGTCATAGGGTGGGGGTTAAAGCTGGCTGAGAAACTCGAGGCCGGTGGCGCGCGGGGTGAGATTCTGCTCCTTGAGCCATACGGGGTTGAAGAGTTTCGAGGCGTAGCGCGCCCCGCCATCGCAGAGGATGGTGACAATGACCTGACCGGGGCCGCGATCGCGCGCGAGTTTTACGGCGCCGGCGACATTGATGGCCGAAGACAGCCCGAGGTAGAGGCCCTCGGCACGCAGCAGGTGATAGACAAACTCCACGGCGACCGGATCGGCAATGCGGAAGGCGTCGTCCACGAGGGCCGCGGCGACGTTCTTGGTCACGCGGCCCTGGCCGATGCCCTCCGCGTGGGAGTCACCGTCGTCAAAGTCGGTGTGCCCGTGTTTGAACCAGGACCACATCGCGGCGCCCAACGGATCTGCGACCACGGTGCGGATGGCGGGATTGCGTTCCTTGAGGAAGCGGCTGACACCGGCGATGGTGCCACCGGAGCCGATGGACGCGACAAATGCGCTCACTTTCCCGTCGGTCTGGGACCAGATTTCCGGGCCAGTGGTCCGATAGTGTCCGTCGAGATTGGCGGGGTTGTCGAATTGGTTGGCCCACCAGCCGCCCGGGATGGACTCGGCAGTGCGACGTGCGATGTGCTGGTAGTTTTCCTGATCTTTGTAGGGCTTGGGCGGGACGCGCCGGACCTCGGCCCCGAGCGTTTTGAGGAGATCGGTTTTCTCGTGACTGAAATTGTCCGGCACGATGAAGAGACTGCGATATCCCTTGGACAGGCCGACGAGGGCTAGACCGATGCCCGTGTTGCCAGCCGTTCCCTCGACGATGGTGCCGCCGGGCCGGAGCGCGCCGCTTTTTTCCGCATCTTCGATCAGGGCGAGGGCGGCGCGGTCTTTAACCGAACCGCCGGGATTTTGAAACTCGGCCTTGCCGAGGATTTCGCTGCCGGTGGCCTCCGAAAGGTGGCGCAGGCGGATCAGCGACGTGTGGCCGATTGCGGCGACCAAGCCGGGGGAGATGCGGGCGCTGAAATCAGGGCTGATGACGTTGGGCATGATGGAAGCGATGGGTTGATGCGAAGGCGGTTGGCATTGGAAAGTCTCCATTGGGCGCAGATTTTGGTCCGGCGAAGGAGTACGTTTATAAACTTGGCAAAGAAAAGGGAAAATCTCTCTTGACTCAATCCATATTTAATCAATGTAGTATAAAACTGTAGTCTATCATGAAACTTTCCAAACGAGGAGAATACGCCCTGCGGACCCTGATCGCCCTTGGCATTGCCGCGGAGGTCGGGCGTTCCCTCACGCAGGTGTCGGAAATCGCTGCCAAACAGCAGATTCCAATCAAGTTCCTCGAGCAGATCATGCATTCGCTCAAGGAGGCCGGATTTGTTGAAAGTCAGCGGGGCAAGTTTGGTGGCTACCGGCTCGCCCGGCCCGCGGCCAAAATCAGTGTCGGAGCCGTCATTCGCGTGCTCGAGGGGCCCCTCGCCCCCATCGGCTGTGTCTCCCAAACCGCCTACGAAAAATGCTCCTGCCCAGATGAGGAGCACTGCGGCCTGCGGATGCTGATGCTCGACGTGCGCAACGCCATCGCCGGCATCCTCGACCGCTACACGCTCGCCGACGTCGTCGAGGTCACGCTCCGCAAACTGCGCCGCGACCATCTGCCGCTGCCGTTCACGGCTTCCGCTCACGTCGGGCGCGCCCCCCGCGCCGCCGGCCGCGTCCGTCCCGCGCATCCCCGCCTTGATCCGATCGAGGGCCTGCTCTCCCACCTCGTGCCTGATTATAACATCTGACTGGTCCGAATCCATTGCGTCATGAGTACCACTTCCGAATCTCCCTCCGCCGCCGCACCCGAAATTCCGCCCGACTGGCTCGCCTTGGTGCGTGAGAAAGTCGAGGGCCTGCGCTACGGCGTGGTGCAGCTCACGGTCCACGACGGCCGTGTGACTCAGATCGAGCGCACGGAGAAAACCCGGCTCACCGGGGCCCGTCCCGAATGACCCTTTTGCCGTCTGGCACGTGCCGGAGGCTTCGTCCCAACCCACCCATCCGTCCGGAAATTCGACCAGTCCACTGGATTGTTCCCGTTCAACCATGAAAAAACTGACCGCCACCGCCTGCACCCTCCTGTTTGCCCTGACCGGCTTCACCGCCGCGACGGCTCCCGCCTTCGCCGCCGAGGCCGATGATATCCAGGCGCTCCGGGAACAGATCAGCCAGCTCGACCAGAAACTGAAGATCCTCGAGCGCAAGCAGGAGCTCAAGGACGAGGCCGCGGCCACCGCCGCCAAGGCCGCGCCCAAAATCACCGTCACCGACAAGGTGATCAGCATCGCCTCGGGCGACGGTGCGAACTTCCTGAAGTTCCACGCCCTGGTGCAGGCCGACGCCCGCTGGTTCTTCAACCAGAGCGGCGCCCTCACGGCCAATGACGCCTTCCTGGTCCGCCGGGCCCGGATCTTCCTCGACGGGCAGTTCAACACCAACACCACCTTCCTGCTGGTGCCCGACTTTGCCGGCTCCGCCCCGACGCTCATCGACGCCTACGTGAACCAGGCTTTCACCCCCCAGTTCCAGCTTCGCGCCGGCCGCTTCCGCGAACCGGTCGGCCTCGAGCAGCTGCAGTCGGACTCCGTGGCCGATTTCACCGAGCGCTCCTTCGTGAGCCAGATCGTGCCCAACCGGGACATCGGCCTGCAGCTCGGCGGCGACCTGTTCAACGGCACCCTCAACTATGCGGCCGGCGTGTTTGACGGCGTGCCGGACGGGCAGAACAACGGCGCGGTGGCCGGCACGGTCACCAACACCGATGCGGACAACAACAAGGACGTGGCCGTCCGGGTGTTCGCCCAGCCGTTCAAGAACGACTCCGATTCGGCGCTCCATGGCCTCGGGTTCGGCGTCGGCGCGACCGACGGCCGCCAGCTGCCCGCGTCGGGCCTGGCCGGATACAAGACCGAGGCGCAGCAGTCGGTCTTCGCTTACCGCGCCACCTCGATCATCCAGGGCAAGACCACCCGCGTTTCGCCCCAAGCCTACTATTACTATGGGCCGTTCGGCCTCCTCGGCGAATATGCGCTCTCCGCCATCCATGCCCGGCCAAGCGCCACCGGCAACGAGATCGAGCTGCGCAATCAGGCCTGGCAGCTTGAGGCGGGCTATGTGCTGACCGGCGAGGACGCCGGCTACACGGGCGTCGTGCCCAAGACCGTCTTCGATTGGAACAACGGCACCTGGGGCGCCTTCGAGGTCGTCACCCGGCTGGACGTCCTCGCGATCGACAAAAAGGCGTTCGCGCCCAACCCGCCGGGGCTTTCGCTCGCCGACCCTCTCGCGAATCCTTCGCGGATCACCGACTACGGACTCGGCCTGAACTGGTACCTGAGCAAGACCGTCCGCGCCTCGCTCGACTTCTACCACGGCACGTTCGACCTACCCGGAGGCACGACGACCGCCAACACCACCAAACCGCTCCTGCGCAACTCCGAGAACGCCCTTGTCACCCGGTTCCAGATCTCGTTCTGAGCCGGGCCCGCTTTTTCCTTCAACCCGTATCCATGAAAATCAAATCCATCCTGATCCTCACCCTGGCCGCCGCGTTCACTGCGGCGGGTTTCGCCAAAGACATCGAGCTTCTCAACGTTTCCTACGATCCGACGCGCGAGCTCTACGTCGACTACAACGCGGCCTTCGCCAAATACTGGCTGGCCAAGACCGGTGACACCGTCACGGTCAAGCAGTCGCACGGCGGCTCGGGCGCCCAGGCGCGCCAAGTCATCGACGGACTCAAGGCTGACGTCGTAACGCTCGCGCTCGCCGCGGACGTCGACGCCATCGCCACCAACGGCAAGCTCTTGCCGGCCGACTGGCAGACCCGCCTGCCCAACAACAGCGCGCCCTATACCAGTACCATCGTGTTTCTCGTCCGCAAGGGCAACCCGAAGGGCATCAAGGACTGGGATGATCTGGTGAAGCCGGGCGTCGGCGTGGTCGTGGCCAACCCGAAGACTTCGGGCGGCGCCCGCTGGGCCTATCTCTCGGTCTGGGGTTTTGCCCAGAAGAAGTGGGGCAGCGAGGAAAAGGCCCGCGCCTTCACCGCGGCGGTGTACAAGAACGTGCCGGTGCTCGACAGCGGCGCGCGCGGCTCCACCACCACGTTTGTGCAGCGCGAGATCGGCGACGTCCTGCTTGCGTGGGAGAACGAGGCCTACCTCGCGCTCAAGGAATTCGGTGCCGACAAGTTCCAGATCGTCGTACCCTCGGTCAGCATCCTGGCCGAGCCGACCGTGGCGGTCGTGGACAAGGTGGCCGACAAGAAGGGCACCGCGGCCGTAGCGAAGGCCTACCTGGAGTATCTCTACTCCGACGAGGGCCAGGAAATTGCCGCCCGCAACTATTACCGCCCGCGCAATCCGACCATCGCCGCGAAATATGCCGCCAACTTCGCCAAGGTGGACCTGTTCACCATCGACGAGGTCTTCGGCGGCTGGACCAAGGCCCAGAAAACCCATTTCGCCGACGGCGGCGTCTTTGACCAGATCTACGCCAAATAATCTTCCCTCTTTCCGCCGGCCGGCGGCGCCACCGGGCGACACGGCGCGCCCGCTGGCCGGCGGATCAACCCACCAACCTATCCCTCCCTCCGCATCATGGGCTCCAACTCACCCTCATCCCCGGCGGTCGCCCGCCTGGTTCCCTCCGGCCTCTCGCGGCCCGCCGCCTTCGGCGAACAGCTCTCCGAGCTCTACGCTCTCGTCCAGCGTTCGGCCTACGTTTTCGGGTCGCCCCTCGGGCCATTCTTTCACCGGGCGCACCACCATCATCTGCCCCGCTTCGTCTACTTCGGACCCCACACCGGCGAGGAGTCCGTGCGGCTCGCGTTCTACGCCGGCTTCGACCGCCGCGACCTGCGCGGCACGCTGGCCCTGCTGCATTTCGTCGAACGCCTTGCGCTCGCCCCCGACCTTGGCCAGAGCCTGAACCTCTCGGTCTTTCCGCTGGTCGACATCCTCGGCCTGCTGGAGGGCCGCGACCGTGCGCTCGCGCGCTTCGCCTGGCACGCCCCCGCGGAACCCGAGCTGGCCCTGCTCGCCCAGGACGTGCGGCTGCAAAGCTACCACGGCTTCGTGCGCGTCGAATCCGGCCCCGATGATGACGCCCTCACCGTCCGCCTGCGCGGTTTCGCCGATGAGGCCGGCGGGCCGAGCGCGATCGACTTCATCAGCTCGGAGGACACGGCCCCCTGGGCGGTGCGCTGGGAGACGGGCGGCAGCCCCAAGGTGGGCGACGGCCCGCTCTCGCTCGCTGACGACCTGCCGTTCGGGCCGTTTGAACTGACGATCCGCGTGCCGGCCAACTGGTCCGATGAGGTCCACCGGGAGGCGGTGACGCTCACCCTCCGGCGCTTCATCCTCCGCTACCGCAGCTTTCTCGCCTACGGGCAGAATCTGTAATCTTTCCCCAACTGACCCATGGCCTCCCTCCTGAAAAGACTCCCGTGGCTGCGGCTCGGCTGCCTTGCCGTGCTGCTGCTGCGGCCGCTCGCGGCGGGGCCGACTCTCCTCAACGTTTCTTACGACGTCACCCGCGAGTTCTACCAGAAGTATAACGCGCTGTTTGCGGCCGATTGGGAGAAGAGTTCCGGTGACAAGGTCACCTTCAACCAGTCGCATGGCGGCTCCTCCGCCCAGGTGCGCGCGGTGATCGACGGCCTCACGGCGGATGTCGTGACCATGAACGGCGTTACGGACGTCGATCAACTGGCGCACGCCGGCCTCATCCCGGCCAACTGGCAGACCCGCCTGCCCAACAGCAGCGTGCCCTACACCTCGACCATTGTGTTCATCGTGCGCCGCGGCAATCCGCACCAGGTCCGGGACTGGCCGGATCTCGCCCGGCCCGGGCTCTCGGTCGTGATTCCCAATCCCAAGACCTCCGGCAACGGTCGCTACAGCTACCTGGCCGCCTGGGGTTATGCGCTGCGGCAGCCCGGCGGCTCCGAGGCCAAGTCGCGGGAGTTGGTGAAGCAGATCTTCGCCAACGTCCCGGTGCTCGACACCGGCGGCCGCGCGGCGACGACCACGTTCGCCCAGCGGGAGATCGGCGACGTGCTCCTGACGTTTGAGAGCGAGGCCGCCCTCCTCATCCGCGAGTCCGGCGGCGGCCTGGAGGTGGTCTATCCTTCCGTCAGCATTCTGGCGGAGAACCCGGTGGTCTGGGTCGATAAGGTGGTGGCCAAGCACAGCACCCAGAAACTGGCCCGGGCCTATCTGGAGTATCTGTACAGTCCGGCCGGCCAGGATCTGGCGGCGCAATTCTCCTTCCGCCCCACCGACCGTTCGGTCCTGGCCCGGTATCCCGGCCGGTTTCCCGACTTGCCGCTCTTTTCCGTGCCGGACGTGTTTGGCAGCTGGGAAAAGGCGCAGCGCGTCCACTTCGCCGACGGCGGGGTCTTTGACCAGATCTACCTGCGATGAACTCCCGCCCACCGGCCACTGCGATCCTCCGGCCCGGCTCCGCTCCGGGCGGCTACCCCGCGGCCGGGACATTTTCCGGCTGTCATCCTTGAACTTCTCCACCCCAACATGGTCATGCTCGCCCCTCCTGGGTTCCACGCCCCTGTCCCGTCTCAGCGTCACCGCCCAAACCGGTGGCACCATCAACTGGGGCCAGCCGACCTCCCTCACCGGCTCCTCGATCACCCTCGACACCAGCGGCACAATCGACACCAGTCACCTGACGACGATCGATTCCACCAGCCTCACCGCCACCAACGGCGCCACGCTCTCCATCCCCGCGGCATCCTTCTCCACGACCTCGCAGGCCTCGGCCACCTGGCAAGCCACCAATGCCTCATCCAAACTGCAACTGCCCAACCTGACGGCTTTCACCCTGGCGGGCAATGACCTGACCATTCAGGCGACCAACGGCGGCGATGTTGAATTGCCCGCACTAACGAGCATCGCTCAAGGCACCAACACCGTGCATTTGACCGCCAGCGGCGCCGCCTCCAAAATCAACATGCCCCTGGCACCTGCCACCCTAGGCCAGTTGAGCATCTCG
>CAIQQB010000141.1 GCA_903873805.1 uncultured Opitutia bacterium | reverse complement strand
CTCGCGGGGTGAGGGCACCCCGCCCACAACCGATCAGGGAATTCGTTTGAAGACCAAGTCGCTTTCTCCGCGACAGACCGGTCGGCCAATTTTGCCCCACGGCTGAGATGCACAGTGGGCGTGGTCCGTCAGCGCGCTGGGCGGTTGCCACCGGCCCGCTGGTGGCCCAGCGTGCCGCGATGCCATGCCTCCCCGGGATCTCCCGCCGACTTTGCTGCCGCCTGCTGCTGGCCGCGGGCCTCGCCGGCTGTGCCAGCCCAACCATCACCGTGCGAGTGCCGCTCGTGCAGCGACTCGACGTGCGGCCGCTGCAGGGCGATACCCGTCGCATCAACCTCGAGCTGTCGGCCCGCGCCGAAGCCTACGCCCAACGGCTGGGCAACGCCTCCGCCTGGCGCGGCGAGGGCCTGTCGATGCACCCGCTGATCGAGCCGGATTCCTGGGTCGTGGTGCAGCGGCGGCCGTTTGCCGACCTGCAGCCGGGCGACGTGGTGTTCTACACCAACGACGAGGGGCGGCACATCGTGCATGCGCTCATCCACGCCACGGACGCCGGCTGGATTGTCGAGGGCGTGAACAACGGGGGCATCGACACGGAACGGGTCACCGCCGCCAACTACGCCGGGGTGGTCGTGGCCGCGTTCACCCCGGTGAACGGCCCCGTGCGCTGAGCGCCTGGATCCAGTCCAGCCGGCCATGGCGGGCGGGGTACCTTGAGCTGTTCATGTAGGCTTTGACCAATGCCCTGGGTGTAGCGGCGAGCACCAGCGAGCCGAGTCTGGTCGGCTCGCCCGTGCTCGCCGCTACATTCATGTCAACGGCACCCGGTGAGCGTCACCAAACACTCAATACAATCCGCGGATGTGCGGGGCGACGGTCCGCTCGTACAGGGCGGCCAGCTTGACGTGGAGTTCGGCGCCGAGCGGCGGGAGCGCGCTGGCGCGGACATTCGCCGCGACCTGCGCGGGGTTCTTCGCCCCCGGGATGAGCACGCTGACCGCCTCGAAATCGAGGCACCAGCGGAGCGCGAGGTCGGCCATGGTCCAGCCGGCCGGTACCAGCGGCCGGAGCGAATCGGCCAGCTCCACGCCCTTCGCGAACGGCAGGCCGGCAAAGGTCTCGCCAACATTGAACTTCTGGCCATCGCGGTTGTAGCTGCGGTGGTCGTCGGCCGTGAAGGTGGTCTGCGCCGTCATCTTGCCGCCGAGGAGCCCGCTGGCGAGCGGCAGGCGGACAATCAGCGCGACGTGCTTCGCCCGCGCCGCGGCAAACAGTTCGTGAATCGGTTTCTGGCGGAAAATGTTGAAGATGATCTGGAGCGAGGCCACCCCGCCGTGCCCGACGCAGAAGAGCGCCTCCTCCATCGACTCGACGCTCGCGCCGTACCAGCGGATCTTGCCCTCGCGCTGCAGTTCCCCGAGCCAGCCGAAGACCTCGCCGCGCTGCATGACGTCAAATGGGATGCAGTGCGTCTGGGTGAGGTCGAGCGCGTCCACACCCAGCCGGCGCAGCGAGGCCTCGGTGAACCCGCGGATCTGGTCGCGCGTGAAGCCGTTCGGCCAGTTGTTGCGGCCGAGTTTGGTGGCGACAAACACCTTCCCGCGCGCCCCGGGTGTCTCACGCAGGAAGCGGCCGATGACCGTCTCGCTGCGGCCCGCACCATAGACGTCGGCCGTGTCGAAAAACGTCACGCCGCCGTCATACGCGGCCCGGAGGGTGGCGAGGGCCGCGTCCTCAGTGACATCGCCCCAGTCGGCACCGAGTTGCCAGGTGCCGAGACCGATTTCGCCGACAGAGCGCCCCGTGGGGCCGAAGGTGCGGGTGTGCATACGGGGTTGAATGACGCGGCTTTTTCCGTTCGCCGCAAGCCTCCGCTGTTGGGTGGGACCGAAGCCGAAACCAATCCCCGCTCGCCAAGCGGGAACAAACGCGGCACCTTGGGCTCTTACGCTGTCCCCGCCATGCTTCGTTTCCTTTCTCTGCGCTGGCTCGCGCCCATCCTCGCCTTCCTCGCTCCCGCCGCTCTGTCGGCGGGGCTGGATCTCGGATTGCTGCCGCCGCCTTCGTCGTCCGCGGTGAAGGCCGAGCTGGTCGCCGCCGAAACCTCGGTCCAGCCCGGCCGCCCGTTCACGGTTGCGTTGCGGCTGGTCCACGAACCGCACTGGCACACTTACTGGATCAATCCGGGCACAGGCTACGCGACCTCGCTCACCTGGGACCTGCCGCCAGGTTGGAAGGCCGGCGACATCCAGTGGCCCACGCCGTCCAAAATCATCGACGCCCACGGCACCATCACCGGCAACGGCTACGAGAGCACCGTCGATCTGCCCGTCACCCTCACCCCGCCCGCCGACCTCACTCCCGGCCAGTCCGTGACGCTGAAAGCCAAGGCCGGCTGGCTGATGTGCGCGGCGGTCTGCGTGCCCGGCACCGCGGAGCTGACGCTGACGCTGCCGGTCCGATCCGATCCGCCGGTCGCCGACGCCACCCATGGTGCCGAAATCGCCGCGACAACGGCGGCGCTTCCGCGCGCCGTGGAACTTTGGACGGTCCAGGCCTCACGGTCCGGCAAGACCATTTATTTGCGGGTCCGCCCCACGGAGGCCGAATCCGCCGACCCGTTGCCGCCGGCCCCGTGGTTCTTTTCGGATGCCGCCCTGGTGCAATACGACCAGTCGCAGGACGTGCGGGTGGATAATCCCCGGAGCTATCTGCTCGCCCTGCCGGTTTCGCCTTCCGCCGACGCGGGTCTGAAGCGGCTGACCGGCGTGCTAAGCACCGAGGGCAGCTGGACGAAAGTCGGCCCCCGGCTGTCGGGCCTGAAGATTGACGTGCCGCTCGCCGAAGCCGCCGGGCCGGCGTTCAGCATCGTCGCGGCCGCCACGCCCGACACCACCGTCGAGGTGTCGGCCAACGGCCTGCCCGGCACCCTGCTCCTGGCGTTTTTCGGCGGGCTGATCCTCAATCTCATGCCGTGTGTTTTTCCCGTGCTCGGGATCAAAATTCTCGGCTTCGTCCATCAGGCCGGGGCGGAACGTGGCAAGGTCGTGCGGCATGGGCTCGTGTTCACGGCGGGCGTGCTGCTCTCGTTCTGGGCGCTGGCCGGCGCACTCGCGGTGCTGCGGGCTGGCGGCGAACAGCTCGGCTGGGGATTCCAGCTGCAGTCGCCCGCCTTCGTCTTCGGACTCGCGGTGGTGATGCTTGGCTTCGCGCTCAACCTCAGCGGGGTCTTTGAATTCGGCCTTGCTGCGACCGCAGCGGGCGGCCGCCTGCAAACCCAGCAGGGCTACGCGGGCTCGTTCTTCACGGGCGTGCTGGCGACGGTGGTGGCGACGCCGTGCAGCGCCCCGTTTCTCGCCCCCGCGCTCGGGGCCGCGCTCGCGTTGCCGACCGGACCGTCGTTCCTCGTCTTCACCACCATCGCGCTCGGGCTGAGCACGCCGTACCTTGTGCTGTCGGCATTTCCCGGCGCGGTCCGCCGGCTGCCGCGCCCGGGCGCGTGGATGGAAACGTTCAAGCAGCTCATGGCGTTCCCCCTCTACGCGACGGCGGGATTCCTGGTATGGGTGCTGGCCGGGCAGACCGGGGCGGACGGGCTCCTCAACGTCATTTTCGGGCTCACGTTGGTGGCCCTGGCGGCGTGGTGCTACGGGCGTTTCACCGCTCCGGGCAGCACACGGGCCCGGACGCGGTGGGGTTTCGGTTTGGGCGCCGGGTTGCTGGCGCTGGGCTGCTGGCTCGGCTGGCCGCAGGCACCGGCGCCGGATGACATCGCATGGGCGCCGTGGAGCGCGGAACAGGCGGCGCAGCTCCATGCTGCGGGTCGTCCCGTCTACATCGATTTCACCGCCCGCTGGTGTGCGACCTGCCAAGCGAACAAAAAATCCGTGTTCGCCTCCGCCGAGGTGCGGCGGCTGTTTCACGACAAGAATGTGGCCGCGCTCGAAGCCGACTGGACCGGCCGGGACGAGCGCATTGCGCAGGAGCTGGCGAAGTGGAACCGCGCCGCTGTGCCGTTTAACCTCGTCTGGCTGCCCGGCGAGACGGCGCCCAAGCCGCTGCCCGAGGTGCTGACGCCGGGCACGGTCCTCGCCGCACTGGGGAAGTGAGCGCGCGTTGATCCGATGTTCGATGTAGCCCTGCGCGGGAGCGCAGGGACCCGGGAAGCGTTATCCTCCCACTCACGCTTGGACACCATCCATACGCGGCGAGGGCGCCGCGTCCCCATCGACCAAAACAGGTCGGGCCACCCCGCTTACAATTCAATCCGCTCAGCCGCCGGCCTGCGCCGGGGTGCGCACCCCAACCGGGGCGCGCACAAGCTCGCGGCGGAGCCAGTCCAGCGCGATGTTCACCGCCCGCTGGTGGGTGGTGCGACGCGAGCCGGGCAGAGAGATTCGTTTTGACCAGACCCCGCGCGGTGCATGCAGGGCGAGGTACATCGTGCCGACCGGGTTCTCCGTCGAGCCGCCCCAGGGGGCCGTGCTCCCGGCCGCGCCGGTCGTGCCGGTAATGGCCAGCCCGTATTCGCTGCCAAACGTTTCGGCCGCACCCGTCGCGAGCGCGACGGCCGCCTCGGCGCTCACCGCCCCGTGCTGCTTCAGGAGACACTCGGGCACGCCGAGCAGCTGGATCTTGGCGTCGTTGGAGCAGCAGACGACGCCGCCCGCGAAGAATTTGCACGCTCCGCAGACCTCGGTGAGCGCACTGGCCAGCAGCCCGCCGGTCGCGGCCTCGGCCACAGCGATCTTCTTCTCCCGGCCACGGAGAAGGTCCGCGCAGACCCGGGCCAGCGAATTGTGCCCGTGGCAGACAAAATCCTCGCCCAGGAGGGCGGCGCACTGTCCGGCGAGTTTTTCCAGCTGCTCCAGGTCCAGCCGTCCGTCCGGGGAGCTGAGCCGGCAATCCACGGAGCCCGGGTGGGCGCACCAAGCGATGTTGAGGGCGTCGCCGAACGGAGCGAGCAACGGATGCAGTTTCGTCTCCAGCGCCGACTCGCCAATGCCGGCGGTGCGAATCTGCACATAGGCCTCGCGGCCGAGGAGCAGACCGCGCTGCGCGAGCCGGGGGATGACCTGTTCGGTGAACATGGGCTGCAGCTCATTGGGCGGGCCCGGCAGCATGATCAGAACCTTCCCGTCCTGCTCGACCCAGAGTCCGGGCGCCGTTCCGTGGGCGTTGGGCAGCACGTCACAGCGCGCGAAGCGGATGGCCTGCTTGAGGTTGTTGGGGGTCATCGGCCGCCCGATCGCCGCAAAGCGGGCGGCGATGGCCTGCTCGATGGCCGGGTCATGCACCAGCTCCTGGCCGAGTTCAACCGCCAGGGCTTCGCGGGTGCGGTCGTCGCACGTCGGCCCCAGTCCGCCCGTGGTGATGATGACGTCAGACCGCGCCCAGCTCGCCCGGAACTCCGCCGCGATGACGGCGGCCTCGTCGCTCAGGGTGACATTGCGCGTCAGTTGCACGCCGCGCCGGCCCAACTGTTCGCCGATAAACGTGAGGTGGCCGTTCGTCGTCAGCCCGAGCAGCAGCTCGTCGCCGAGCGTGAGCAGCTCGAAGCGGCGGGGGGCGGGGACCGGGTGGGCGGCGGGTGAATTGCTGGAAACCATGCTTGCGACCGAACACAGTAGGCTAAACTAGACAAAATGCCAGCCCCCGAATCCCCGACCCTCAAGGAGCAGGTCCGCCGCCTCCCCGACCGCCCCGGCGTCTACCTGATGAAAGACCGGCTCGGCCGCATCATCTATGTGGGCAAGGCGAAGAGTTTGAAAAAGCGGGTTTCATCCTATTTCCAGCGCGGCCGGGCCCGCGCCATCACCCAGCCGAAGATCCGCGCCCTCATCTCGCTGATCGCCAGCTTCGCCACCATCGAGGTGAAGTCCGAACCCGAGGCCCTCCTGCTCGAGGGCAAGCTGATCAAGCAGTGGCGCCCCCGGTACAACACCGACTTCACCGACGACAAGCGCTTCCTGCTTGTGCGGGTCGACCCGGCGGAAACCCTGCCCCGCTTCCGGCTCACCCGCATCCGCAAGGATGAGCGCTCGCGGTATTTCGGGCCGTTCGCGCACAGCGGGCTGCTGCGCAAAACCCTCGCGCAGATGCGCCGCCGGTTCGGCATCCTCCTGGCCGACGCCACCCCGCAGCCGCTGCCCGATGGCACCTGGCGGCTCTACGACGACGTGCGCCAGGAGCTGTACGGCGCCGGCACGGTCGTGACCGCGGAGGATTACCGCCGCCGCGTCGAGGAGGCCTGCACGTTCCTCGACGGCAAGTCGCGGGAATGGCTGGCGACCCTGCGGCAGGAGATGGCCGCCGCGGCCGCGCAGCAGGCGTTCGAAAAGGCCGCCGGCCTGCGCGATCTGGTCTTTGCCCTGGAAAAGACCCTCGCGAAGACCCGCCACTTCGAGCGCGGCGACCCATCGCGCCCCGCGGCCAACCGCGACGCCCCGGCCGCGCTGCAGCAGGCGCTCCAGCTCCCCGCCCCGCCGCACACGCTCGAGTGCTTCGACATCTCGCACATCTCCGGCACGTTCGTCGTGGCCTCGCTCGTGCGTTTCACCGCCGGCCGGCCGGACAAGGCCCATTACCGCCGCTTCCGGATCCGGAGCTTCGTGGGCAACGATGACTTCCGCGCGATGGAGGAAGTCGTGGGCCGCCGCTACCGCCGGCTGGCGGCGGAGGGCAAACCCTTTCCCGACCTGATCGTGATCGATGGCGGGCGGGGCCAGGTCGGCGCGGCCCTGAAGGCATTTTTCGCCCTCAACCTCAACCCGCCGCCGCTCGTCGGCCTGGCCAAGCGGGACGAGACCATCGTCTTCCCCGACGCCCGGGAGCCGCTCCGGCTCGGGCTCGCCCACCCCGGCCTGCAGCTCCTCCAGCGCCTCCGCGACGAGGCGCACCGGTTCGCCAACACCTACAACGCCGACCTCCGCTCGCAAAAGATCCGCGAGAGCGTCCTTGATGACTTCCCCGGTCTCGGTCCCGTCCGCCGGGCCGCGCTGCTCGCCCACTTCGGCGGCCTGGAGAAGCTCCGCGCCGCCACCGCCGCCGAAATCGCCGCAGCCCCCGGCCTCGGTCCCAAACGGGCGGCGGAGCTGTGCGCATTTCTTGCTGGGCAAACCCCCGTGCCTCCGTCACAACGCTCTGCCTAATGCCCTGCCGACCCCCTTGTCCGGTTCTTCCCGTTCCTTCCCTGACATGCGCCTGACCAAGGAAAACCGTATTGTCTGGTGGGTGGTGATGTTATCCGTGTGGATCTTTTGCTCCACCATGGTGGTGCAGCACACCCTGGCCTCCCGGGACTATCTGGCGCTGGTCGGCAAAATGGGGCTGCGCGGCGCCAAGGAAGCCGACACTCCGCTGCGCTCCATGTGGCCCAGCTTCGCCGCCGATGCGGAAACCTGGGTGCGCCTCTCCCTGGACGTGAGCGAAGGGGGCGAAAGCCGGGAACGCTTCACCCACATCGACAATGCCCCGGAAGGGCGCGAAGTGTACTGGAATTCCGGCTGGGCCTGGCTGATGTCCCGCGGCGGGATGGTCTGGCAGGCGGTTGATTTCTGGCAGCAACAGCGCGCCTACAGCCTCGCGACTCCGGCGGAGAAGCTCAAACTGCCGGTGCCCGTGCCGCTGCCGCTGCCCATCGCGACGGAACGCGCCGCCTTCTGGCAGAATCTCCCGGTCTTCATCGGCCTGATCATTCTCTTTTCCGCCTGGGTGGGCCGGCGCGCCGGCGCGGGAGCCGGCGCCCTGGTGGCGTTGGCCATGCTGGGGCACGGCGCGTTTTACGAAGGGTTTTCCCCCGCCTATCCCGACCATCATGGCCTGATGGCGGCCACCGCGTTCGGCGTGGTGCTGGGCGCAATCTTCATGGGGGCCGGCTGGTGGCAGGCACCCGGTGCGCGGCCCGGACTGCTGCCGGAATCCGCCCGGGCCGCCCGCGGCGCCGCCGTGTTCTCCGCGGTCAGCGGCGCACTCGGCATGTGGATCAGCGCCGCGTCCGTCATCCCCCCCATCGCCATCGTCGGGCTGACCGGACTTGTGGTCGCGCTGCTGCAGGGCCGGGCGCTGCTTGCGCAGGGGGCCCAGTTTGACGCCGGCCTCTGGCGGCTGTGGGGTCGCGTCGGCGCCGCGGCGAGCCTCCTGTTCTATCTGCTGGAATTTGCCCCGGCCCATTTTGGCATGCGGCTGGAGGCCAATCACCCGCTTCATGCCCTGGCCTGGCTGGGCGGCAGCGAACTGATCGCACAAGTGATCGAACGCTGGCTCGCCCCAGCCCCCGCCAAACAGAAAGTCCTACCCTTAACCCCTTGGAAGAAGGGGGGGCTATATCTCGGGATCGCCAGCCTGGTCGCACTCATTTGTCTTCTGATCCAGGTGAAATGGACCGGAGTCGAGTCCGGCAGCACCCGGGCGGTCATCAGCTATCTCGTCATCGGGCTGCTGGCCTGCTTTCTCCTCCTTCAGACCGGGCTTTTGCTTTGCGCGGCCGGATCGCGCTTCTGGGTGGCCTGGCCCCGGCTGATCTGGCCCGTGCTGGCCGTTCTGGTCGCGCCGATCTGCATCAAACTCGGTGGCCCGGCGGTGTTTGTCGTCAGCGATCCATTTCTGGCCAACCTGCACAAACATATCGCCGAGTTTCTCCATGTCTGGCAGCGTATCCAGCTCGGCGGCTGGGGGGTGGTGATCGCCATCGGCCCGCTGCACCTTGTCCCCCTGGTGCTCGCCGCCGGGCTGGGACCGCGCCGGCTCCTCCACCAGATCTGCGGCGCGGTCATCGTCCTGTCGGTCAGCCTGTTCCTTGTCGCCTGGATCCAGGGCTGGCTCGCCGTGCCGGTCGCCAAGTTCGCCGAAATCCTGACGCAGCAGACCGGCTGGCCGCAGGCTGCGCTCGTCGGGGGCGGGCTGGTTCTGTTCGGGGTATTTCTGGTCTGGGAGGGACTGCGCTGGCGGACGGAGTGGTTTCTGGTGCTCTATGCGGTCGGGCTCACCCTCGTCTTCATATCAATGGCCACCTGGGAGATGCGCTGGCTGCTCAACGCCAGCGGCCCGCAGATCGCCGTGCTGTTGGTCGTCCTACTGGCGTTGATCCATGATTCCCGGCGGCTATTTCACCTCAGTCTGCTCGGCATCCTTACGGCCGGAATATTCTATTTTCTCAAAACGGATCACCTCACGGGGGCCTGGCAGGACTGGCTCCTGCTGGTTTCACCCGGTTTGTTTGCCCCCTTGGTGGTATTCACCACTCTCCGCGGCAGGCCCTACTGGCAGCTGGCGGTTTCACTCGGTTTGGCCGGCCTGTCCTTCGGTCTGGCTGCGCGCTTCCAAATCGTCACTCATCCCGACCGACTGCTGATCATCTGGCTGGTTGCGCTGTTGACCCCCCTGGCGCTGGCGGGCCTGGGCCTGCTCCTGCGCCGGTGGACCACCCTCTGGAGCTGGCTGGCCATCGTTTCCATCGCTGGCATCTTCTACCTCCCCAATACCTTTCAGCGCGTCGCGGGAACCCAGAATGAGGTCGCCGCAAAACAGGTCAACAAGGACGATGCCCTCCAGCCGTTCTTCCGCGACATAGCCCGGGCCCTGCGTGCCACCCAGCCGACAGGCACCATCACCGTGCTCTCCAGCCCCAACAGTTCGACCGGGATCGGCTACTACGGACGCTTTCAGACCCTCGGCACACTCTATTGGGAGAACAATGAAGGTCTCAAGGCCGCCGCCGCCATCTTCTCCGCCGAAAAGGACGAAGACGCCCGCCTGCTGATCGCCAAACATGGGGTCACCCACATCGCGATGATCTACCAGGAGAATTTTCTCCAGGAGTATTTTGAACTCTCCCATCCCGACGTCAGTGCGGAGCTCGTAAAAAAGACCTTCGGTTACCGGCTCCTGATCGAAAAACGCATTCCGGTCTGGCTGGAAACCATCCCGTACAAAATGCCGGATGACCTGGCGAGCCTCGGCGGCACCCATCTGCTGTTCAAAGTCAACTTTCAGCAGACGCCGGCTGAGGCGATCTACCACATCGGCCTCGCCCAGGCCACCCTCGGCCAACTCGAACAGGCCCGGCAGTCCTTTCTCCAGGTCACCCAACTCGATCCGCAAATGTTCGATGGGTGGCTGCGGCTCAGCGAAAATTACCTCCAGAAATCCGAGTGGGATGCGGCCGCTGACGCCTTGGCCAACGGCATCAACCGGACCCCGGCCGACGGTCGCCCGAGCCTCTATAACAGCGCCGGACTCACCCTCTACCAGAAGGGGGCCACCGCCCAGGCCATCCGCCTCTACCGCCAGGGACTCCAACTGTCCGTGTTCTACCCCATCACCGCCAACAATCTGGCCTGGCTGCTCTCCACTTCCAAGGACATCGCGCTGCGCAACGGTCCCGAGGCCCTCACTCTCGCCCAGCGGATCGTCGCCATGGATCCCAACGCCCCTTCCTTTCTCGACGTCCTTGGCGCCGCCCTCGCGGAAAACGGCCGCTATGACGAAGCCGTGACGGCGGCTGAACGCGCCCTTGCCGCCGCCCAAGCGGCCGGCCTGACTTCCATGGTCAGCCAGGTTCAGCTTCACATTCTATCCTATCGCGCCAACCAGGCCTGGCGGCAGTAGGCAGCGGTCGCAGCCGTTCTGGTCACACGGCCCCCCGCTGGCCGTGAATTGTTCTGGCGACCCCACTCCGCACGGCGCCACCGTCACGGGGACCTGACATTTCTTTGACAGATTCATGGCATCGCCCTGACAACCCGCCGGTGAAATTCTGGCAGAATGTATCCGTTGCGCAGTAAGCCGGTCGCCCCCCCTGCATTCCACGTGCCGTAGTTTCTAAGAATTCTTTCCCTCGCGCGTCATCCTCGTTACCCTCGTTACCCTCGTTCCTCTCCCACCCCATGAAATCTACCCGCCCCATCGCCGGATTTTCGCCCGCCGTCCGTCTGCTGACCCTCCTCAGCGTGCCGCTGTCCGTTTTCTGCCTCGACTCCGCCTTGGCCGCCCCGGAGCCGGTCGCCTCCACACTCACTGCCGCCACCATCTACACCGACCGCGCCGTGGTCACCCGCACCGCCGCCCTCGACCTGACCGCCGGAGAACACGAGCTGTCCTTCGAGAACCTCCCCGCCGCCCTCGTGGACGATTCCCTGCAGGTCACCGCCCACGGCGCCGCCCAGGCCACCATCCTCGACGTCAACGCCCGCAATACCTTCCTCGAAGCCACCCCTGACGACCGCGTCAAGGGCCTGGAGGACCAGCTCAAGGAGCTCGCCCGGCAGCAGCGCAAGCTCGACGACCAGAGCGCCGTCCTCGTCCAGCAACGCGATCTTCTTCTCAAGATTCAGACTGCCGCCACCACGCCGGTGAGCGGCCCCCGGGATCCTTCCCCCCCCAGCGTGGATGACTGGGCCAAACTGCTGGACTTCACCGACGGCGGCCTCGGCCGGCTCGCCGAAGCCCAACGTGCGCTCGATGTCCAGCGCGAGGACCTGCAGGCCAAGCAGTCCGCCCTCGAGCTGCAGCTCAACCAGCTTCGCGGCGCCGCCACCAACCGCAGCCGCAACGTCCAGACGGTCACCATCCGCGTCGCCGTGGCCACCGCCGGCCAGCTCCAGCTCGCCCTGGCCTACGCCGTGCGGGGCGCGGCCTGGTCGCCCGCCTATGACGCCCGCCTGCACGCGGAGGATCAGGCCGTGGATCTTTCCTATTTCGGCGTCATCCGCCAGAACACGGGCGAGGACTGGAAGGGCGTGCAGCTCACCCTCTCCACCGCCCGCCCAAGCCTTGGCGGCGGCGCGCCCGAGCTGAACGCCTGGGTGCTCGACCAGCGTCCGCCGCCGCGGCCCGTCGCCCGGATGGCCGCGACCACCGCCGCCCGTCGCGGTGGTGCTGGTGGTGGCGGCGGGGGCGGAGCGGGGGGCGGCCGGGGTGGCCGCGGCGGCGGCGG
>CAIQQB010000140.1 GCA_903873805.1 uncultured Opitutia bacterium | reverse complement strand
GTAAGCGTGGCAGCGGCTACATGGTAGTCGCATGAAGGTGGCGGTGATAATCTCTCGAGATGAACCCAATCGAGAGAGCAAGACGGCGGCGGTATAGTGCCGAAGAGAGGACTGCGGTGGTCGCGCGCTACGTGAGCAGCGGGAAAACGCAGACGGCGTTCTGCCGGGAAGCCGGGATTACGGTGCCGACGTTGTTGGCGTGGCGGAAAGCGCGACCGCAGCCGGTCGTGCGTAACGGCGACTTGGTGGAAGTCATGTTGCCAGCCCTGGCGGAAGTTCGGCTGGAAGTGAATGGCTGCACGCTGCGGGTCGGCGTGGGCACGTCACCGGCGTGGCTTGGTGCCGTGGTGCACCACCTGCGGCCATGCTGAACCTGACGGGAGCGACGCGCGTTTTTCTGCGCGCTGGGGCCACTGATCTTCGTCTGGGATTTAACGGGCTCCACGCGCTCGTCGAGTCACAGCTCAAGCAGGATGTGCTCTCCGGCCATGTGTTTGTTTTCTGCAATCGGGCGCACACCCGGATCAAGGCCCTTACGTGGGATGGGTCCGGGCTGTGGTTATGCACGAAACGGTTGGAGCGCGGGACTTTTGCCTGGAGCATGGACGCTGACACCGAGGTGGCGGCGGCCCAGTTGCAGGCCCTGCTGGCGGGACTCGAGATCCAGCGCCAGCGGGCGTGGTATCGGCGGTAAAAAAACCGGTCCCGCGCGAAAAAAGACTCGACAAAACGACCTAGGGTATCCATGTATCTGTTACATGAGAACGCCCGACGCCCCCGACCTCACCGCCCTGCGAGCGGAGCGGGATGCGTTGGCGCAGGAAGTCGTGGCCCTGCGGGCTGAGACCGCCCGGTTGGAACGCGAGATGGAACTGATCACCGCGCTCTACCAGCAGCGGCTCGCCGATCTGCGGCGCCGGCTCTACGGCCCCAGTTCGGAGAAGGCGGACGCCAAGCAGCTGGAACTGGCCTACGAGAGCGTGCGGGACGATGAGAACCGGGCGGAGGCGGCGCCGCCCGCGCCGAAGCCCGCGAGCGAGCCACGGCGTGGCGGCGGACGCCGGCCGGCGCCACGTGCTCTGCCGGTCGAGCGGATCGTCCTGGATGTGCCGGAGACCGAGCGGATCGGTCTGGTCAAGATTCGGGAGGAAGTGACCGAGGAGATCGACTACCAGCCGAGCCGGTTTATCCGGCGGCAATATGTCCGGCCGGTTTACGCGGACCCGACCAAGACGAGCGCCCCGGTGATGGCGGCGCTGCCAGCGCGAGTGATCCCCCAGTCCGGCGCCGGGGTCGGGTTGTTGTCCCACGTCGTGGTGTCGCGCTTCACCGACCACCTCCCTTATTACAGACAGGAGCAAATTTACGCCCGGGCCGGCGTGGAGTTGTCCCGGCAAAAGCTCGGCCGCTGGGCCGAACATGTCGCCCTGCTGTTGCAGGGCCTCTACGGCCAACTGCGGGAGCGCATTTTGCAGAGCGGTTATTGTCAGGCTGACGAAACGCCCGTGGACGTGATCGATGCCGAGCGGCCGGGCGCGGCCCGATCAGCGTGGCTGTGGACCTATCACGCTCCGCTGGCCCAAGCCGTGGTCTTCGATTTCCGATTATCGCGGGGGCGCGACGGCCCCCGGGAGTTTATCCCCGAAAAGTGGCAGGGGGTTTTGCAGACCGACGGCTACGAACTTTACCGGGCACTGTGTGCGGAAAGGCCGGGCATCGTGCATGCTGGTTGCATGGCGCACGCCCGGCGCAAGTGGGTCGAAGCCATCGAGGGTGGCGGCGAGGAGGTCGCTGGTGTCCTCGCCGACTTCGCGGCGTTATACCGCGTCGAAGCGGAAGCGCGGGAAGCCAAGCTCCCCGCAGCCGAACGGGCGCAACTGCGGAAAAACCGCAGCGAACTGGTGCTCGCCCGCCTGCGCCAGAAGCTGGAGGTCGCCCGGGCGAACGCGTTGCCGCAAAGTCGGGTCGGACTCGCGGCGGCGTATGCATTGTCACGCTGGTCATCGCTGTGCCGGTTTGCCGAACCGGGCTACGGCCACATCGAGATCGATGATAATCCCATCGAAAACTGCATCCGGCCGAGTGCGCTCGGCAAACGGAGCTGGCTCTTCATCGGCCACCCCGACGCCGGCTGGAAATCCGCGGTCCTCTATTCGATCCTCGGCACCTGCAAGCTGCTCACGGTGAACCCGGAGCTCTATCTCAATTGGGTGCTCCCAAAACTGGCCGCCGCCACCAATCTCACGGCGGCCACCGGACTCCTCCCCCACGACTACGCGGCGACTGTCAAAGAACGCTCCGCGTAATCTTCGACTCGGTCGCCCGCCATGCGAGCTTCCACCCACCTGTAGCCGCTGCCACGCTTACG
>CAIQQB010000139.1 GCA_903873805.1 uncultured Opitutia bacterium | reverse complement strand
TCCCGCTCACGGCGCGACGCATGACCGGCATCGTCTCCCGTGGCGGATCCATCATGGCCAAGTGGTGCCTGTCGCACCACCAGGAGAACTTCCTCTACACCCGCTGGGACGACATCTGCGACATCATGGCGGCCTACGATGTGTCGTTCTCGATCGGCGACGGCCTGCGGCCCGGCTCGATCGCCGACGCCAACGACGAGGCGCAGTTCGGCGAGCTCAAGACCCAGGGCGAGCTGACGCGGCGCGCCTGGGACCGCGGCGTGCAGGTCATGTGCGAGGGTCCCGGCCACGTGCCCATGCACATGATCGCCGAAAACATGGACAAGCAGCTCGCCTGGTGCCACGAGGCGCCGTTCTACACGCTCGGGCCGCTCACGACCGACATCGCCCCCGGCTACGACCACATCACCAGCGCCATCGGCGCCACCATGATCGGCTGGCACGGCTGCGCGATGCTCTGCTACGTCACGCCGAAGGAGCACCTCGGCCTGCCCAATCGCGACGATGTCCGCGCCGGCGTCATCGCCTACAAGATCGCCGCCCACGCCGCCGACCTCGCCAAGGGCCATCCCGCCGCGCAGTACAGGGACAACGCGCTCTCCAAGGCGCGCTTCGAGTTCCGCTGGCACGACCAGTTCAACCTCTCCCTCGATCCCGAGCGTGCCCGCGAATACCACGACGAAACCCTGCCGCAGGACAGCGCCAAGGACGCGCATTTCTGCTCCATGTGCGGCCCGCAGTTCTGCTCGATGAAGATCACCGACGACGTCCGCCGCTACGCCGAGGAGCAGGGCCTCAACCCGGAGGCCGCGCTCGAGTCCGGCCTCAAGGCCAAGGCCGACCAGTTTCGCGACGCCGGCGGCGAACTTTACGTTGGCACCCGGCCGTGAGGAATCAACCATGACCATCCGATTAAACGATCAATCCCGTCCCGTCGCTCCCGGCGCGACGCTGCTCGATCTGCTCCGGGAACTCGCGCTGCATGAGCGGCACGGAGTCGCGGTGGCGGTCAACGACACCGTGGTGCCGCGCACCGCCTGGCCCGCGCGCCCGCTGGCCGACGCCGATCACGTGCTCGTCATCCAAGCAACCCAAGGCGGATGAAACTCGTCGTCATCTCCCCCGAGGGCGCCAGCCCCCGCGAGCCCGAGGTGCTCGCGTCACTTTTCGACGCCGGCCTGGAGCGCTACCATGTGCGCAAGCCGGAATGGACCGAGGCCGCGCTGGCCAAATGGCTGACTGCGCTGCCGGAGGCCTGGCGCCCGCGCCTGGTGCTCCATCAGCATCACGGTCTCGTCCAAACGCTCGGACTCGGCGGCCGCCACTGGCAGGATCGGGGCGGCAAGGGTGCCCCCCCTGTGGTGCTGTCCGACCACAGCCGGGGTGACGCGCCGACGTTCACCAGCCGCTCGTGCCACGATCTCCCGACCCTCACGGCGGCGCTCGGCTCCTATGACTCCGTCTTTCTCGGCGCGGTCTTTCCGTCGATTTCCAAACCCGGGTACGGACCCCGCCAGGATTTTACCACGCCCGAATTTGCCGCTCTGCTCGCGGGTCGGGCATCCGCCGTTCGCCGCACTGCCGTCCTCGCGCTCGGCGGCATCACCGCCGAAAACGCCCCGCGTTGTCGCGACCTCGGCTTCGACGGCGTGGCCGTGCTCGGCACCGTCTGGTCCGCCAACGATCCGGTCCGCGCCTTTGCGCAGCTGCAGACGGCCCTGCAACGCCATGCCTCTTGAACTCCGCCGGCGCGCTCCCGTCATGGCCATCACGCAGGACGGCCTGCCGCTCGGCCATGTCGAACAGGCCGCGCAGTTGTGCGCCGCCGGAGCGGGCTGGATCCAGCTGCGCATGAAGGACGCCGCGCCCGGGCCCTGGCTCGCCACCGCCCGCGAAGTCGCCGCCGTCTGCCGCGCCTACGGGGCCGTCTGCATTGTTAACGACAGCGTGGAAATCGCGCTGGCCGCGGAGGCCGACGGCGTGCACCTGGGCCGCCTCGACCGGGACTGGCGGGAGGCCCGCCGGCAGCTCGGACCGGAGTTGCTGCTCGGCGGCACGGTCAATGACTCCGCCGATGCCGCCCGGGCCACCGCGGCCGGCTGCCTCGATTACGTCGGCGTCGGTCCGCTGCGCTTCACCCCCAACAAGCGGAACCTCGCGCCCGTGCTCGGGCTCGCCGGGGTGCGGCCGCTGCTCGCGCAGCTCGGGGCGCTCCCGGCCTGGGTCATCGGCGGCGTCACGGCGGCCGACCTGCCGGCACTGCGCGCCGCCGGCGCGGCCGGCGCGGCCGTCTCCTCCGCCCTGTTCCGGAACGGGCGGGCGGGGGACAACCTGCGCGCCCTGCTGGACGCCTGGGCCGCCGGCGCCGTTCCTGTCACCATTCCATGAATACAGATCCGCTCGTCATCGCCGGCGTCACCCTCCGCTCCCGCCTCTTTCTCGGCACGGGCAAATACCGCTCGGGCGCCATCATGGCGGAGAGCCTCGCGGCGTCGGGCGCGGAGCTGGTGACGGTCGCCCTGCGGCGCGTGCGCACCGACGGCGCGGCCGACGACATTTTGGCGCACCTCGACCGCAGCAACTACCGGCTGTTGCCGAACACCTCGGGCGTGCGGGACGCACGTGAGGCCGTGCTCGCGGCCGAGCTCGCGCGCGAGGCCCTGGAAACCAACTGGCTGAAGCTGGAGATTCACCCCGATCCGAAATACCTGATGCCCGACCCGGTCGAGACCCTGGCCGCCACCCGCGAGCTGGTGAAACGCGGCTTCATCGTGCTGCCGTATGTCCACGCCGATCCGGTGCTCTGCAAGCAGCTCGAGGAGGCCGGGGCCGCCGCCGTCATGCCGCTCGGCGCCCCGATCGGCAGCAACCGCGGTCTCGAGTCCCGCGTGTTCCTCGAGATCATCATCGCCCAGAGCCGCGTGCCGGTGGTGGTCGACGCCGGCCTCGGCGCGCCGTCGCATGCCGCCGCCGCCCTCGAGCTCGGGGCCGACGCCGTGCTCGTCAACACCGCCTTCGCCGCCGCCGCCGACCCGGTGGCGATGGGCCGCGCCTTCCGCCTCGGCGTCGAGGCCGGGCGCCTCGCCCGCACCGCGGGCACGGCCGCCCGGACCGAGACCGCCGTGGCCCGGGCCACCTCGCCGCTCACCGCGTTCCTGACGGAGACCGCCGTATGAACTTCACCTCCACCTGGCAGCAGCACGATTTCGCCGGCGTCACCGCCCGCATCCACACCGCGTCCGACGCCGACGTCCGGCGCGCGCTGGTCCGCGTGCGGTCCGGGCTTTCGCTCAACGACCTCGCCGCGCTGCTTTCCCCCGCTGCCGCGCCGTACCTCGAGGCGATGGCCGGACTGGCGCACCAGCTCACCGTCGAGCGGTTCGGCCGCACGATCCAGCTCTACGCGCCGATGTATCTGACCAACGTTTGCGCTAACGTCTGCACCTACTGCGGCTTCAGCGCGCAGAACCGCATCGCCCGGAAGGCGCTCAACGACGCCGAGATTCTCGCCGAGGCCGACGTGCTCGTGCGGCACGGGTTCGAGCACATCCTGCTGGTGACCGGCGAGGCCGGCCGCTACGGCGTGGAATATCTCCGCGGCGCCCTCCGGCTGCTCCGGCCGCATTTCGCCAGCCTCGCCCTTGAGGTGCAGCCGCTGGAGGAGGCCGAATATGCCTCGCTGACGGCCGACGGACTCAGCGCCGTTCTCGTCTACCAGGAAACCTACGAACCGGCAACCTACCGCCGCCACCACCTGAGCGGCCCGAAGGCCGACCTCGTTTACCGGCTCGAAACCCCCGACCGGCTCGGCCGCGCCGGGGTGAAGAAGATCGGCCTCGGCGCCCTCTACGGCCTCGCTGACTGGCGCACCGAATCCTGGTTTGTCGGCCTCCACCTGCGCCACCTCGAGAAACACCACTGGCGGAGCCGCTACAGCATTTCGTTTCCGCGGCTGCGGCCGCACGAGGGCGGCGAGATCCCGGTCACCCCTTTTGACGAACGCGAGCTGGTGCAGGCCGCGTGCGCCTTCCGGCTCTTCAGTCCCGAGGTCGAGCTCTCGCTCTCGACCCGGGAGAGCGAGCACTTCCGCAACCACGCCTTCCGGCTCGGCTTCACCTCGATGAGCGCCGGTTCGCGCACCAACCCCGGCGGCTACGCCAGCGCCCCCGAATCGCTGGAACAGTTTGCCATCGATGACGACCGCAGCCCGGCGGCCGTCGCCGAATTCCTCCGCACCCACGGCTACGAGCCCGTGTGGAAGGACTGGGACCCGACGTATGATGGTGCCGGTTCCAAACCGATCTTACAGGAGGCAACAGAGCAAACGGAGTCCAAGATGTAGGTTTCGTCCCTCCATTACCTCCGTTTCCTCCTGTAAAATTTGTTTTTGTATGCCGTTTTCAGAAAGTGAACTCGTCCGCTACCAGCGCCATCTCGCACTGGCCGGGTTCGGTCCGGCGGCGCAGGAGAAGCTGCAGAGCGGCTCCGTCCTCGTGATCGGGGCGGGCGGGCTCGGCTGTCCCGCGTTGCTCTACCTCGCGGCAGCCGGCGTGGGCCGGATCGTGGTGGTCGATTCGGACCGCGTAGAAATTTCCAATCTCCAGCGGCAGGTGCTCTACATCTCGGCCGATGCCGGCGAGTTCAAGGCTGTCGCCGCGGCCCGCCGCCTGCGGGCGCTTAACCCGCTCATCACCGTCGAGCCGCACGCCGAGCGCTTCACCCGCGCGAACGCGCTCGCCCTTGTGCGCGCGTGCGACGTCGTGCTCGACGGCTCGGACAATTTCGCCACCCGCTACCTCGTCAACGACGCCTGCGTCCTCGCGGACCGTCCGCTCGTTTACGGCGCGATCCACGCCTTCGAGGGCCAGGCGAGCGTTTTCAACTGGCGCGGCGGACCGACCTATCGCTGCCTTTTTCCCGAACCGCCGGAGCCCGGCACCGTGCCGAACTGCGCCGAAGCCGGGGTGCTCGGTGTGCTGCCCGGCCTCATCGGTACGATCCAGGCGACCGAGACGATCAAGCTGCTCACCGGTCTCGGCGAGCCGCTGTCCGGACAACTGCTGCTGTGGAACGCGCTCACCGCCGCCACGCACACGGTGCGCTTTACGGCCGATCCGCGCAGCCGCGCGATCACGGACTTGCCGCCGGTGGGCTACGGTGAAACCTGTGCGGTTCCTGCCACCGCCGTTGAGGTGCCGGAGATCGACCCGCCGGAATTGCGCGCAGCGCTGGTCGGTCCGCGGCCCCCGCAGCTCGTTGACGTGCGCGAGGACTGGGAGCGGGCGCTGGTTGCGATTCAGCCCTCCGTCCATGTCCCGCTCACCCAGCTCGAAGCGGGCGGCGTCCCGGGTCTCGATCCCGCGGCGCCGACGGTCGTTTACTGCGCCGGTGGCGTGCGGAGTTTGAAGGGCGCCCGCCGGCTCCGGGAGCAGTTCGGATTCCTTGCCGTCTCAAGCCTGCGCGGCGGGATGAACGCTTGGAGCCGGTTGTCGTGAGTTTGGGTGACCGATCCGTGAAGTCCGCAACTTACCCTTCGTTTCTGATACCATGAAGCCGCCGTTCTGCGTCCTGACCATTGCCGGCTCCGACAGCGGGGCGGGCGCGGGCATCCAGGCGGACGCCCGCACCATTCATGCGCTGGGCGGACACGCCCTCACGGCGATCACCGCGGTCACCGCGCAGAACACCCGTGGCGTGACGGCCTGGCGGGCGGTTCCCACAACGCTGCTGGCCCTGCAAATCGAGGCCGTGCTCTCCGACTTTCCCGTGGCGGCGATCAAAACCGGCCTGCTGCCGCGCGCGGCTGCCGTGCAAATGGTCGCGCTATCTCTGCATCGGTTCCCGAAGATTCCGTTGATCGTCGACCCCGTGCTCAGCTCGACCAGTGGCACGGTGTTTCTGCCACCCGCCGGTCGGCGCGCCTTGCTGCGGGACTTGCTGTCGCTCGCGACGCTGGTGACACCGAACTGGCCGGAGGCGGCCGCGCTGACCGGTCGGGAAGTGCGAACCTATGCGGAGGCGGAGGCGGCCGCGCGCGTGCTGGCCGAAACTGCCGGGTGTGCCGTGCTGGTAAAAGGCGGGCATGCTCCGGGACGGATCTGTCGCGATTTTCTGGTGACGACTGACGGGCGCGGGCGCTGGTTCGCAAGTCCGCGCGTGGCGACCCGCAACACCCACGGCACCGGCTGCGTTCTGTCCGCCGCGATTGCGGCCGGGCTGGCCCGCGGGCTGCGTCTGCCGGTCGCGGTGAAACGCGCGCGGGAGCATCTGCACCGCGCCCTGTTGTCCGGCCGCCGCCGCTACTGGGGCCCGGGCCGCGGTCCGTGCAGTTGAGCGCAGAACTGGACACTCAGGCAGAGACTGCTGCGTGAGACTCATGTGAGTCTGGTTGCCATCATCTGGGAAACATGAAAAGCTGGCGGCGATGAAATGGCATCGCTGCGCATTTTATGGGGCGACACTTCTGGCCTTGGTCGCAGCTTGGGCTTGGGGCATGGCATTCTTCCAATGGCCGGTTTCTGTTTTGAGCAGATCACCAGAAACCGAAGCGGACACAATAAGGAGAATCATCCCGATTCACCTCGTGAATCCCGATTGGGTCGTAACAAACGGTCGGAACCAGATTGAGCACTGGTTGTTGATTGAAACGATGACAAGACTGACCATCATTGGGCTTATCTGGATGGGAATTGCTGCTGCGCTCTGGTCTTCACCAAGAAGGCACAACGCGAAATGACGCAGGACAATACGACGAACCTTCAAAACCATTTCCTGAAATCGCGCAATCCCCGGTGCGCATGCTGCATGGAGCCGGGCACTCAAACCCCAGCTTCCGCCATTAGCGTCCCTTAGCGGTTAAGACTCCGTCTTCGGTGTTTTCCGTGTGATCTGTGGGCAAAATCTCCGACTGGTTTCAATGACCAAGCGCAGAAGCGGAACGAGAACGAGTAGGAGAACGAGAACGATGAATTCTCACTCCTTCAGCCACACGGTCTTGTAGGGGTGGTGGTCGAGGAGGGTGGGGTGCCAGCCCTGTACCGACGGCTGGATCGCGAAGACGTGGGTGTAATAATAGACCGGGATCAGCGGCGCTTCGGCCAACAGCAATGTCTCGGCCTTCTGGAACAGCGCGTTGCGCGCGACGGGATCCGCCGTGCGGGCGGCCTGAAACAGCAAACCGTCATAGTCGGGGTTGGACCAGCCGGTGTAGTTGTTGCCGCTGTCGCCGCGCCAGACCGAGAGGAATGAGACCGGATCGGCATAGTCCGCGATCCAGTTCGAGCGCAGCAGCTGGAACGAGCCGGTGCGGCGGGCGTCGAGGACGCTCTTATTCTCCATGTTCACCAGATTCACCTGGAGATGGAGCTCGCGCCGCCACATTTCTTGGATCGCCTCGGCAACCACCCGGTGGTTCTCGGACGTGTTGAAAAGCAGCTCAATCACCGGCGCACCCAGGCCGCCGGGATAGCCGGCATCGGCCAGCAGCTGGCGGGCCCGGGGAAAATCCGTCCCGGCTCCGGACGGCGGCGCATAGCCGGCGAGCCCCGGCGGCGTGAAAGCGGTCGCCGGCTGCTGGCCGCCGCGCAGGACCTTATCCACGATCGCGCTGCGGTCCACCGCGAGGGACAAAGCCTGGCGGACTTTGGTCGCGTTGAGGAAAGGCCGCGTCACGTTGATGCGGTAGAAGTACGTGCCCAGATAGGGATCGATGCGCAGCAGGCCGGGCGAGTCGTGGCGATAAGGGTCGATCTTGGCCACGGGCAGGGCTTCGGTGAGATGCAACTGGCCCGCGCGGAAAGCGCGCTCTTCCGCGTTCACGTCGTCGATTGGATAAAAGCAGATGCCCGCCAGGCGCACCTTGGATGCGTCCCAGTAGGTCGCGGATTTTTCGACGACGATGCGCTGGCCGGGCCGCCATTCCTTGAGCGTGAAGGGACCGTTGCCCACAAAGGTTCCAGGCCGCGCCCAGGGGTTTCCGCGTAGCGTGGCGGAACCGGACTTTTGCAGGGCCGCGAGGTTCACCGGCCACCACACCCAATGCTGCAACAGGGAGAGAAAATAGGCGGCGGGATGCTCAAGCGTGATCCGGACCGTCCGCGCGTCCGGCGCGGCGAAACCCACCTGGGCGAAGTCCGGGACGCGTCCCTGGTGAAAACTCTGCGCCCCCTGGACGATATAGAGCAGGCTGGCGTTATCCGCACCGAGCGACGGCGTCAGCACGCGCCGCCACGAGACAAGGAAATCCGTCGCTGTCACCGGCGTGCCGTCGGACCAGCGCGCGTTGGCCCGAAGATGGAACGTGTAGGTGAGGCCATCGCCCGACATCTCCCAGCTTTCGGCCACGCCGGGCACCGGATGCAGGTCCACCGGGTCCTCGGCCACCAACCCCTCGAAGAGCGCCGAGAGCACCGTGTAATCGCTCGTCCCGGTGGCGAGCGCGGGATCCAGATCGGCGATATCCGGCCCCAGGCCCCGGTGGAGGATTTGCGCCTTGTTTCCGCTCTGCACCGCCGATTCCGGCCGGCAGCCGATGCCCGCCAGAAGCCAGAGGCCAGAAGTCAGTAGCCAGCTCAAACGGCGCAAGACTGATTTCATGCGTGCCGGATCAATGCGACCGCATGGGCGGCGATGGCGAGGCCGCGGCCGATGTCGTCGGCCCCCTCGTTGGTCGTCGCCTTCAGGCCGA
The DNA here is from genome assembly GCA_903873805.1 of uncultured Opitutia bacterium. Lineage (GTDB taxonomy): Bacteria > Verrucomicrobiota > Verrucomicrobiia > Opitutales > Opitutaceae > CAIQQB01. The sequence goes on along the minus strand of CAIQQB010000139.1, from coordinate 1,286 downwards.
TGTCGCCCACCACCAGACCCGTGCTTCGGGCCAGCGCGGCTTTCATTTCCCCCAACCGCGGGGCGATCTTCGGCCGCTCGGCGATCAGGGTGGCGTCAATGTTGACCGGAGCGAAACCGTGCGACTTGAGTTCGGCGACCACGCGCTGGAGCAGGATCTGCGAATCGATGGCCCGAAACGCCGGATCGGTGTTCGGGAAATAGTGGCCGATATCCGGCAGTCCGGCCGCCCCGAGCAACGCGTCGCAGATTGCGTGCGTCAGGCAGTCGGCGTCGGAATGGCCGTCGAGCCCGAAGTCGCTTTCAAAGCGCACGCCGCCGAGGACCAAGAGTCGTCCCGGGACGGTGCGGTGGATGTCGTAGCCGTGGCCGATGCGGATCATGATGGGGGCCAAGCGTCACCCCGACCCGCGCGGAAAACAAGAAGACAAAGTGTCGGGAGATTGGTGTGACAGACCGAACCGTCGGGCCTTTGCGCCGGACAACTCCTCGGAACCGACGAGTCGTGTGTTAATCTGCACGCCAATCGAGCGGGCCGGAAGCACGGGGTCTTCCTGTTAAAGCAAACTTATGGCACCTGTACGACTGCGCAGTTTTTCACGTTACCTGCGCATATTTTGTTTGAATCGATGCAATGGGGTATTACCAGCACAGGTGTTTTCCCTATTGACTAGCAACCACTCGGTACCTCCCTCCTTCCCATGAACCTGAATCGCGCCCTCCGCTCCGCCCCTCCGCAGCTGCACTTGCTCAAGGCGTTTATGCTGGCTTCCGCGCTGTCGTCACCCGCCGGTCTTTTCGCCCAGGTCGCGATTCAAAGCAGCGGCACACAGACCATCGTTGGCAACGGCAACACCATCGACGGCGGCGGCAAGGGCGGCTTCTTCGTCCAGGGCGGCACGCTGAACATCAGCAACACCACGCTGACCAACTTCCAGTCCGTGGGCGGCAACGGCAGCGGCGGCGGCGGCGGCCTCGGCGGGGCGGTCTTTGTCAACACCGGTTCGACCCTCACGCTTCGCAATGTCAACTTTGTCTCCGACACCGCCCAGGGTGGCAATGGCGGCGTGGGCACCATTGGCGGCTCGCTCAACAATCGTTTCAACAGCGGCACGCCGACGATCTCCGGCAACGGCACCACGCCCCATGAGGTGGTCCCCGGAAACTGGACAGGTCGGATCGTTAACCCAAAGTCAGCACAACGATCCCTATGTCAAAGAAACGACGTCAGCACAGTCCCGATCTGAAAGCCCGGGTCGGCTTGGAAGCCCTGAAGGGCATTGAGCC
>CAIQQB010000138.1 GCA_903873805.1 uncultured Opitutia bacterium | reverse complement strand
CAACTGACCAATGCCCAAATCGCCGCGCTGTTCGAACCCCCGACCGATCCCCGCGAGATGGTACGCCACTACACACTGTCCTCCGCCGATCTCGCCATAGTTAGAAATTGCCGTGGCGATCAAAACCGTCTGGGCTCCGCACTCATGCTCTGCTACTTGCGGCATCCTGGACGCCCCATGAGAGTCGGTGAGCACCCGCCTTCTGCCCTCATTTCGTTTGTTGCGGCGCAAATCGATGTGCTTCCGGAGACCGTTGCCGGATATCTCACTGCAGAGCGGGCCATTCGCCGCCATGCCACCGAATGGCAAACGCGGCTTGGACTTCGCCCATACGGTCCCCGATCTGCAGCCGATCTGGCGAGTTGGCTGTTGCCACAGGCGATCGAGAACGACCGTTTTGCCCATCTCGCCGGATTGATCATGGCGGAGTGCCGGCAGCGCAGGATCGTTGTCCCATCTCCCAGGATGCTCGAAAGGCTGTGTATCGAGGTTCCTCACCAAGCGCGGCGGGAGGTTCACCGCCGGTTGACCGACGGGCTGTCGGCCGACCAACGGCGGCAACTCGATGCCTTGACGGAACGTCGGGGAGACACAGGCCAGAGCAGATTGATCTGGTTGCGCCAGATGCCGGAGGCTGCGAAGCCGACCGCAATGCTTGGCCTGATAGAGCGTCTCGACCATCTTCGAAAGATTGGCATCGAGACGGCGCGAGGACACCGTGTCCACCAAGCTCGCTTGACCCGGCTTGCCCACGAGGCTGGCCGAACCACGGTCCAACATATCGCCGGCTACGAACGTCAGCGCCGGCACGCCACCCTGGTTGCCGTTACTCTCGATCTCAGCGTCGGTCTGACCGACCAAGCCCTCAACCTGTTCGACCGGCTGATCGGAGCGATATTCCAGAAGGCCGAGAAGCGGCATGCCCGCGCCTTCCAGGCCGATGGCCGCGCCATCAACGAAAAGGTCTGTCTCTTTGCGACGGTCGGCGCGGCTCTGATTGCCGCAAAGAACGAGAAGCTGGACGCCTTCGAGGCGATTGGTGGGGTGCTCACCTGGGAGCGGTTTGTTTCCTCTGTCGCGGAGGCAAAGGCTCTGTCGCGTTCGGAAGAATTCGACCCTTTCCAGAAATTGGGCGAGCATTATGCCGGAGTTCGCCGCTGGGCCCCTGAATTTCTCGAGGCGTTCGCCTTTCTGGGCGTGCCGGCCGTTTCGCCGCTCCTGCGCGCCATCGAGGTGCTCCGTAATGTGAACCGCACCGCCGCATCGAGCTTGCCGGAATCCACCCCGACCGCCTTCATCCGCCCCCGCTGGGCACGGCATGTGCTGGCAGATGGCGTCATTAACCGGCGCAATTACGAACTTTGCGTGCTATCGGAACTCCGTGACCGGCTGCGCGCCGGCGACATCTGGGTGACGGGCAGCCGGCAGCACCGCTCCTTTGAAGAGCGCCTCATCTCGCGCGAGACTCTGGAGGAGATGCAAAGGAGCAAGGCCTTGCCGATCATGGTGGACGCTGACTTCGACCGCTTCATCGCGGGTCGCCGCGTCACCCTGGCCGAGCGGCTGATCGCGATCGACGCCAAAGCCAAAGATGGCTTGCTGCCCGATGTGACGATCAACAAGGGCGTGTTGAAGATCACCCCGATCGTCAGGTCGACTCCGCCCGAGGCCGAAGCTCTGGCGGTGCGTCTCAACGCCATGCTGCCGCGTATCCGGATCACCGATCTACTGTCGGAGGTGGCGGGCTGGACGCTCTTCACCGACCACTTTACCCACTTGCGGACCGGTGAACCCGCCGCCAATTCGCAGGTCCTCTTGACCGGCATCCTTGCCGACGGGCTCAATCTCGGGCTGACGCGGATCGCCGAAGCTTGCACCATTGCCAGTCCCGGCCATATCGCCTGGACCTCCGATTGGCATATTCGGGACGAAACCTATGATCTCGCTCTCCAATGCCTGGTCAATCAACAGCAACGGGAGCCGTTCGCGGCGGTCTTCGGTGGTGGCTTTGCGTCTTCGTCGGACGGCCAGTTCTTTCGGGCTACTGGTCCCAGCCGGAATGCCGCCAACATTAACGCGCATTATGGTCATGAGCCAGGGATTAAGTTCTACACCCACATCTCCGATCGCTATGCTCCCTTCAGCACCAAGCTGATGTCGGCGACCGCCAGCGAGGCCCCGTATGT
>CAIQQB010000137.1 GCA_903873805.1 uncultured Opitutia bacterium | reverse complement strand
GGGTGAGGGCACCCCGCCCATATCGGAGTCAGTCTCGCGCTCCCTCGTCCCCGCGCAGGGACCGAGTTAGGCGGCGGGAGTCGGCGGCGGCGGCGCGAGCGTCTCGCAGACAGGCGCGGCAACAGCAGCCGCTACGGCGACCGGAGTCGGCGCCGGAATTGAGACTGGTGCAGGCGGCACCGCCGGCGCCACGGCCACAGCTTTCCCGGTGGTGGCGGGTCGGAGCGCTTTCTTTTTCGGAGCGGAGGCCGGCACAGCCTTGACTGTCTTCGGCGGCGGGGCGGGCCGGGCGAGTTTCCGTCCGGCCGCGGACGCCGCGCGGGCCGTTTTGGCAGCCGCCAGGGCGAGCGCCTTCTTGAGATCCTTGGCCTTGCGACGGGCCTCCTTCGCCACTCTGCGGGCCTGCTTGTAAGCCTTCCGGGCGTGCTTGAAATCGGTCTTCGCGGCCTCGGCCAGCTTGCGGGCGGCATCCGCCTTCTTCTTGGCGGCGGAGGCTTCGAGGAACAATTCCCGGGTCTTGCTCCGGGCGGTTTTGACGGCGGTCGGCTTCATGTTCGGATGGATTCGGGAGGCTGCGGGAAATGGCAACCGACGGGCCTTCCGTCCGGTGCCGGGGATGTGTTACAGGCAGGTTACGACAGTTCCGGCCGGATTCGCAACCGCGCGAATGTTACATTTTTCACCCCCGGGCCGGGTCCGTTCCGGCGTCCGCCGGCCGCGTCCGCAGGAAAAATCGCGCGCCTTGGCGATGGCCGGGGCGGGGGAGGCGAGAATCAAAAGACCGACCATCCGGCCAATCCGACCAAAAATAATTCCATAAAAAAAACGCCGGCCCGATGGGCCGACGTTTGAAACTGACAAGTAACAAAACGTTACTTCTTCTTCTTCTTCGCCGTTTTCTTGGCGGGTTTTTTGGTGGCCATGACTCAGTCTCGGCGGGTTTGTCGCCGAAAGCACGAAAAAAATTCAGCTCCGCGAATTTTTTTTCGGGCCGCACTTTTGAGATTTCTCAGCGCGATGGAGGGGCGTGACTGAAATTCGCGCGGTGTCGAAAAACTTTTTCGCGCACCGGTGTTTACCGAGTCAGCCCTTTTGCAGAATGTGAAAATTCGCCATCGAAATGCCGCTTAGCATCGCGCCGACGATGCCGAGAAATCCCTGGTCGGTGCCGCAGAGGTAGACGTTGGCGAGGGCGGTGCGGCCCTGGCGGTGCTTCACGGGCGAGCCGTAGATCGCCCCGCCGAAATGGCCGGTGAACCGCGTGATGGTGCGCGGCGTGAACATGTCGGTCGTCACGGTCGCGCGCGCGAAGGCGCCGGCGGGCGCCGGCGGCAGGAAGCGCTGCGCACTGCGCTGGATCGCGGCGTACCAGCGGGCCTTGTCGGCGCGATAGGTCTCCTCCGGCAGGTGCGCCCAGCGGTCATAGCTCGCGAGGCAGGTGCAGCGGAAAATTCCCTCGGGCAGCGCGCGACCCGGGCCGTAATCGAAGTTGTTGGGAATGCAGATGACGCCGCTGCGGAGGTCGACCTGGTCCGCGCTGCGCACGTAGTCGAAGCGGTCGGAGTCGTTGAAAAATACGATCGTGTCCTCACCCCACCCCAGCGCGGCGGGCGGGCAGTCCAGGATGGTGATGGTCTCGACGAAGGTCAGGGCCCCGGTGAAAAATTGGGATTGGGGATTTGGGATTTTGGATTGATCGGAAATCAGCACTTCGGTTTCGGGGGCGCCGATGCTGCTGAGCACGTGGTCGGCCGTGACCTCGCTGCCGTCGTCGAGCACGAGCGCGGTGGCGCGGCCGGCGTGCGCGCGGAGGGCGCGGACGCCGCATTGCATCCGGCGTTCGCCGCCCGCGGCGCGGAATTTTTCCAGCAGCACGCGAATGATGACCCGGACCCCGTCGAACGGCCGGGCGAAGCCCTCGAGAAAGAGGGCCTTAAACATGATGACGAACTGACCGAACTCCAGGTCCCGCTCGGTGGCGCTGCCGTAATACATCACCGGGCAGAACAGCATGTCCTCCAGCAGGGGATCGGTGACGTGCCGCCGCACGACGGCGCGGGCGGACTCCGCCGGGGCGTCGAGCGAAACGTCGTCGTAGGCACGCACCGCGCCGACGAGCCGGCGGAAGCCGTCGATCTGGGCGGGGAACCGCTGCGCGACCTCGCTTTCGAGGACCGCGAAGTCATTGGTGAAACGGAGCGAGGTCCCGCCCTGCGGGCCGAAGGCGATGCGCGACTGCTTCTGCTCGCACAGCGCGAACTCGTCACGGTCGATGCGGAGCTGGCGGAGCAGTTTCCCGAGCGGGGTGCCCTTCACGCCGGGGCGGACAAAATTCGTCATGGCGTGCAGCCCGACGTCGTAGCGGCGGCCGCCGAGGCTGTAGAAACCGTTGAGCCCGCCGGGGGCGTTGTGCCGCTCGAAGATGCAGACCCGCTTCCCGAAATGCGCCAGCCGGATGCCGGCGGCGAGTCCGGACATGCCGGCGCCGATGATGGCGACGTCGTAGTGCGAGGCGGAGTTCATCGGGCAAAATGGAAACGTCCCACGTTGAACATTCAACGTTCAACGTTCACTGCGACCCGAGCTGGCGCGGAGAGATATCGCCCAACCGCGCCCGGCTCCATGAACCGGCCGGCTTACTTCCCCAGCGCGGTGAACTTCGGCGTGAGGTAGGCCGCGCAGCTGTCGAGCGAGGCCAACTGCGGGTAGTCGGCCTCGGGGACCTCCAGACCGTGGCGCTTGCGCAGCTCCATCACGATGTCGAGGAAGTCCATCGAATCGAGCTGGAGCTGGTCGCGGAGGCGCACGTCGGGCTTGACGTTGGAAATGTCCTCGTCGGGCGCGATATCCGCGATGATGTCGAGCACCACTTGCTTGCATTCGTCTTTGGTCATTTGGGAAAGGAAGGGGGCAGTCAGGGGACAAACCGTTTCACAATCAACGTGGAATTGATCCCGAGCATACCAAAGGAGTTGTTGAGGATGGCGTCAACCCGGGCGGCCTTTTTCGGCTGGTTGACCACCAGGCCGGGCAGGGCGCACTGGGGGTCGAGGTTGTCGATGTTGATCGTGGGGTGGACGATCAGATCGTCGAAGGAAGGCAGGTTCCCAGCCAGCTCGAGCGCGCCGGCGGCCCCCATGCAGTGGCCGATGAAGCTCTTGGTGTTGTTGATGTGGGTGTCGGGGCAGTCCTGAAACACGCTGCCAAGCGCCTGGCATTCTTGGATGTCGCCCATCGGCGTAGCGGTGGCGTGGGTGTTGACGATGTGGATGTCCCGGGGCGTCAGCCCGGCGTGGGCGACGGCGCGGCGGACGCACTCGGCCTGGCGGGTGGGATTGGGCAGGACGTAGTCGGTGGCGTCGCTGTTGACGCAGTAGCCGCCGATCTCGGCGTAGATCTTCGCCCCGCGGGCCAGGGCGTCGTCGAGGCGCTCCAAGGTGTAGAGGCATCCGCCCTCGGAGATGACGATGCCGTTGCGGTCCCGGTCAAAGGGCCGCGAGGCCTTCTTCGGGTCCTCGTGGTGGGCGAGCGCGTTCTGCGACTTGAAGCCGGCGAAGATGCCGAAGGTGTGGATGCTCTCGCTCACGCCGCCGCAGAGGGCGAGGTCCACTTCGCCGAGCCGCAGCATCTGGGTGGCGTGGATGAGCCCGAGGTTGCCGGCGGCGCAGGCCGCCCCGATGGTGTAGGCCGGGCCGGTGACGCCGAGGTGCAGGGAGGTTTCGCCGGAGGGGTTGTTGGCGACCGTGCGGGGGTTGTGGTAGTGCGACCAGTACTTGGTGTCGTAATTGAACTTCGAGATGGCGTAGATCTCGTTTTCCGTCTCCACGTTGCCGTGCTCCGTCGTGCCGATGTAGATGCCGACGCGGTCCTTGGGAAACGCATCCCAGGCGATGACGCAGTCCGCCAGCGCCTCCCGGGCGCAGTAAATCGAGATCGAACCGGCGCGGGTGCCGACGCGCAGTTCCTTCTTCTTCTGGTACTTGAGTGGATCGTAGTGGCAGACGCCCGCGATCAGATTGCCCATGTAGCGCACGTCCATCCGTTCGACGCCGGCGACGCCGTGCAGCAGATTGTGCCGGAACTCGGCCAGCGAATTGCCGTTCGGCGCGGTGAGGCCGACGCCGGTGATGACAACGCGGGGGGATGGGATGGACATGGCCGGTGAAAAACCGCTAGCCAAACACACCAGGAACGCAATACAAGCTTAGCCCTTATGAACGTTCTTGTCGTCGGCGGGGCGGGTTACATTGGCAGCCATTGCGTGCGCCAGCTGATCGCGGCGGGCCACCGCCCGGTCGTGCTGGACAACCTGGTCTATGGCCACCGAGCCGCCGTGGCACCCGGGGTCGCGTTTCACGTGGCCGACCTGGGCGACGAAGCCGCCGTCCGGCGCGTGCTGGTCGCTGAGAAAATCGAGCTGGTCATGCACTTCGCCGCTTACTGCTACGTGGGCGAATCCGTGACCGACCCGCTCAAATATTACTTCAACAACGTGTCCGCCACCCTGCACCTGCTGCAGGCCATGCGGGCCGAAAAGGTCACGAAGTTTGTCTTCTCCTCGACCTGCGCGACCTTCGGCATCCCGGCCCGGATGCCCATCACCGAGGACCTGCCCCAGGCGCCGATCAACCCCTATGGCCAGACGAAGCTTGACGTCGAAAACGCCCTCAAGTCCGTCGCCCTCGCGCACGGCTTCAGCTTCGCGGTCTTCCGCTATTTCAACGCCGCCGGCGCTGCCGAGGACGGCACCATCGGCGAGGACCACCACCCCGAGACCCATCTCATCCCGCTCGCCTTCGCCGCCGCGACCGGCCGCCGGGGCGCCCTGCAGGTTTTTGGCACCGACTACCCCACCCCGGACGGCACCTGCTTGCGCGACTACGTCCATGTCGACGACCTGAGCCGCGCGCACATTGCGGTCTTCGGCCGCCTGGCCACCCCGGGCGCCAAGTTCTTTTACAATCTGGGCACCGGCACGCCAACCTCCGTGTTCGAGGTCATCCGGGCGGTCGAGACCGTCACCGGCAAGAAGGTCCCGTACACGCTCGCGCCGCGGCGCGCGGGCGACCCGCCCGAACTCTACGCCGATTCCTCCAAAGCCATGCGCGAACTGGCCTGGCAGGTGAAGTTCAAGACCATCGACCCGATCGTGGAAACCGCCTGGCGCTGGCATTCGGCCCATCCGGACGGATTCGGGAAGTGAGCTAGAGCTGATTCACAATTCCTTTGGCCGCTCGATTGCTGCCTGGGTAGGGCGAACAGTCCTCGGTGAGCCGCGGCTCGGCGGGGACGCCTCGCCCTACCATTTCGGCCACGGTTGTATTTAACCTGATCTAGCTGGATACCTTTCACCCTGCCGATGCCGCGAAGGGAAGCGCGGGATCAAAATCCGCCGGCCTCAGAGCGTGCGGGTTTCTCCGCCGTCCACATCCAGGATCGTGCCCTGGCAATAACTCGCGGCGGGGGACGCCAGAAAGGCCACCGCCCGCGCGATCTCCTCCGGCGTGCCGAACCTCGGCACACCCAGTTTTTCGGCCATGGCCTTGGCGGCGGCGGCCTGGTCAAGTCCCTGCGCGGCGGCCACAGACTGGATCCGGTGCAGCAGACGCTCGGTGCTGATGGCGCCGGGATTGATGGCATTGACCCGCACGCCGTCGGTCTGACCGCGGTGGGCCAGCGCCTTGGTGAGGATAAGCAGAGCCGCATTGACCGCGCCGCCGATGGCAAAGTCGGCGCTGGCCGTCCGCCCGCCCACCCCGGCGATGTTGATAATCGAGCCCCGGCTGGCCGCCAGCTGGGGCCACGCGGCGCGGCAGAGGCGCATGGCGCCGAAAAACTTGAGGGCAAACCCATCCGCCCATTCGGCGTCACCCAAGGCCAGAAAATCACCGCGCTGCGTGGCTCCGGCATTGTTCACGACCAGATCGATGCCGCCAAACCGCTGGACGGTCGCCGCCACCACCGCGGCCGGAACCTCCGGGTCCCGCAGGTCGGCGACATGGACCAGACTTTCTGTACCGAGGGAGTCCGCCAGTTCCCTGAGCAGGTCGCCCGAGCGGGCCACCAGCACCAGCCGCATCTGCCGACGACCAAGTTCCTGCGCGATCGCGCGTCCGATGCCCCGGCTGGCCCCGGTGATGATGGCGACCTTGTGCTGCAATTCTGATTCCAAGGGATGAGCTCAGGCGAGTGAGGCCCGCGGGTGCAAAGCCGTCAGCTTTCTTTCAACCGCTTTTGCAGGGCGGCCTTGGTGAGACCGAGGAATTTCGCGGCCTGAACGGCGTCGCCGTCCGCCGCCCTGACAGCCCGCGTCGCCAGCTCGCGTTCCACCCGGGCGAGCAACGCGGGACCATCCGCCTTGAGCTGTTCGTAAACCAAATCGAGCGCCGCCTCGAGCGAGGGGATTGGAACCGCGGCCGCCGGGGCCGGGGAGCTGCCGGGTGCGGCCGGCGGCGCGGCCTCAAAGGGCGGGCTGCTGACGGGACCGGCGGGCAGGCCCACGGCCTGGCAGATCTCGGCGGGCAGGTCCTTGAGGAGAATCGTGTCGCCCTGCGCGATGACCGCGCTGCGGTAGACCACGTTTTCCAATTCGCGGACGTTGCCCGGCCAGCGGTGGCGGGTGAGCACACCCATCGTCTCCGCCGACACCTTGGAGATGCGCGCCTTCCGCTGTTTCACCAGGTTTTGAAGACAGAAATCGACGATCGAAGGGATATCCTCCAGCCGCTCGCGCAGCGGCGGCATCTTGATCCGCACGACGTTCAGCCGGTAGTAGAGATCCTCGCGGAAGGTCTTGGTCCGGACCATGTCCTCAAGGTTTTTGTTCGTCGCGGCGATGATGCGCACGTCGACTTTGATGGTCTCGGTGCCGCCGACGCGCTGGATGTCGCCCTGCTGGAGAACGCGGAGGATCTTCGTCTGGGTGGCCAGGGCCATGTCGCCGATTTCGTCGAGGAAGATGGTCCCGCCGTCACACAGCTCGAACTTGCCCAGCCGCTGGCCGGTGGCCCCGGTGAACGAGCCCTTTTCATGGCCGAACAGCTCGCTCTCGATCAGATTGTCGGGAATGGCGGCGCAGTTGACGGCGATGAACGGCTTGCCGGCCCGGTGGCTGTGCTTCCAGATGGAACGCGCCACGAGCTCCTTGCCGGTGCCGCTTTCGCCGGTGATCATCACCGTCACGTCGCTCGCCGTCACCTGGCCGATGATTTTAAAGACGTCCTGCATGACCGGGGACGAGCCGACGATGCCCTCCTTGTAATCCTCGCTGTTGAGCGTCGGCTTGTAGTCGCCGCCCGCCCGCATGTCGGCGTGCGCCTTGAGCGCGTTTTCGGCCAGTGCGAGCACCTTCGCCGGATCGAAGGGCTTCATGATGTAGTCGAACGCGCCGAACTTCATCGCCTCGATGGCGGTCTGGGCGGTGCCGAAGGCGGTCATCAGGATCACCATCTGCCGCGGATTGGCGGCCCGGATGTGCTGGAGCGCCTCCAGGCCGCTCATCCCGCTCATGCGGATGTCGAGCAGCACCAGGTCGGGCGGCGGGCCCTTCCGGACCATGGCGACGCCCTGTTCTCCGCTCGGCGCCTCGATCACCTGCCACTGGCGCGACGAGAGGACCCGGTTGAGCGAGTAGCGGATTTCGGCGTCGTCATCAACGACGAGGATGGTGGGAGGTTTGTTGTCGGACATCGGAACTGGAAGGCGCCGGGCGGGTCGTCAGACGCAGGCTGGCGCTTTCCGCAAAGCTGGCTCTCATTAAGACACATGCTTGGCTGGTCAATCAAACTGTTCCGCATCCGCGGCATTCAACTCTCTCTCCACGGGAGCTTTCTGTTGCTGTTGGCCTACGCCACCTGGGCGGGCTGGAGCGAGGAACGCGGGCCCGGAGCGCTGGGCAATGTCGCCCTGGTGCTGGCTTTCTTTACCTGCATCGTGCTCCATGAGCTGGGCCACGCCTTCGCCGGCCGGCGGTTCGGCGTGGATGTGACCCGCATCCTCCTGCTGCCGATCGGCGGCATGGCGGAGTTCACCGCGATCCCGCGCCGCCCGCTGCACGAGGTGCTCATGGCCCTCGCCGGACCGGCGGTGAACTTTGTGATCGTCGGGCTCCTGCTGACCGTGGTGCGGTTTCCGCCCCATTGGATCGACAATGCGCCGGCCATTCCGCTGACGGTGGGCGAACTCGGCCGGCATCTCGTCGCGGCCAACTTGGTGATGGGCCTGTTCAATCTTGTGCCGGTGTTCCCGATGGACGGTGGCCGGGTCCTGCGCGCTCTTCTGGCCAGCCGCTTCTCGTACCTGCGCGCGACTTTCGCCGCCGCCACCCTGGCCAAGGTGCTCGCGGTCCTCGCCATCGCGGTGGCCCTCGCCGCGCCGCAGCTGCAGCTGGCTCCCGAACCCCTTTACCTGCCCGCCGTGCTCTTTGCCTTCATCTTCTTCGCCGGAGAAATGGAATACCGGATGGTGCGCCGCACCGAACTCGAGGCCGCCCACTGGCGCCACTGGTGGAACCGGCAGGAAATCACCTCCCTGCCGCCGGTCTCCGCCGAACCGCCCTGCTGAGACGGAATAACCCGGCCGGCCTCCCCGTCCGAAATCTGCCCGCCCGGCGCCGCCTCACTTCGCTGCGCCGGCTTCTGGCACCACCAAGCTGTTCAGATATTGTTCTAGATTGGTGTAACCTGTGGGGTCGCGCTTGAGCGCATCGGCCGGATCCTTCGGGTCGAGGTGGTGCGCCAGCTCCCACGCGTCGGGAATGCCGTCCTGGTCGCTGTCCGCCGGTGCGGGGCCGCCCACGACTTCGCCAAAGCCGCCCACCTCCGTGGGATTGTGGATGATTTTCCCTTCCTGCCCGAGTGAGCGGGCCTGCGCCACCAACCGGGTGTCGTGGCTGTCGCGGTGGAGGGAATCACCCGCGCCCGCGATGACCTTTTGAAACGCCGCCTCCGCGGTGTCGACGGTCACCGGCACCGCCGGATGGGTCGTGCGCGTCGGCAGGAAGGTCGGCGGGCCGTGGCCGGATTCGCCCCGGAAGTCGTCGGGGGTGACCGGCCGGGCGTCGAACCGGCCGGTCCGGCCGAGGACAGCGAGGTTGCCGCTCTGGTAGAGATGGTCGCTGGGCCAGTATTCGGCCGCGAAGTGGTCGTTCGAATTCGGCCCCTTCACGAAACAATTGTTGATCACATCAAGGCTGTGATCGGCCCCCGAATGGCCGCCGGCCAGGCCTGTCACGCCCCAGTTGTAAACGACGTTGTTGACGTACTCGATGATCCCCTTGGCCTTCGGATTGCGGCTGGTGTTGTCGATCCAGAGATTGTGCGAGAAGGTCACGTTGTCGCTCTCACAGAGGCAGCCGAAACGCTGCAGGTCGATGTTCTCGCCGATGAGGCACCACTGCATCGTGATGTTCTTCGACTCGCTCATGCCCACCGAATCCCAGCTCGCCCACTCCACCGAGCAGTGGTCGAAGATCACGTTGTCGCATTTGCCGGCGCCGACGGCGTATTTCTTGTCCTGCCCGGGCGTGGCGCCATGCCGGAAGCGCACGCAGCGCACGATGAGATTGTGCGAGCCCGAAAAGGACACCTCGTAATTCCGGAGCACGATGCCCTCGCCCGGCGCACTCTGTCCGGCAATCGTGAGATCGCTCGCGACCGACACCGCGGACTTGAGGTCAACGTAGCCGCCCACGTCGAACACGACGATGCGGTTGGGCTTGCTGACGGCGTCGCGGAACGAGCCCGGGCCGGCGTTGGACAGGGTGGTGACATGATAAACCGAACCGCCGCGGCCGCCGGTGGCCAGCGCGCCGAAACCCTCCGCCCCCGGAAACGCCGGCAGGCCGGCGGGCTCCGCCGCCCGGGCGAAGGGAAGACTGACGAACAAAAGGGCGCCCAGGCTGAGAAACAGGGCGCGCGACGGGCGGGTGTTGGGCAGGGACATGGTCGGAGGGGGCGGGACGGAACTGACCCGGACCGGGCGGAAAAGGCAACCCTGTTGGAATGCCGGTGGTGGCTCCATTTGACGGGAATGTCAGAACAGTAGGGCCGATTGTGACCGGCCGCCGGAAACTGGGGCCGGGGCGCCCTCGCCCCGTTCCGAGGTGGAGCGCGACGTCCTCGGCGCGCTCTTCGACTGACACCCCCGAACCAGCGCGCCGGAACGTCGCGCTCCACCTTCAACCCAATTTAATGCCGGACCGAAATGTCGGGGTCGGTCCCGCTCACTTCACAGGCGCAGCGGGCGAGGCGAGACTGTTCAGATAAACTTCCAAATGGGTGTAGCCCGAAGGATCCAGCTTCAGCGCATCAGCCGGATCCTTCGGGTCGAGCTGGTGGGCGGTTTCCCAAGAATCGGGGATGCCGTCGTGATCGCTATCCTCCGGCGGGGGTCCGCCCCTGACCTCGCCGATGCCGCCGGCGAGCGCCTCGCCCTTGTCATCAGTATGCGGCAGGGTTTTGCCCTTCTGACCGAGCGAGGTCAGCTCGCTGATCAGCCGCAAATCCACCGGGTCGCGCCGCAGCGAACAGCCGGCCTCGGCCACGATGCGCACGTAAGCCGCCGGTGCGGAGTCCACCGTGACCGGAATCGGCGGATGCATGGCGGGCGCGCTGACAAACGTGGGCAATGCGTATTCGCTGCCGCCCCCGCGGAAGCCGGCTTCGGTGACCGGCACCCCGTTGAGTTTTCCGTCGCAGTCCAGGTCCACCAAATTGCCCGACTGATAGACATGGTCGGTGGCCAGAAACTGGCCGGCAAAGGTGTCGTTGGAGGAAGGACCCTTGATGAAGTAGTTGTTGATAACGTCCAGACTGTGGTCCGCCGCGGAGTGTCCCCCGCACAGGCCCGTCCCGCCCCAGTTGTAGACGACGTTGTTGATGTACTGGATGGTGCCCTTGGCCTTCGGGTTGCGGCTCTCGTTGCTCATCCAGAGATTGTGGCTCAGGGTCACTTCGGTAACCGTGTCGATCAGCGCGCCGAAGCTCTGCGGATGGATTCCCTCGGCCATGATGCAATATTGCACCGTGATTTTGCTGCTGCCGACGGTGATGCCGAGATCGTCCCAGCGGCCCCATTCGACCGAACAATGGTCGATGATGATGTTGCTGCTCTTGTCCATTCCCAGCACCTTCTTGCCGCGATCGCCCGCGATGCCCTGGCGGAAACGCACGTAGCGGATGATGATGTTGGACTGGCCGGCGAGGGAAACGGTACGCCCGTAAAGACAGATGCCCTCGCCCGGCGCGCTCTGCCCGGCGATGGTGATGTTGCTGCTCACGTCCACATCGGCGGTCAGCGGGATGATCCCGCCGACGTCAAACACCACGATGCGGTTAGGCTGGCTGACGGCGTCGCGGAACGAGCCCGGGCCGGCGTTGGCCAGCGTGGTGACATGACAGACCGACCCGCCGCGCCCCCCCGTGGCCAGTGCGCCGAAGCCGACGGCGCCGGGAAAGGCCGGGAGTCCGGCGGCAGGGGTGGTGGCTGGTGCGGCACCGGCGGCCAAAAGGTTGGCCGAAGCCAGGCCGATTACCAAAGCGGGCCAAAGGACGCAGGTGCGGAAACAGGGGCGGAGTGACATGCGGTTGGGGGTATGAAGCTAAGCAACAGCACCGGGGAACGGAGGCAATCCTTCACGGCAGGTTTTTCCGGCAAAACCCAGAGTGGAACTTCCAAGGAATGACCAGCCGGGGCGTCCCGCCCCACGTCGCCGATTCCGTCCGTCTGTTTGGTGGACCCTAGCGGACTCTTTTCCCTCCTGCGGCAGGGCTGGTGGTCGTCGTTTGGTCGCTTTTCAGCGGGGTGAAATCTTGTCCAACTGCCGCTGCATCTGCGCCGTCCGCTCGTCGATCCTCTCCAGAAGAAGCCGGTTTTCCTCGGCCTGGGCGTCGGTCTTGTCCGCCCGCCTTTCCAGCTTTGCGGCCGTGTCCTGCAAGTCCGCGATGCGCGCCTGCGCCAGCGTCCACGCCGCCACCCCGAGCGCGAGGAAGCCCGCGAGCGACACCCATGCCTTCATCGGCAGTTGGAGCTTGGTCTTCTCCGAAACCGTGATCGGCGGGTTCGTCTCGTCGCGCTGCTGCGCCTGGTGGTGGCGGGGTGGGCTCATGGTGTGTAAACGTGGCGCTTACTTGCCGGCCGCCGGATCGGCCTGCACCTGCCACTGCGGGCCGGTGAAGCCGCTTTGGTTCAGCGCCACGACCGCCGCCTGCAAAGCGGCCTGCTGTTCGGGTGTCACGGTGCCGCTGGCCAGGTCCGCCTGCACCTGCGGGGCGAGCTTCGTGGCGAGTTGGATGAGCGAGAGGGCGATTTCGATGGGAGGCATGGCGGATCAGTTTGAGGTTGAGGTGCTGAGGTATTGGGAGGCCACGGTCAGCGCGGCCTGGATTTCCGAGAGGACTGCTTGCAACGACGTGAGATTCCCCGGCGTCGGGTTGGCAACGTAGGCCGCGCGCAACGTCGCCTCGCTCTCGAACCACCGCGGCGCGTTCACCCGGATGGTGTCCGCCTCCGCCTTGATCTTCGGATTCTTGGCGAACAGCACCGCCCGGTTCGCGTATTCCCACGACTCAAACGCATTGAGCGCGTCATACGCCGTCTTCACGGCCATGTCCGTCCGGTAGAGCGCCAGGTCGCCCTGGTAAACCCCTCCCGTTTGGAGCGACGTCGCGCAACCGGTCATCCCTCCCGCCATGCCCAACGTGAGCAGCCCCACGACGAACAGCGCCGCCGCGCCCCCCACCCCGCCGGCGGTCGGCGGCGTCCCCGCCCGTTGCTTTGCCTGGTCAACAAATTCCCGCACGAAGCTCCCCGCCGCGCCGAGCAACGCCCCGTGCCAAAGGTCCCCGCTACCGCCGGCCAGACCGTTCAGGTAGGTCAGCAGCACGCCCAGCACCGGGCACAGCAGCGGCAGCACCCACCCGGGGATTTCCTTCTCCACGAGCTTGTCGGCCGCCAACTTGAGCAACGCCACGAGCAGCGGCGTCAGGATCGGGATGAACATCACCAGCCCGCCCAGCGGGTCGGGCGCGGTCGCGGCTGCCGTCTGATTGCCAGCAGCCGTTTGCGCGAATGCCGAAACGGCGGTCACGGTGAAAAAAGCGAGCATCAGCCCGCTGGCGAACATGGCGTGAAGCCAGTAGTTGAACTTCGTTTTCATGGGTGGGTTATTTGGTCGGATGGAAAGTTGTTGTGCGATGGCCGGCGCTGCTCCCCGGTCAGGGCGAATACTTCGCGCCAAACGCATCCAGTGCCGCCTTGGTCTGGTTGAGCGTGAGCGTCACGTTGCCGCCGCCGCCGTCGGAGATCGTCACGGTGTCGCCGCCGTTGGTGCTGAGCTTGTGGGCCACCTGCGCCCCCGTCGTGGCGATCACGTTGCCGCTCACCGGATCGGTGAGAACGACCTGGTAGATGTTGCTCACCACGGCGTCGCCGGGGATGCCGCGCACGGTCGCCCCGGCCACGCTGACCGCACGATTGGCCGTGATGGTGGTGTTGCCGCCGGCCGCGAGGGAGGCCGGCACATTGACAAAAGCGGCTGCCACGAGGGCACCCGCGAGCGCGAGAATGCTG
>CAIQQB010000136.1 GCA_903873805.1 uncultured Opitutia bacterium | reverse complement strand
CGACGATGCTGCGGCCGCCGTCGGCTTCCCGCAAAATGCGGATCTTGTCTTCGGTTGGGTATCTTTTGCCTTTCATATCTGGGTCCTTTCGTGGCCCAGACTGTCACTCAAGGTGGCTCAAAAAAGCGAGGTCACGTCAAGCGGATGCCGGAGCAGCCAGAAATAGGCGCCGAAAAACACGGCCATGCCCGCCATGGTGCAGGTCATCTTGGCCGGCCACCACCGGAGCACCCGCGCGAGGAGGTGTCGGATCCAGCCGGTGGCGGGCGGGGGCTTGAGCGGCAGATCCATGGGCAGGGGCACAGTTGGCTCCCAACGGGCGGCAACCGCAAGCGCAAGCCCCGATCGGTCAGCAAAAAACCCACCGCATCAAGATGATGCCGATGGGTTAAATTGGGTGCAGGGGTTGGATTTGAACCAACGACCTTCAGGTTATGAGCCTGACGAGCTACCAGGCTGCTCCACCCTGCAATGGATGAAGGGTAGAAAGGATAGGCGCCCACCCCGCCTGTCAACGTCCATTTTCAGCCGGCCCCACTTCGGGCTTGCCAGTGCCCGGGCCGCACTCTGTGATTGACCGCTCTTTCCTTCGAAAGAGACCAACTCAAACCTCAACCCTCATCATCAGTTCGATCGCAAGGCGGCCCTCCGGCCGACCTGTGTGTCGTCAGATACATAGATCATATGTCGCTCACCATCACTCCCAAGGATCTCCTCGACGCCGGCGTCCACTTCGGCCACCAGACGCGCCGCTGGAACCCGCGCTCCAAGCCGTTCGTCTTCGACCACCGCCAGGGCATCACGATCATCGACCTCGGCAAGACCTACGAGGCCCTCGAGAAAGCCACCACGTTCATCGAGGACACCGTCGCCAACGGTGGCAACGTCCTCTTCGTCG
The DNA here is from genome assembly GCA_903873805.1 of uncultured Opitutia bacterium. Classification (GTDB taxonomy): domain Bacteria; phylum Verrucomicrobiota; class Verrucomicrobiia; order Opitutales; family Opitutaceae; genus CAIQQB01. The sequence continues at coordinate 3,701 of CAIQQB010000136.1, read as the reverse complement.
GCACCAAGCGCCAGGCCAAGGAAATCATGCGCGAGGCCGCCACACTGACCGGCATGCCCTTCTGCGTCGACCGCTGGCTCGGCGGCACGCTCACCAATTTCGCCACGGTCAAGAAGTCCATGGCCAAGTTCAAGAAGTACCAGCAGATGGAGACCAACGGCGAACTCGCCAAGCTCTCCTCCAAGGAGGGCGCCGCCATCAAGCGCGAGATGGTGCGCATGCAGAAGAATTTCTCCGGCATCATCGAGCTCACCGACCTCCCGTCGGCGCTGTTCGTCATCGACGCCTCCCACGAGGAGATCGCCGTCGCCGAGGCCGCCCGCTGCAACCTTCCCTGCATCGGCCTGGTCGACACCAATTCCGACCCGACCAAGCTCTCCCACCCCATCCCGGGCAACGATGACGCCGTGAAGTCCATCCGCATCATCGTCGAAGCCGTCGTCGCCGCCGTGCAGAGCGGTCTCGCCCTGCGCGAGACCCGCCGCTCCGCCCGCGGCCAGGCCGACCTCAAGGCCGCCAGCGCCGCCGTGGCCGCCGCCGCCGGGGTCACCGCCGAGGACGGCGGGGCCGTCGACCTCTCCAAGATCGAGCTGCCGCCGGGCGTCATCACCGATGCCGAGGGCGAACTCGTGCCGGTCGTGCCGCAGAAGAAGGCCGCCGTGCGCAAGAAGATCGCCGCTCCGAAGCAGTAACCGCCAACCCTCTCCATGAGCACTGTCATCACCGCCCAACAGGTCAGCGATCTGCGCGAAAAAACCGGCGCCGGCCTGCTGGACTGCAAGAAAGCCCTCACCGAATCCAACGGCAACGTCGAGGAAGCCATTGTCATCCTGCGCAAAAAGCTGGGTGCCAAGGTCGACAAGCTCGCCAGCCGTTCCGCCAAGGAGGGGCTCGTCGAGAGCTACATCCACCTCGGCGGCAAGGTCGGCGTCCTGATTGAAGTCAACTGTGAGACCGACTTCGTCGCCCGCAACGAGGACTTCAAGGCCTTCGTGCGCGACCTCTGCCTCCAGATCGCCGCCGCCAGCCCGCTCTACGTGAACCGCGAGGAGGTGCCGGAGACCGAGCTCGCCAAGGAGCGCGAAATCGCCGCCGCCCAGGTCCAGGGCAAGCCGCCCGCCGCCGTGCAGAAGATTGTCGAGGGCAAGCTCGACAAGTATTTCTCGACCGTCGCGCTGCTCGACCAGCCCTTCGTCAAGGACCCGAACCGCACGGTGAAGGAAATGCTCGCGGAGAAAATCTCCAAGATCGGCGAGAACATCCAGGTGCGCCGCTTCATCCGCTATCAGCTCGGCACCTGATTCCCCCGCAGACTTTTTCCAGGCGCCCCCCCACCCGGATGGCGCCTTTTTTGTGCCCGTCCCCCGTGCCACCGGAGATTGCCGGGCGGAAAATGTAGGCGGGGTGCCCTCACCCCGCTTCAGGTTTCACCGGTAGGGACGTCACTCCGTGGCGTCCGCGGACTCCACCCGACACGTTGTAGGGCGGGGTCGCCGAACCCCGCCAGCCCGGTCTGCAACGGCTCTGCGAGCCGTCCGTTGCGCTACCCGCAGACGCCTCGGTGATGCGTCCCGACCACAAACCCCCATCCGCTCCATCCCCCCCCAGTCTCAAAGCTTGCCGCCGCCGCCAGCATGGGCGAACATGACGACCGTTCCCATTCATCGCCCTTCCGTTCCCCTTTCCATGCGCGTCACCCGAGGACAGATCATCGCCCGCGGTCTCACCAACCGCTGCCCCAACTGCGGCGCCAAGAAACTCTTCAAGGACGGCACGCTGTTTGAGCTGAACCGCGCCTGTCCCGACTGCGGCCTGCCGATCGAGCGCGACGAGGGGTTCTTCCTCGGCTCGATGTCCCTTAACTACGGTGTGACCCTCGTGTTTTTCCTGACCCCCGTGATGCTGCTGGCCTACAAGAAAGTGATCGGCCTGACCCCGGCGATGGTCCTGGCAGGGATTGGCGCGGTGGTGGTTCCGGCGCTGTTCTACCGCTCGTCGCGGAGTTGGTGGCTGATGAACTACTACCTTTTCCTGCCCCAGCACCTGCCGGCGAACCAGGAAAAAGGGGACGGAACCTGACGGCATCGTCTGTTGTTTTGACCTGGCTTCCCTCTGACATGGGCAGGATGCCCATGCTACGTAGCACGGGCATCCTGCCCGTGGGTTCGATCCGGACACAGTCAAAACACAAGACCATGAGCCTGACGGCGGCAGGTTGCAGTTTCGGCTTCCGTTTTTCGCGGCACGCCCTACGTTCCCGCCTTCGCCTTCGGAGAGGTGGCAGAGTGGTCTATTGTACCTGACTCGAAATCAGGCGTGCCCGCAAGGGTACCGTGGGTTCGAATCCCACCCTCTCCGCCAGCCTTCGCCAGGCGCTACGGCTGGCAGGCCAGCTTGAGCGAGCGGGCGGTGAACCGCGCCGGGACGGGCTTCACCAAAAATCTGCCAAAAGGACAATATGCTGTTTTCGTCCCGACGCTCCTTCTCTTCGGAATAACACCCAAAGAGAGCCAATCCGATCAGGACCGCGAAGGCACCCAGGAGGACGGTGAATCTGTTCATGGGGGGCGTTCTGATTCGTTCAATTTCCGTAGGTCACGGTGCGGGCGCTGGCGATGCCGGAGGCGGTGATGGCCCGACCCTGCACCATGACGGCGGGATAGGTCTCGTTGGCCACCGTGTGAAAATCTGTGATGTATTGCGAGCGATAGGTGCCAACGAACTCGGTGAAGGCAACCGACGTGACCCCGTGCTCGAGGTAATAGAGATCAGCCCCGGTGGATAATTGCCTGAGGTTGCCGGACACGGCCATATCTTGGCTCCCGGCTTTGCTGGCGGCAGGCATCCACCAGGCAAGAAACGCAAGAGCGAGGACAACGAGGACGGATACCACGACCAGCCCGACTTTGCTCATCGGCGGTTTCTGGGGCTCCGGTTCGTCGTTCATGGCAAATCAGTCGCGAACTCAGGGGCTGTAGGTGATCGTGCGGGCACCGGCGATGCCGGAGGCGGTGATGACCTGACCCTGCATCAGGACGGCGGGGTAGGTCTCGTTTGAATGGGTTGCGAAATTCCTGATGTATTGCGACGAGTTGGTGCCCAGAAGATCGGTGGTGGCGACAGAGCTGACACCGCGCGCGAGGTAGTATTGATCGGCACCGGTGGAAAGAACGCGAAGGTTGCCCATAACTGAGTTCCTCTCCCTTTGCTGCTGTTCGCGGATGTCGCGATACCGGAGCCAGCCCACCATTCCGAGCACGCCGGCGATGAGGACGGTGACCGCAATCGGGGTTTTGCTGACGGCCGACATGGGTAAGAGCCTAGCCACCGTCGGGGTGCGCGCAAGCTTCGACAGTCACGGATGCCGGATGTAAGCTTTCCTGACATAAGGCATGGCTTCAGAAGACGCCAATCGCTCCGAGGATAGCTCGGTTTCCCGCCATCCGGCCGTTTCGCTTTGCCCATCGCGCGACGGTCGTCCACGGTTCGGCACCCCGCCCACCCCGCCCGGTCGCGATCCCCGCGCCGCTCTTTCCGATGCACCTCCCCACCCCACTTTCTATCCCGGATTCCCGGCGCGAATTTCTCCGGAAGTCCGCCCTCGTCACCGCCGCGCTGGCCGCCGCCCGGCTCCCGGGCTTCGGCGCCGCCACCCCCGCCGACGCCCCCGCGGCCGCCGCGCCGGCCGCCGCGGAGATCGG
>CAIQQB010000135.1 GCA_903873805.1 uncultured Opitutia bacterium | reverse complement strand
TAGTACGAGAGGACCGAGAATGACGAACCTCTGGTGTTCCGGTTGTCGCGTCAGCGGCAGCGCCGGGTAGCTATGTTCGGAAGGGATAAGCGCTGAAAGCATCTAAGCGCCAAGCCCATCCCAAGATAAGATCACAATCCCTCGCAAGAGGGTGCAAGGTCCGGGTAGACCACCCGGTTGATAGGCCAGATGTGTAATTGCGGCAACGCATTCAGCTTACTGGTACTAATGACCTTGCCGGTTAATGCAAACCTCATGTAAAAGTTCTAGGCGTTTACTTTGCCCCCTTTCTTTCTAAACTTGATCACTTTCTCCGGTGTTTAACCACACTTGGAGAGTCACTTCTTGGTGACTATATGCCGGGGGTTCCACCCGTTCCCATCCCGAACACGGCCGTTAAGCCCCGAGCAGCCAATGGTAGTAGGACGTTAGGTCCCGCGAGAGTAGGTTGTTGCCAAGTTATGGCCCGGTTCCCCTCGCGGGGAGCCGGGCCTCTTTTTTTGGCGGAATCGCCGCGTCGCGTCAGACCCGGACCTGGCCGTTGCCAGTGATCTGGTATTTGTAACTGCAGAGCTCGCGCAGCCCCATCGGGCCGCGGGCATGCAACCGGTCCGTCGAAATCCCGATTTCGGCCCCGAAACCGAACTCAAATCCGTCGTTGAAACGGGTGCTCGCGTTCCAAAGCACAACCGCGCTGTCCACCGCAGCCTGGAATCGTGCGGCGGCAACGGGATCCCGGGTGATAATGGCGTCCGTATGCGCCGACCCGTCACGGTTGATCGTCGCGATGGCGGTTTCCAGGTTATCGACCACCCTGACCGCAAGTGTAAGATCGAGGAATTCCGCCGTGTAATCGGAGGGCTGGGCGGGAACGTGGGCCTGTCCGTTATGCCGCAGGATGGCGCTGCTCGCGGGATCGCAGCGCAGCGTGACACCCTGGGCGGAGAGCGCCGCGGCCAGCTGCGGCAATACGGTCCCGGCGCAATCCTGATGAATTAACAGCTGCTCGGCTGCATTACAGACGCCGGGACGGGAAACCTTGGCATTGACCAGGATGTTTTCGGCGAGCGTCGCGTCGGCCTCGCGGTCGATGTACACGAAACAAACCCCGGTGTAATGCTTGATCACGGGGATGGTGGAGTTTCCCGTCACGAAGCGGATGAGGCTTTCGCCCCCGCGCGGAATGACGCAGTGGATGAGACGGTCGAGCTTGAGGAGGTGGACCAGGGCCTGCCGGTCGGTCGTGGGAATCAGCTGCACCGCTGCAGCCGGGAGTCCGGCCGCAGCGAGGGCCTCTTGCACCAGGCCGGCCAGAATTGTGTTGGTGTGAAAACATTCCTTCCCGCCACGCAGGATGCAGGCGTTGCCGGATTTCAGGCAGAGCGCCGCGCAGTCGATGGTGACGTTCGGACGGGCTTCATAGATAATCGCAATCACTCCGATCGGCACACGAATCTTGCGGATGTGCAGGCCATTGGGCTGCGTCCAGTCATCCAGGACTTCCCCGACCGGATCGGCGAGTGCAGCCACCTGACGGACGGATTCGGCGAGATGCGCAAGACGCGCGGGCGTGAGCGTGAGCCGGTCAAGCTGGGAGGGGGCGAGTCCGGCGGTGAGGGCGGCCTCCAAATCGAGCGCGTTGGCCGTCTGCAGCGCGGCGGTGGCAGAGCAGAGCAGATCGGCCAAACGGAGGAGTGCGGCATCTTTCTGGGCGGTTGGGGTCGTGGCCAGAATGAGCGAGGCCGCCCGGGCGTGCCGGGCCAGGTTGGTGACAAGCGGGAGAAGTTCGTCAGACATGGTGGCAAAGTTGTCCGTGTCGGCGAAGGAACACACGGAAATTTTCCGGCCGGCGGGTGCGCCGCGATCGGCCGGAGACTTTATCGTTTACACCGATGAAATCGAGCTGCAACCTTATGGCATTATAGAAAATGAAAATGACTTTTGCAAGTTGTCGGTGGCTTTTGGCGCTGGCTGTCGTGGTGGAAGTGCTGCCATCCATCCCGGCCCTGACCATCACGTTTGACTACACCTACGACACCAGCGGTTTTTTCAACAGCCAGGCCCGGCGCGACCTGTTGAACGAGGCGGCGGCCAACCTGACTTCACGAATTACGGATTCCCTCACAGCCATCGTCCCTTCCGGGGCTAACACATGGACGGCGAATCCATTCGATCCGAATGATCCAAACAGCATTCTGTCGATTACGAATCTGGTGGTGCCGGCGAACACGATGGTGGTGTATGTGGGGGCGTCCAACCTCGGGGACGGGACTCTCGGCGAGGGTGGTCCGGGCGGTTATGGGGCGTCGGGCACCACCCAGGCCTGGTTCGACACGGTGGGCGGCCGTGGCCAGTCTGGGGCGCTGTTGGATACGCCCACGGATTTCGGGCCTTGGGGCGGCACCGTCACCTTCAACAACACCGCGGCCTGGTATTTCGACTCGGATCCGAGCACGACGGAGAACATTGGCAGTCTGAACGATTTTTACTCGGTGGCGCTCCATGAACTCGGGCATGTTTTGGGCATCGGAACGGCGGGCTCCTGGACGGCACAGAGCAGTGGCGGCTTTTTCACCGGATCCCATGCGATGGCCTTGAACGGCGGCAGCGTGGCGCTGTCGCCCGACGGCGGCCACTGGGCCCAGGGCACCATGAGCACCGTGGTGGGCACGGGGGTGGCGCAGGAAGTGGCGATGGATCCCTCCCTGACGCAGGGCACGAGAAAATATTTCACGGCCCTTGATTTCGGCGCCCTCCAGGATGTCGGTTGGCAGCTCGCCTCCATCCCCGAATCTTCGACCCTGGCGTGGGTGGCGGTGGGCGGACTCGCGGGCGTGATCTGGCGTCGCCGGAACCTGCAAGTGTTGCCGGTCAGAGTCGGGTCAGCGCGATAATCTCGCGGAACCGGCGGTCGATGGTGGACCAGCCGGCGGAGCTGAGGCGGTTGACGCTGAAACTTTCCACGGTGAGGCTGGATACGGCGGTGGCGTAGACGACGGCCTTCTTCAGGGCGGCGAAGTCGGTGCGGTTGACGGAGGCGAGGTAACCGGTGAGAGCCCCGGCATAGCTGTCGCCCGCGCCGGTGGGATCGACGAACTTGGTGACGGGGTACGCGGGGACGGCAAAGATCCCGTCGGGGTGGAACAGCATCGAGCCATGGGCGCCCTTCTTGATCACGACGGCCCGGGGGCCGAGCCGCCGCAAAGCCCGGCCGGCCAGGATCAGGTTGCGTTCGCCGGTCAGGAGCAGGGCCTCCTCCTCATTGATGACGAAGAGGTCGATGCGACGGAGCAGGCGCAGGAGTTCAGCCTTCGTCGTGTGAATCCAGAGATCGAAGGTGTCGGCGAGGATGAATGGCCGGCGTCTGCCGCCGGGCAGCTGGTCCACGACATGGTGCTGCAGGGCGGGCTGGATGGCGCCGAGCATGACGAACGGGGTGTCGACATAGGCGGGGGGCAGGACGGGCGAAAACCTCTCAAAGACGTTGAGCCGGATTTCGAGGGTGTCACGGCCTTCAAAGTGGTCGCGATACTTTCCCGACCAGTAGAAGGTCTGCCCCTGCGGGTCGATCTGCAGGCCGGCCAGGTCCAGACCGTGTTTCCGGTAGCGTCGCAGGAAGGCCGGGGGAAAGTCCGCCCCGACGATGCCCACGAGCCGGGTGGGGGCGAAATAGCTGGCGGCGATGGCGGCATAGCTGGCGGCCCCGCCGAGCAGGTTGTCGCTCTGGGCGAATGGCGTGGCGACGCGGTCGATGGCGATGGAGCCGATGATGAGGCAGGGGCGGGCGGAGCGGGGGACGGTGGGCATGGGTCGAAGGCGGGACCGGTGGGCGGTAGACCGGGCGAACTTAACCGGCCACGCCGATGCTGGTGGCGAGGAGGGGCTCGTCGTCCACCTCGACGATGATCGAGTAGTCGCCGGCCTGCGGGAAACTGAGATTGCGGATTTCGTTGATGAGATTGATGCGCTGCAGGGGGCCCTGGGATTGGAACGGGCGTTCGAGCAGCTTTTGGGTGTGGGCCGGATCGAGGCCCATCGAAATGCGGATCTTGTGTTCGCCGGCGGGCACGTCGCTCAGGGTGAGAAACCAGACCATGAGCGGGTGGGTGACGGGAAACTGCCGCGCGCGGATGTTGGAAAAGACACCGAGGATGGTATGTTTGCCGGTGGCGGGATCGATGTGGACGCCGTCACAGGTGAGCCAGGCGAGGACTTGGGGTTTGGACTGCATGCCGCCAAATCTGCGGGCGGGGTTGGTGGCGGCAAGCGGGGAATTGCTTGCGGTGTCCGCCCGGGCGTTATGCTGGCGGGATGCAGGAGTCGCTCAACGCCGCATTGCTAACCCTGAAAAGCTGGCCGCCCTGGCTGGTTCTGGGTGGAGCGGCGGTGGTTCTGGGGCTGGCCTGCCTGCTGCTGGCCTGGCTGCTGAAGTGGCTGGCCTATGCCACGGCGATCGTGGTGTTTGCCGTGGGCTATACGGCCTTCTGTCTCTGGTTCTGGGGGTGAGGGACCGGAGCGCATGAGCGCGGGCCGGGCGCGTGCCGCCACCTTTTCCTTGTCACGTTTCCGGCACGCATCATACCCGAGACGATGAAATACATTTTCGTGACCGGCGGAGTTGTTTCCTCCTTGGGCAAGGGCCTGACGGCGGCGGCGCTGGGAGCGCTGCTCGAGATGCGCGGCATCCGCGTGCGCATCCAGAAGTTTGATCCCTACCTCAATGTGGACCCGGGCACGATGAGCCCGTTTCAGCATGGCGAGGTCTACGTGCTGGAAGACGGCGCCGAGACCGACCTCGACCTCGGGCACTACGAGCGATTCACGAGTGGCAAGCTTTCCCGCCTCAACAATCTCACCTCGGGCCAGGTCTACGAGAATGTCATCCAGAAGGAGCGCCGGGGGGTGTATCTCGGCAAGACGGTCCAGGTGATCCCGCACGTGACCAACGAAATCAAGGAGCGCATTTACCAGGGCGGCAAGGACGTCGACGTGCTCATCACAGAAATTGGCGGGACGACCGGCGACATCGAGGGCCTCCCCTTCCTCGAGGCGATGCGCCAGTTCGCCCTCGAAATCGGGCCCAAGGACGCGATTTTCATCCACGTCACGCTCGTGCCTTACCTGCAAGCCGCCGGCGAGCTGAAGACCAAACCCACCCAGCAGTCGGTCGCCAAGCTGCGGGAGATCGGCATCCAGCCCGACATCCTCGTCTGTCGCTGCGACCACCCGCTGGATCCGGGGCTGCGCGACAAGCTCTCGATGTTCTGCAACGTGCCGGTGAAGGCCGTGATTGAATGCCGGGACGTGGATTCGATCTACGAGCTCCCGCTGGCGCTCCAGCATGAGGGGATGGACGAGCTGGTGGTGGAATTGTTCGGCCTCCGGCACGAGCTGCCGGCGGCGAACATCTGGGAAAAGATCGTCCGGCGCATCAAGAACCCGGCCCACGAAGTGACGATCGGTGTGGTCGGGAAATACATTGAGCTGCAAGACGCCTACAAGTCCGTCTACGAGTCGGTCACCCATGGCGGCATCGCCAACAACTGCCGGGTCACGATCCGGCGCATTGACGCCGAGGATCTGGAGAAGAAGAACGGCTTGGCGCTGCTCAAGGGCCTCGACGGCATCCTGGTGCCCGGCGGTTTCGGCGATCGCGGCACCGAGGGCAAGATCGCGGCGGCGCGCTACGCCCGCGAAAAGAAAATCCCGTACTATGGGCTGTGCCTCGGCCTGCAGATTGCCGTGATCGAGTTTGCCCGGAACGTGCTTCGGCTGAAGGGGGCCAACTCGACGGAATTCGACGAACAGTCGCCGCATCCGGTCATCAACATGATGGAGGAGCAGAAGAAGATCATCGACAAGGGTGCGACGATGCGGCTCGGCAGCTATGAATGCGCCCTGACATCCGGCACGCACGCCGCGAGGGCCTATCGGGCCACCAGCATCCGTGAGCGCCACCGCCACCGCTATGAGGTCAACAACGCCTATGTCGGCCAGCTGCAGCGCGGCGGCCTCATGGTCAGCGGCATCAACCCCCGCCGCAACCTGGTGGAGATCGTCGAACTCAAGAACCACCCCTGGTTTGTTGCGGTGCAGTTTCATCCCGAGTTCCAGTCCAAGCCCAACCAGCCGCACCCGCTCTTTGCCGCTTTCATTGGCGCGGCGCTGAAGCACAAGCGCGGGGGAAAAAAGCGGGCGAAGAAATGATCTTCGACCCCAAAAAACTCCTGCTCATCGCGGGGCCCTGCTCGCTGGAAAACGAGCGCGTCTGCCGCACCGTCGCGGAAAAACTCGGGGCGCTCGGCCGCGCCCACCCGGAACTGCGCATCGTGTTCAAGGGCTCCTTTGACAAGGCCAACCGCACTTCGCTCACGGGCGACCGTGGCACCGGGATGGTCCGCGGACTCCGGCTCCTCGCCCTGATCCGGAAGGAGTATGGGTTTCCCGTCCTGACAGACGTCCATGAAACGGCGCAGGTGTCCGCGGTCGCGGCCGTGTGCGACGTTCTGCAGATCCCCGCATTCCTCTGCCGGCAGACCGACCTGCTGCTCGCCGCCGCCCGCACCGGCCGCTGCGTCAACGTGAAGAAGGGCCAGTTTCTTTCGCCGCAAGAAATGGTTTACGTGACCGGCAAGTTGCGGGAGGGGAAGGCGAAGGAGGTCTGGCAGACCGAGCGCGGCACAACTTTCGGCTATCAGAATTTGGTGGTGGACATGCGCTCCTTCGCCCTCATGCGGGGCAACGGCTATCCTACGGTATTTGACGCCACCCATAGCGTGCAGCTGCCTGGTGCGGCCGGCGGCAAAAGCGGTGGCCAGCGCGAATTCGTGGCGCCGCTCGCCCGGGCGGCGCTTGCCGCGGGCGCGGACGGTCTGTTCATCGAGACCCATCCCAATCCCGCCAAGGCCATCAGTGATGCCCAAAGCCAGATTCCGCTGGCCGAACTGCCCGCGCTCATCGCATCGTGCCTGGCGGTCTGGCGCACGGTACGTGCCGGTCCGTAAGGCCGGGCACTCGCATTGTGCCGGGGCCCTGTGTTTGCAAACTGGGCAATCGTCCGGCCAGTCCAATCGGAGCGGGCGGCGTCCACCGGCCGTTCGACGGCGGGGCTCTCTCGGTCATTGACCGTGATTGGCGGCAGTCCACACTGGTTTTCAGCCAATTTCTTCTGATGGACACCTTTCTCATCGATGTGCCGATTCCCTCCATGGGGGCGACCGTCAGCGAACTTACCGTTATCGACATCAAGGTTGCTCCCGGCACCACGGTGGCAAAGGGCGAGAAGATCGCCGAACTGGAAAGCGACAAATCGGTCTTTGAATTTGAGGCGCCCTGCGCCGGGATCGTCCGCGCCGCGCTGTGCCGGGCGGGGGACGTGGTACCGTCCGGCTCGCCCTTTCTGCGGATTGAAACCGCCGACGAATCGTTGCGACACTTGGAGGCCAGTGCGGATCGCGGAGTGCGGAGTGCGGAATCCAAACCCAACCCAGTTGCACCGACCGCCATGTCGACGCCTCTGCCGAGGGTGGTCCAGTCCGCCGTCTCCAGTCCGCACTCCGCACTCCAATGGACGCCCCGCGCGACCAAGCTGGCCCAGGACGCCGGTCTGGATCCCGCGCAGCTGGAAGGCATTGCGGCGACAGGCCCGGGTGGTCGTGTCTCGGGCGATGACGTGACCCGCTACTTGGCGGCCCATCCGACGGCCAAGGGCAGCCCCGCGCCACAAGTTAACTCCGCACCCCGCGCACCGCACTCCGCAAGTGCTGAAACGGTTTGCATCGCCGGCGTGGGCTATGCGGTTCCCAAGAACATCCGGCCGACCAGCGAGATTCTGAAGGCGTTTCCGGGTCGTACGGAAGCGGAGATGATCAAGCTGACCGGCATCAAGGAACGCCGCTATGCCGACGAGGATGAGACGGCGACCAGTCTGGCGGCGACGGCGGTGCGGCAGGCCCTGGCCCAGGCGGGGGTCGAGGTGACCCGGATCGACGGCATCATTATGGCGACAATCATTCCCGACCAGCCAGTGCCGTCGATGGCAAGTGCGCTGGCCCGGGAACTGGGCATCCCGCGCGCGCTGGCCTTCGATCTCAACGCCGCCTGCTCCGGCTGGCTCTATGCGCTGGAGGTCGGACGGGCGTTCATCTGCGGCGGCACGGCGAAAAATCTGATTGTGGTGACGGCGGAGCTGCTTTCGCGCATCACCAATCCGAACGATCACGAGACCGCCTTCCTCTTCGGCGATGGCGCGGGTGCGGCGGTGCTGACCGACGCGCCGGGCGGACACCGCCTGCACCGCATGTCACTCTCGGGTGATGCCAGCCAGTTCGACGCGATCCAGCGGCGCGGCGGTGGTGCACTCCGGCCCGTGCCGTTGGCGAGCGGCGACGACCGCGCGGATTTTTATCTCCAGCTCAACGGCGCGGTGGTTTTCAAGAGCGCGGTGATTGCGTTTGCCGACAAGATTGAGGCGACTCTCGCCCAGCACGGTCTGCAGCCGGGCGACGTGGCTTGGATTGTGCCGCACCAAGCCAATGAGCGCATTCTGCGCGCGGTCAGCAAGCGGGTTGGCATACCGTTTGAACGCTTTGTGATGACCATCGGAAAATACGGCAACACGTCAGGCGCAAGCGTTTCGATGGCGCTGGGCTGGGCGGCGGCCGAAGGCATCTTCAAGCCTGGTGACCGGATCATCTTTTGCAGTGTCGGCGCCGGGCTGACGTTTGCGGGCGGCCTGCTGGTCTGGTAGCGGCGCCGCAGGCGCCGGGGTTCCCGGTTCAAGGTTCCGGGTTCGGAGTTCCGGGTGCGGATTTTGGGTTCAAAATGCAGCATGGGGTTGGCTTGGACTGGGCCCAAAAACTCATAACCCTAAACCCAGAACGCAGAACCCAGAACCCGAAACGGGGCGTCCGATCAGCCGCCCTGCAACTCGTGGCTCAGCACGCTGAGGGCGTAGATGGCGGCAGTTTCGCAGCGGAGTACGAGAGGGCCGAGCGTAATCGGTTCGAAGCCAGCGCTTTTGGCCACGCTCATTTCAGCCGGGGTGAAATCACCCTCGGGGCCGATCAGCCAGAGAACTTTTTTCGGGGCGCGATTTTGGGCGGACTGAAACGCCGCGAGGACAGTTTTGAGCGGCTTGGCACCCGGCTGGAGGCTGGCGATGAGTTTCAGGTCAAAGCCCTGCACCTTTTCCATGAAGCTGGCGGCGTTCTGCACCGGGGAGATTTCCGGTAGCCAGGGATTGCCGCACTGTTTGGCGGCTTCGAGAGCGGCGGTCTGCCACTTTTCGATCTTCTTGTCGGATCGGTCGCCGTCGAGATGCACTTGGGTGCGTTCGCTTTCCAGCGGGACGATGGCGGCCGCGCCGAGCTCGGTGGCCTTGCGGACGATGGCTTCCATATGCGGACCCTTGGGCAGGGCTTGGCCGAGGGTGATGGCGAAGGGGAGGGGCTTGGCCTTCTGGGGAAAGCGCACCTTGAGGACCGCCGCGCTGCGGTTGTCGTCGGCCAGCTCGCAGATCCATTCGGTGCCGTGACCGTCGAAGGCAACGACGGTGTCACCGCGATTGGCGCGGTTGACGATGACGAGGTGGTGCGACTCCTCGAAGGAGAGGCGGATCTCGCGGGGGTCGCGTTCGGCGGGGGCGCAATGGGCGCGGAAGTCGGGCATGGCGGCGGTGGTGGGGAACGCCCATTGCAGCGGCTGCCGGTCCCGGTGCAAGCCCGCGCTGGGGTGGGGTGGAGGGACGGAATTTTCCGTTTACAACGTGGCGAACCGCCCTAGGTTGCGGCCCTGGCGTGTCGCCCGGATGGCGGAATTGGTAGACGCACGGGACTCAAAATCCCGCGCCCTCTAAAGGCGTGTCGGTTCGATTCCGACTCCGGGCACCAACTGCCACCGGTCGGGACCGGGCCGGCTAGGTGGCAAACCAACGTCTCAGGCAGGCATGCAGCTCGGACTGGCGGACCGGCTTGGCGAGAAAATCGTTCATGCCAGCTTTCTGGCAGAGGATGCGGTCCTCCGGCATGGCATTCGCGGTCAGCGCGATAATCGGGAGCGGCCGGCCGGCGAGCTGTTGGCGAATGCGCCGGGTGGCCTCGGCCCCGTCAATGCCTGGCATCCGCATATCCATCAGGACAAGCGACCACCTTTCGGCGGCTACGCGTTCGACCGCCTCCTGGCCATTGTCCACCACGGTAACCTCGAGCCCGGTCCGCCGCAGCATCATCTCGATGACGCGTTGGTTGACCTGGTTGTCCTCGACCACGAGAACCCGGCCGTGAAACTGCGGGGTGAGGGGATCCATCTCCGGCGCTTCGCCCACCGGTTCGGGCAGGTTGTCGGCGAGGGGGAAGGGCAGCTCGAACGCAAACTCCGAGCCCTGCCCGGGCCGGCTGTGCACCGTGATGGTGCCGCCCATCTGCCGGGTCAGCAACTGGGAGATCGCCAGCCCGAGTCCGGAGCCGCCAAAACGGCGGGTGGTGGAGCTGTCGCCCTGGCTGAACTTTTCGAAGAGACGCGCCTGGGTGGCGGGATCCATGCCGATGCCGGTGTCGTGGATGCGGAAACGCAGGCAGGCGATGCCCCCCCCGCAGCTGACCAGATCGAGCCCGATGCCAACGCTGCCCAGGGTGGTGAACTTGACGGCATTGCCGATGAGGTTGAGCAGTACCTGGCGCAGTCGCAGCGAGTCGCCGGAGACGGTGGTGGGCAGCCCGGGGCCGAAGGTGGCGGTGAGGCTGAGGCCCTTGGTTTCGGCGGGGGCGCGGAGGAGGGACACGACCTCGTTGACGGCATCGGCCGGGGAGAAGTTGACGGTTTCCAGCTCGAGCTTGCCGCTCTCGATCTTGGACAGGTCAAGGATGTCGTTGAGCAGCCGCAGGAGGGTTTCCGCGGAGCCGGTCGCGATGTCGAGCTGCTCGCGCTGGGCGGTCGTGAGAGGGGAGTCGCGCAGGAGCTGGTGAGGTGGTCCCCGTCCGTTGGACAGCGGATCGGGTAAAATAAGTTAATATGGG
>CAIQQB010000134.1 GCA_903873805.1 uncultured Opitutia bacterium | reverse complement strand
GACTCCGCTGCTCTGGCAGCCGGCTTCGATCTAAAACTAAGATCTCATTGGTAACCATCGCGACGTCGTAATGGTCACCATTGAGACATCGCATTGGTAACCATCAAGACGTCAGCCCAGGGACGCGGACCGGACGCTTACAAATGGCTTGGATTATTTCTGAGTCAACGGTTGTGCAATTTGACATTCCTGTAGCCGGGGTCGGTGACCCCGGGGATTGTTGCTTTCTCCGATCAAGGCACCGGGGTCACCGACCCCGGCTACAGTTTCGGAAGTTTCGAATGCTTACTTCGCGGGCGGGACCACGAAGGGGGCAAAGAAGGCGGACTGGGCGGCGGGGAAACGGCCCTGGATCCGGATGCCGTCGTCCGTCAGCTCCTGCTCATGGATGTGTCCGCTGGCATGGAGGCGGGCGACCACGTCGTAGCGGCTCGGGGGCACGAGCAGCTCGGTGAACCCGAAGGCGTCGGCGATGAGTTCGAGGGCGCGGGTTTCCAGCGTGTCGAGTCCGGCCCGGGTGTGCGCGCTGAGAAACAGGGCCTCGGGCGCGAGCTGCCGCGCGCGGCGGAGCATGGCGGCATCGGCGGCATCGGTCTTGTTGAAGACGGTGATGATGGTCTTGTCGGCGGCCCCGAGCTCGGCGAGGACGGCGAGGGTGGTGGCGTGGTGCTGGGCGACGTTGGGATTGGTCACGTCGAGCACATGGATGAGGAAGTCGGCGACCACGACCTCCTCGAGGGTGGCCTTGAAAGCCTCGACAAGACCGTGTGGCAGGCGGCGGATGAAGCCGACGGTGTCGGTGACCAGCAGCTTTTGGTTGCCGCGCAGGACCAGCTGGCGGGTGGTCGGGTCGAGGGTGGCGAAGAGCTTGTCGGCCGCGAGGACATGGGCGCCGGTGAGGGCGTTGAGCAAGGTCGATTTGCCGGCGTTGGTGTAGCCGACGATGGCGGCGGTCGGGATGGGGACGCGCTGGCGTTTCTGGCGCTGGACGCCGCGCTGCTTCACGACGCTGGCGAGCTCGGCCTTGAGGTGGGTGATGCGGTCGCGGACCGTGCGGCGGTCATTCTCGAGCTGGGTTTCGCCCTCACCGCCCATGGAGCCCTTGCCCCGCTGGCGCGACAGATGGGTCCAGGCGCGGGTGAGACGCGGGAGCGAATACTCCATGCGGGCCAGGGCGACCTGCAGCACGGCCTCGCGGGTGCGGGCGCGGTCGGAGAAGATTTCCAGGATAACCTCCTGCCGGTCGATCACGGCGAGACCGGAGAGCTCCTCCCAATTGCGCTGCTGCGCGGGGGAGAGCGCCTCGTCGAACACGATCACATCGGCGCCGTCGGCCTTGGCCTGCTCGGCGAGCTCCGCGGCCTTACCGCTGCCGAGGAGCAGGGAGGGCGTGGGCTGGCGGAGGTTGACGAGGGTGGTGCGGGTGATGGTGAGCCGGAGATTTTCGACCAGCTCGGTGAGTTCCAGCAGGAGTTCGCCCCCCTCGCCGTCGGCCATTTCGTTGGTCTGAACCCCGATGAGAAACGCACGTTCGAGAGTGGCGGGGCGGGTGGAGTCGAGGAAGTCGGCCATGAAGGTGAAGGCAGAGTGGACCGGCGGCGGGGTTCCGTCAACGGGCGGACGCGAACATTTCCGGCGCGGCATCCCCGGCGCGGACCGGCGTGAGGGCGAGGCTCAACCTAAACTCGGCAGGTAAGCATCCCCGGAGCAAGCTCCGGGGCATTTCGGAAAACTGTAGCCGGGGTCGCTGACCCCGGTGTCTTAGACCGCCTCTTTCGAACCCCGGGGTCAACCGCCGAGGCTGCTGCACTCGTCGCGCCCCCGGCTACAACTAAGCCGAAGCCAGCTTCGGGGAATGAACCCATGAGAGATTCAATCCAACCACGGATTGCACAGATATCCCGGATACAGAATACGACGGAAATAAAATCGCCCACAATCTGCTCACCTGCTGGGTGAAGGCTAAATGATCTGCAAAGGATTGATCATCCGTGTGCATCCGTGGAATCCGTGGTATCAACTGCGTTTATTTGGCTCAATCGTAGTTGACGGACGGATTCAGTTCACCCGGCGTCTTCCAGCCGAGGCCGTACTTTTCTCGGAGCACGCGTTGTTTTTCGGCCCAAAAGATGTGGATGGCGCCGAGGGGGCCGCGGGCTGCGCGATAGAGACGGGCCTTTTCTTCGGCGAGTTGGGAGGCGTCGTCGAAGGCGGTGCGAAACTGCGGCAGGTCTTCCAGCGGATCGCGGACCTCCTGGCCCGAAGCCGGGGAGGTGGTGGCGATGATCTGTCCGCCGACATTCGTGAAGATCGTGACCGGATGGGCGGGCCGCACGCCGCTGACGACCAGGCCTTCGGCATTGCGGAACGAGGTTGGCTGGGGACCGGTTGCCGGTACGAAGACCATGGTGCCCTTGTAGGTAACCTTGGTGGTGGTGCTGCGGACGGGCAGGGTTTCCAGCACGACGCCGTTGCCGCCGAGATTGAGCGCGCACTGCACGAAATACGCCTCGACCCCCGGCGCTTCCTCCGGCCTCGCGATCACGGACAGCGTGGAGAGAACCTCGCAACCGCCGTCGGGCAGGTGGTCGCCCTTGAACACCGCGACGCCGGCGGCGGGCTCGGACGGCGGGGTGGTTACGGCGGTCACGACGGCCGGAGTTGCACCCGGATGGGGCGCCGTGTGGCAGCCGGCGAAGGCGAGCACCAGGACGAGGGGAATTCTTTTCACAGCGGGGACGGTCCGGCGATCCCGGCTGGGTCGAACCCGCAGAGGGGAAGCCGATGGTGACGGTAATTGGGCCCGCCCCGGTCCGGGCGCAAGGCGAATGGCCCTGAGAAAGGCGAAAAACGAATTGCCCACTGCGGCGCGGGCTGGCAGGAGGTGCGCATGAACACATCACCCGCGCCCGGACTTTCCGAAATCGGACAGATTGCGATTACCGTGGCGGACGTGGCGCGCGCGACCGCATTTTACCGGGACGTGCTCGGCCTGCGATTTCTATTTCCGGCGGGACCGAACATGGCGTTCCTGGCCGCGGGCAGCGTGCGGATCATGCTGACAACTCCGCAGGGCGCGGGCGAGGCGGGGAAGAACTCCATTTTGTATTTCAAGGTGGCCGACATCCGGGCGGCGCAGGCCGCGATTGTATCGCGGGGTGCGCAACCCGTCGGGGAGCCGCGGCTGATTGCCCGGATGCCCGACCACGAGCTGTGGATGGCGGCCGTGCGCGATCCCGAGGGCAACATCGTTGAGCTGATGAGCGAAGTGCGCCCGCCGGCCTGAGGCGCGAAAGGGTGCGATGGTGGGGAGGGTGCCGGCGAGGTGAGCATTTCGCTTGGCTGTAGCCGGGGTCGCTGACCCCGGTGCCTTGATCTGACAGAGCATCAATCCCCGGGGTCACCGAACCCGGCTACAGTTTACTGCCAATACGCCGGAGATTCTCACTCGACTACCCGGATGGTCCAGAAGTCGCTGGCCAGTGTGGCGTCGAGGAGGTAGGCGTAGGGCATCGTGAAGCAGCCTTTCAGTCCCCAGGCGGGACCCCAGGAATTGCGGATGAGGAAGCGCTGGGTGGTGTCATCGTAGCCGATGGCCAGAACGGCATGTCCACCGAGACGGGATTCGTCGTGCTTCGGAAGGTCCACGATCCCGGTGCGGGCGACCACCGCGCTCTCGAACGATTCATAAACGGCAAAGCCAAGGACAAACGGGTAGCCGGAGGCCAGGCAGCCCTTCATCTGGACGAGACTGCGCGCGACGCGGCGGTAACTGGTCGCCTGATGGTTGAGGGCGGCGGCAAAGCAGGAGTCGGTGGGACGCAGGGCGGCCTTGGCTCCGTCGGGCCAGAGATGCGAAGCGGGATCCGCGGGGGTGTCGTCATAGCTCCAGCCGGTTTCAGGGCAGACGCCGAGCTGGTGGACGATCTTGATGCCGTCGCGGAGCTGAGCACCGCTGTCGACCGGCACGGTGTGCTCAAGGTTGCGCTCGTTCCAGTAGATGAACAGGCGGGAAGGGACGAAGTCCGGGGCGAGGTCTTCGACCCGTCGCGTGAACTGGACGGCGCCGGCGATGGAGTTGGCCGTGCACGAACCGATGCGGCCCTGGTTATAAATCGGAGGGCAGTGCGACCGGAGATCGACCTTCGGCGGCAGGGTGTCGACGATGCCCTGCGGGGCGGCATAAAGATAATCGCGATGGTCCGGCTGGTCCGCGATCCAGCCGTAGCGGTGGGAGTTGGGTTGGGTGGCCATGGGAAAATCGTCCCCAGCGGTTCGGGATTTACCGCAATCCGGCGCTGTTCGCCGGTGAAGCGACGGGCAGAACGGATCGGCCCGGCTGGGTGGTGGTGGCGCAGGAGCCGACGGTCAAAGTGCTTTGTCGCGACGGATGCGGCAACGGTATAGCGGAGGCGCCGAAATCTATTAGCCGCCGTGAGGCCATGCATAAGTGCAACTTATGACTGCGGCCGGCTCGTCGGCGACCGGGGGAAGTGTCAGGGCGTCGGGAGGGCGGACAACCTCAACGCAGCTTGAGGGTATGGCGCTGGTCGGGTCGGATGCCGAGGTCGAGATGCCAGGCTCCGGCGGGCAGCCAGGCGGCAATCTTCTCCGGCCATTCGACGACGAGGCACCACGGACTGACGAGAAAATCCTCCAGCATGAGCGGCTCGACCTCGCGTTCGCTGGTCAGGCGGTAGGCGTCGAGGTGCACGAGAAGCCGGGTACCTCCGCGGTGCAGGGTGAAGATGTTGAAGGTGGGGCTGGTGACCGCCTCGGTGACGCCGAAGCCGGCGGCGAGGCCTTGGGTGAAGGTGGTCTTGCCCACGCCAAGCGTTCCATGCAAGGCGAGCACCGTGTCGGCCGGCAGCACGGCCGCAAACTCGCGCGCGAGCGCACGGGTCTGTTCGGCGGATGACGTAGTGGCGCCCACCCGGAGTTTATCCAGAATGGTCATGGTCGGAGAGACGGAGATTGGCCGCGAAAAGGCGCAAGGACGCGCAAAAAAGAAACGGCAACATCACAGGGAAATGCAAAATGCCTCATCGTTTCCTTCCGAATTGTTTTTGCGCCGCTTGCGCCTTTTTGCGGCCATTCAGCTCCCGCAGGTGCTCGAAGCCCTGGTAGTCATCGAGCCTGAGGGCATCCGCGGCGCGGGGACGGCTGGCCTGCACAAAGCGTCCGATGCAGGTGAGGCGCGTGCGTGGAAACGCGCGACGCCAGGCGGCCTGAAATTTCTCCGTTTCGGTTTTCCCGTTCAGGGCGAACAACAGTTCGTAATCCTCGCCGTCACAGAGCGCGGCGCGCACGTCGCAGCCGCGGCGGCGGGGGAGGGTGGCGGTATTCAGCTCGGCCCGGGCGCCGGCCGGGGTGAGCGCCGGGAGGTCCTTCGCCAGGCCGTCGCTCACGTCCATCAGGGAACGGACGCCGGATTGCCGGGCGAGCCACGCACCCTCGGCCAGTCGCGGGATGAAACGGTGGTGATGGCCGGAGGCCAGGCTGCCGCCGAGAACTCCGGTGACGAAGATCCGGTCGCCGGTCCGCGCGCCCGTGCGCGTGAGCACGCGCGGGCCGGCGACCTCACCGAGGAGGGTGAGCGTGGCGACCAGGCCACCGGGCTGGGTGGCAACATCGCCGCCGACGATCGGGACCCGAAATCGGCGGGCGGTCACAGCCAGGCCGCGGTAAAACGCTTCGAGCCAGGCCAACTTTACCTGCGGGGCGAGAGCTAGGCTGATCACGGCGGCGGCGGGGCGGCCACCCATGGCGGCGAGGTCGCTCAGGTTGCGTTTGAGAAGTTTCGCGCCGACGGCGCGGGGCAGGACGGAGTCATCGAAGTGCACGCCATGGATGACCGGATCCACGGTGAGCAACTGACGGCTGCGGCTGGGCGGGAGAACCGCGCAGTCATCCCCAATTCCGAACGGGGCGGGCGGAGACGCAGTACCCAGCCAGCGGCGGATCGAAGCGATCAGCCGCGTTTCGCCGAGGGCGGCGACGGAGGCGGTGGGACGGGAGGTGAAAGGATGCACGGACCGGAGAAAGGGCGGGGGTGAGCGGCGAGAGCGAGGGACCGGAGTTTATGCGAGGCGGCGGCTCATTTGTCGACCCCGGTCAGAATCAGGATCAGCGTGTTCAGGTTGAACAGCGCGTGCGCGCCCATCGTGGTGCTGATGTGACCCGTGCGTTCGTAGGCCAGGGCGAAGACCAGGCCGAGGACAAAGAGCGGGGCGAAGCTCGGTACGTCGGCGTGCAGTGCGGCAAAGAGCAGGGCCGACAGAATCAGGGCGCCCCGGCGCGGGAGGCGCGTGCGGAGGAAGCGGAAAATCCCCGCGCGGAAGATGAGTTCCTCGGTGACCGGGGCGACGATGACGATGGAGAAGATGGCGAGGACGAGGCGAGGCCACGGCTGGTCGGGGCGGTCCATCAGATCGACGAGTGGCTGCCGCTCCACCGGATAGCCGCTCGCGTCGAGCAGATTGAGCCAGATCAGGCTGGTGATTTGGAGCAGCGGGATAGAAATGAAAAAAGTGGGCGCCGCCGCCAGCCAAGGCCGGCCCGCCGAGGGGGCGGACTTCGGGGCGGACTGCGGATGGAGCCGGAAAAAAAGCCCCACACCCAAGAGCATACCGAGTTGAAAGGTGGATGCACCGATGATGATTTTGCTGTCGTTGGACAGTTCGTAGTGCCGCAGAATCATGCCGCCGGCAAACGCCAGCAACAGACCGCCGCCGATAACCATCAGCAGAAACAGGATAAAGTCACTGGCGGGCGGCGGCCAGGCGGGCAGCAGGTCAGGGCGGGATTTGGCTCGCGCGCGGGCGGCGGGGCGGAGCACGAGCGCCCAGAGCAGCCAGATGCCGGCGAGTCCGAGGACGGACTCATAGACCAAGTCGGCGAGTTGGAGGGCATCGGGTGACATCAATAGGGTCCAGTGCGCACGAAGAGTGCGTGCAGATCAAATCCGGAAACGGGCGGGTGGCCCGGCCGTGGGTCCGGCGACCGCCGAAATCAGGGCAGCGGCCGCAGCGGCACGCCGCGGGGGCAGGTTCCTTTTTCGGTCACAAACTGCGCTCCGCAACGCGGACAGTAAGTGCGGCTCTGCGGTCCGTCGGGGACGGGCGGCGCGAGCAGACGGGCCGGGTCGAGCCGGGTGCGACGCAGGAGAAGCCCGATTTCTTGTTCAAGCTCAGTCCGGAAATTGCCAAGGATTTCCGCCGCGAGCGGTCCGGCACCGGGTGGCGCGAGCGGCCAGCGCAGATCCGCGAGCACGTTAAACACGATTTCATCGCGCATTGCCGGCGGGGCGAACGCGAGCGCGGTGGCCAGCGGATGGGACGCGGGGAACCAGTTCTCGCCCAGCAACGCACGGAGATGCAGTGCGCCCGGGGGAAAAAAGAACACCCCGGGCAGGGGGTTTTTGGACGGGGGGTGGTGAGGATCCAGGCGTTGCAGGCGGGCGCGGGCGCGCCAGGCCAGGGCGACGGCACCGACATGCAGGCAAATCAGATAGGCGACGGCCAGAGGCAGGGCAGAGGCCAGCCGCGCGGCGGACCCGGTGCCGATCAACTCCGGCAGGAATCCCAGCCAGCCCGTGGTGATCGCGGCGAGGACGAGCAGCGCGAGGGCGTTGGCCGTGGCCAAAGTCTGGGTGCGCGCGCGCAGCACCAGCGCGCGCCGGCGCAGGTGGGCGGGCCGGAGCCAGAGGCGGAGACGGGTGCGGAGGAGCCGGGCCCGGGCGTCGGGGCTGAGCGGCCCACACGCGGCGGCAAGCGCGCGCACCCTGTCGGCTGACAGGTGCGGCGTGGCAGGGCAGAAATCCCGTCCATTGATCAGCAGCCGGCCGGCTCGTTCCTGCACCTCGGTGATCTCCTCCCATCGCCATGCCTGCAAGGTGTCGGGAGTGGTGGCGGGGCGAGCGGCGGAACCGGCAGGCCAGTTGCACAGTCCGGCCGGGGCGAAGGAGAACGGCAGGTCGTCTGCCGGGGCGCGCCAGCTGCCGGGCCAGGGACTGTACAGTTGCCAGCGCCGGTGGGCGGGCCGAGCGCGACGTCCGCCGAACCAGCTCATGAAACTGAAGCGGGTGCGCCGCCCGATCTGCGCCCCGTCGAGGAGGAAGAAGGCCCAGAAGACAACGGCAAGCAGGGTGGGGTCCGACATGAGGGGCGGCGGGGGATTGAGTATTGTTGTAGGCGGGGTGCCCTCACCCCGCGAGCGGGCGCGCTGATCTGCGCCGAAGATCAAACTCGTTCGCCCGGACGCTTAATCTATCACTCAGCCGAGGTCATTCATCGGATTTTCGAGCCGGAGAACGAGAAAGAGAACGAGAACGATGGGTTGGCGGGGATTCTGCGGGGCGAGGGCGCCCCGCCCCCATTTCGGCAGCAGACCATGCTTAGGCGCGGCCGGTGATCTTTTTCCACATCTTCTTAAAAAAGCCTCCGAGCGCGACGATGGCGACGACAACGAGTTTCCAGGCGCTGGCGAGGAACACCCCGAGCTTGGCAAAGAGGCCGGCTTTGGCGGCGAGCACGCCGGCGCCACCGAGCACCAGCGCGCCGAGACCGTATTCGGCAATCTTGTCGCCGGAGCGGAACTCGGAATATTTCTGACCCGCGGTGTACTCGAAACTCGAAGCCAGCAGGGCGTCGGATGCCGCCTCGTCCGACTTGAAGGAGTCGTTGCCGGAGACCAGCGTCACCTCCATGACCCCGCCCCGGCCGAGCAGGCGGATGCTTTCATTGATAAAGGTGGATTTAAAATTGTCGGCGGAGGAGTTGAGATTGATGGCCCACTTCAGGTTGTGGGTCTTTTCGTCATAATGCGGCGGGTTGGCCCAGCCCAGAATCTTCATGGTGCTCCAACCCTTATCCTTGCGAGCGGCGTTAGCTTCCTCCTGGTTGAAGGTCATGGTAGTGAGCAGCTTCGGGGCGTCGAGTTTGTCCTTCTCATCATCCTTGATATAGCCCACCGCATTGTAGTCGAAGAATAGCTCCCAGCTGTCGTCGGGGCTGAGCATGACGCCGACCTCATTGCCCGACAGGTTGTTGTGGGTTACTTCGTAATACTTGGCGAGGGCGTCCTTGCCCACGTAACCGAAATGGGCGGGCAACTTGAGGGAGGCGAAGTCGCCGATTGGCACGGTGGCGGGTCCGATGATGAGCTTGATGCCCTGTTTGGCATAGGCCTGCTCGAGGGTCATCGGGGCCGGCCGGGGCGTGGCGGCCTCCGGGATCGGGGCGGCCTCCGGCCCGGGGGTCGGAGTGGCGGCGCGGGCGAAGGTGAGCGGGAGCAGCAGGGCGAGAATGCCGACGAGCGGCCGGCCGGGTAATGGCATGGGAATAGTTGGAGGTGTATCAGGTGGTGATCCGGCCGTCGGCGAAGACCACGCGGCCGTCGACGATCGTGGACTTGACGCGGCCGGTGAGTTTCTGGCCGTGCCAGGGAGAATTGGCAGACTTGCTGAAGCCGGCCCGGGCGTCGTAGGTCCATTGCTCGTCGGGGTCGAAGAGGCAGACATCGGCCGCGGCGCCCTCGGCCAGGGTGCCGGCGGGAAGCTTGAGAATGCGGGCGGGCTGGCGGGTGAGGAGGTCGAGAACGAACGGCAGCTTGAACTTGTTCTGGCGGACGAGCACCCCGAGGGAAACGGCGAGTGAGGTTTCGAGGCCGAGGATGCCGTTGGGGGCGAAGTCGAACTCGCGGTCCTTTTCGTCGGGCGTGTGGGGCGCGTGGTCGGTGCAGATGCAGTCGAGGGTGCCGTCACGGAGGCCGGCGATGAGCGCACGGCGGTCGGCCTCGGTGCGAAGCGGCGGGTTCATCTTGAAGTTGGTGTCGTACCCGCCGAGCGATTCCTCGGTGAGGGCGAGGTGGTGCGGGGTGGCCTCGGCGGTCACGGGGACGCCACGGGCCTTGGCGCGGCGGATGACGTCGACGGAGAACCGGGAACTGATGTGCTGGAGGTGGACGTGGGCGCCGGTCGACTGGGCGAGGATGACGTTGCGGGCGACGATGATGTCCTCGGCGGCGTGGGGCCAGCCGCGCAAGCCGAGCCGGGTGGAGACGACGCCCTCGTTCATGACGGCGCCGACGGTCATGGAGGCATCCTGGCAGTGGTCCATGACCGGCAGGTCGAACATCTTGGCGTATTCGAGCGCGCGGCGCATGAGCTCGTTGGACTGGACGCAGTCGCCGTCGTCGGTGATGGCGACAACGCCGGCGCGCTGGAGGGAGCCGATGGGGGCGAGGGCCTGGCCCTTCATGCCGACGGTGATGCAGCCGGTGGGGAGGACCTTGACGACGACGTTGGCGCGGCGGGCGGCGTCCTTGATGAACTGGATGGTGCCGGCGTTGTCGGCGGGCGGGGACGTGTTGGGCATGCACACGACGGTGGTAAACCCGCCGGCGGCGGCGGCGCGGGAGCCGGTGGCGATGGTTTCCTTGTGGGTCTGGCCGGGCTCGCGGAAGTGGACGTGGATGTCGACCAGGCCGGGGCAGGCGACGAGCCCGCGGGCGTCGAGCTTCCGGGCGCGCTTCTTGTCGGCGGCGGTGAGCGAGGGGACGAACTTGCCGTCGCGGATGAAGAGGCTGCCGGCCGCGTCGCGCTGGGCGGCGGGGTCGATCACACGGGCGTTGGCGATCCAGAGGGAGGGCATGAGGGTTGGGAAATCGTTCTTCGTTCTCCTACTCGTTCTCAGGTTGAAAAGTCATCGTGGGCGAACTTGGTCGAGAATGAGAATGAGTAAGAGAACGAGAACGATGGGTTCAGTCTTTCGAGGTCGCGATCTTCTGCGGGTCGCCCCCGGCGCAGAGGTAGAGGACGGCCATGCGGACGGCGATGCCGTTGGCGACCTGTTCGAGGATCACGCTGTTTTTGCCGTCGGCGAGTTCGCTGTCGATCTCGACGCCGCGGTTGATCGGACCCGGGTGCATGATGAGTGCGCGCGGGTTGAGCCAGTCGGCGCGGGCGCGGTTGAGGCCAAAGACGCTGGTGTATTCGCCGAGCGAGGGAAACATGCCGGCGGTCTGCCGTTCGTGCTGGATGCGCAGCAGCATCACGACCTCGGCGTCGGCGAGCGCGCTGCGCAGGTCGTGCGAAACGGTGACACCGAGGGAGGTGAACCAGTGCGGCACGAGGGTGGACGGGCCGACGACGGTGACGGCCGCGCCGAGCTTGGTGAGGGCGTGGATGTTGGAGCGGGCGACGCGGCTGAAGAGGACGTCGCCGAGGATGACGACCTTGCGACCCCGGAGCGCGCCGAGATGCTCCTGCATGGTGAACGTGTCGAGGAGGCCCTGGGTCGGGTGCTCGTGGGCGCCGTCGCCGGCGTTGATCACCGGAATGTCGAGGATGCGGGAGAGGTAGAGCGGCGAGCCGGCGGCGGCGTGCCGCAGGATGATCATTTCGGCCCCGAGGGCGCGGATGTTCTGGGCGGTATCGCGGAGTGTCTCGCCCTTGGTGGTGGAGGAGCTGGCGGCATCGAACGCGATGACATCGGCGCTGAGCCGCTTGGCCGCCATCTCGAAGGCGAGGCGGGTGCGGGTGCTGGGCTCGAGGAAGAGGTTGACGATGGTCTTGCCGCGGAGGGCGGGGACCTTTTTGACGTTGCGGCCGAGGATTTGCTTGAACGTGGTGGCCGTCGCATGGATGAGGGCGATATCGGCGGCGGAGAGTTCCTCGAGGGTGAGCAGATGGCGGCGGTTCCAGGACATCGGCGGAAACTGTGTCCCCCGTGCCCGGGCCGGTAAAGCGGGAAATGGGGGCGGCTGGATGTCGGGCTGCAGGCAAAGAATCTATTGAGCCAACCAAACCGCCAGTTCTTCATCTGCAGCGATCGTCGCGCCGAACTGGTAGGCGGGGTCGAGGAGGGCGGCGTAGCTGGGTTCAAGGAAGCGGCGGCAGTGCAGCAGGACCTTCGCATGCTGGCCGGGGGCGCGCACCAGGCGGCCGACGGCCTGGTTCACGCGCTGCATGCCTGGAACCTGATAAACGCGCTGAAAGGCCGCGTCGCGCTTCAGACCGGCGCGCTCCAGGGTGTCGAGCCGGGCCGACTGCACGGCGTTGACCTCGGGCAGCGCGGGGCCGACGACCATCGCGTGCGTCACGCGTCCGCCGAGCAGGTCAATCCCCTCCGCGAAGCCGCTGCCGAGCACCAGGAACAGCACGTCGGCGAACGCGAGCGACTCTTCCATCCAGGTGGTTTGCGCGGCGAGGTCGGAGGACTTCGGCTGCCGGACGGCCCGGAGTTCCGGGTGCCCCTTTTCCAGCTCGCGCTGTACGGACTCGGCGTAGGCGTAGCTGGGGAAGAAGACGGCGACCGGGCCGTGCGCGGCGGCTTGCAGGGCGGCGACGGTTGCGGCGGAGGTGGCGTAGTGGAGTGCGCGCTGGCGCCAGGTGGTGTCCACGCGGACGTCGTACGCCACGTCGTAGGCGCCCTCACGCCAGGGGGTGTGGGCGGTCACGCTGGCGAGGGGGACTGATGTAGGGGCGCAGACTTGCTGCGCCCTTCCGGCAGGGGGCGGCTGAGAGCGCAGCAAGTCTGCGACCCGACAAGACGGTTGGACCTCAGTTGCGGCGGATTGACGCGGCGGGAGCGCCCCGTCCCCAGGTTTGGGCCCATTGACCGGAACCGGTTCCAGACCGCAGGCCTCGGCGAAGAGATTGGCCGGGCCCGGGGTAGCGGTGGCGAAGATCACTCCGCCAAAGGTGCGCAGGGTTTCGCCGATCAGTGCGGCAGCGTCGAGGCAGGTGAAACGCAGTTCGCCCGCGCGCGGGCACCAGAGCAGGCGCGGGAAAGCGCTCTCGCGCAACCAGGCGTCGAGCGCGACGGTTTCCCAGAGCAGCTCGGAAAAATGCGGGCCGAAGGCGGCGAAGTCGAGCGGCCGGGCCACGACCTCGCGGGCGACGGCGCCGAGCGCATCGCCCAGATCGTCCTCCTGCGCAGCATCGAGTGCGTCGCACGGCGTGAGGGCGGCGAGCAGGCGCGCGTAGGCGTCGACGGCGCGAGTCAGCGGCGCGGGGGCGGACAGATGCTCAAGTTCGGCGAGCAGCGCGGGCAGGTCGTCGGCTCGCGCGGTGTGCGAATGGGCGTCGGCGGCGCGGGCGGGCAGGTTGTGGGCCTCGTCGATCACGAGCAGGGTCTCGGCGGGCAGGAATCCTGGCTGGTCGCAGAAAATTCCACGGTTGGCGGGCGCGAAGACGTAGTTGTAATCGCCGATCCAGACATCGTTGAACGCGAGGGCGGCGCGGGTGATCTCGTAGGGACAGAGCCGCGCTTCACGGCCGGCGGTGCGCAGGGTTTCGAGGTCATGGGGCTGGTCGTCCGCGAGGTAGAAACGCGCGAGACCGCTTTTCGGCCAGCGGGACTCGAGGTCCACGAGGTAGCTGCAGGCGTCGCGGGTGCAGTGGAAGATCGGATTGATGCAGTGCTCGCGCTTGGGCCGCATGAGCCAAGCTGCGACGGGAGTCGCGGTGCGGTTCTGAGTTTTGGGTTTTGAGTTCTGAGTTTCGGAGTCAACGGCGGTCATGGCCTGCAGGGTCGACATGACGTGGAGCTGGCCGGTGGATTTGCTGGTGAGATAGATGAGCCGGCTGAAGCGTCCGGCCCGGAGCTGGGTGAGGGCGCATTCGAGCAGAACGCCGGTTTTGCCGAAACCGGTGGGGGCGGCGAAGAGCACCACGGGGGCGGCGGCCAGGGCGGTGTCGAGATCGGCTCGCGTGGTTTCCTGGCCGGCGCGGAGGGCGCTGAACGCAGGCTGAAAGCGAAGCGTGCGCAGACGCTCGCGGGCGCGAAGGCGGAGATTGAGAAAATCGACGACCGCCGTGAGACGGGCCTGGAAGAGCGCATCGTCCGCCGGGGTGAGCGCGATGGTCTGGCTCAGGCCGCTGCCGGCCTCGACGAAGACGAGCTCGCCGTGCAGGCGCGCCGGGGGCGCGGATTTGAAATTTGAGATTTCAGATTTGAGATTTTCGGGAGCGAGCCGGGCGAGGGTGACGTAGGCGGCGAGCTGGGCGAAGTAGTCCGGGTGGTCGGCGTGCAGTTCGGATTCGGGGGCGGGGAGCGGGCGGAGGGTGGTCTTGATCTCGCGCAGGAGCACGGTGTCGCCGGAGGGAATGATCTGGTCGATGCGACCCGTGAGCGTGAGCGTCCAGCCGGCGTGGAAGATCCGGCCGGCGACCACGATCTCGAAGGCCGCGGCGGGCTCGGCGGCGGCCGTTTGCGTCCGCAGTTCCTGGTGCCAGCGGGTGCCGAGCTGGGCGCGCCAGAGTCCGGCCGGACCGTCGCCGGCGTCGCGCGGGCCGATGGCAAAGCCGGCGAGATCGCCGACCGAAAGTCGGGCGGTGCGTTGGTCCAGGTCAAAATCCATGCGGGCCCACGGAACACACGGAACACCCGGAAGGAAAACCGAATCGCCGCGGGAAAAAAAATAGTTCGGCGAGGCGGAGACGGAACGGAACGACGTGAGCAATGGCCTAGGGCAGTGGCGGCGGGCGGCTCGCCGGAGCGATCGGCTCGCTGGTGCTCGCCGCTACAAAGCAAACCGTATGGCCGAATAAAGGCGGGAGGCCAAGTCCAGCGCGTTTTGGTCAACGCGCGCCACCTTTATTCCAGCAGAATCTCCGTGTGGCTGCGCAGGTAGGTTTCGAGGCGGCCGAGCAGGCGGGCAACTTCGGCCGGGGCGGCGGTCTGCTCGGCCAGGGGGCGATTCAGCAGAGTGGTGAGGCTGGCACGATCGGACGGGGACAGGGTGGGAAACCACTGCTCCCGCACCGGATGGCCTTCGTCGCGGGCAAAGCAGTAGAGGCTTTTGAGATAGACAATGTCGGGGCGGCCGGCCGTGGCGAACGCGGCAAAGGCCGTGCGCAGCAGCGCTGAGAGTTGCGCGCGGCCTTCGGCGGGGGCCGGATGGCGCGCGACGAGCGCGGCCAGGGCACTGGCGAAACGCAGGGCGTCGTAGCTGCGGCCGATGGCGGCGGGCCGGTTGATTAGTCGCACCTCGCGGAGAAACCACGTGCGGCCCTGATTTGAACTCTCCAACTGCAGGGCCGCCTCGTCGAAGAGGTCGAGCAGGGTCTGGCCGGACGAAGATTTTTTCGGCAGGCGCTGGAGAACCTGCAGGTTGCCGATGTCCGGAGCGAAGACCGTGAAGGCCTGATACGAGTCCGCGGGCGGACGCTTCAACAGGATAAAGGCGTCGGTTTGGAGGAGCTTGGACGGCATGGGGCCGTGCGGCGGAGCGACTATTTGACCGCCGGGACGGGGTGTTTTCCGTTCCAGGGCGGCACAACGACGCCGCCGGAGATGATCAGCTTCATCCCGTCACCGACGCTCATGTCCAGTTCCACCAGTTCAGACCGGGGCAGCAGGAGAAGAAAGCCGCCGGTGGGGTTGGGGGTGGTGGGGACGAACACGCTCCAGAGCTCGCCGGTCGTCCGGGCCTTGATCTCGCCCTGGGCGGGGCCGGTCAGGAAGCCCACCGCCCAGACGCCGGGACGGGGAAACTGGACCAGCACGACCTTGGAGAAAAGGTGGCGGTTTTTCGGGCCAAAGGTCTCCGCGATCTGCTTGACCGTGTTGTAGACCGCGTTGACACCGGGGATGCTCTGGATGGTGCGGTCGGCGACGCCGAGAAAGTAACGGCCGAACACGTAACGTGAAAGCCGGCCGAGCACGGCGATCAGCAGCATGATGATGACGGTCGCCAGCACATCCCACACGAGATTGAGCGCGGGCGTATTGTTCAGCGACTTGGGCAGCAGAAAGGAAAACACCGACCAGAAAGTGCCGCCAAACAGCTCGATGATCTTGGCCAGGGCCCAGACGGTCACGACGACCGGGGCAAGCAGCAGCAGGCCCGAGAAGAAGTCGTTGCGAAAGATGGCGAGGCGGGACTTGGTGGCGGGCATGGTTCGCCGCAAGCATCAGGTATACCCGGCCGGACGCCAAGGCTTTTGCGGGAGCCTGCATTTTGCTGCACACTCACTCATTGAATGTCGTTCTCGTTCTCTTACTCGTTCTCGGATTTTATGCCGAAAAGCCCGAGTCGAGAACGAGAAGGAGAACCATTGGGCAGCTCCCAATCCGCGGGGTGAGGGCACCCCGCCTACATCGGAGCAAGCGGCCGAGTTTGCAGATGACGGAGATGCGCCCGAGTCAGGCTACACCGGCGCGTGGGAAAGGTGCTTTGAGGGTGAGCACGAGCCAGCCGGGGCGGTCGAGCCGGGCAGTCAGCTCCCAACCCATGACACTGGCAAACGTGCGGGCCAGCGGGAGGCCCAGGCCGAAATGCCGGCCGCCGGTGCGGGCGGCCTCCTTGCGCCAGAAGCGGTCGAAGAACCGGTCGAGATCCTCCGGGTTCAGGTTCTCCACGGTGTTGGCCACGGTGACCACCAGCGCGGGCCCCCGTGAATCCACGCTGATGGCAATCTCCCCGCCGGCCGGCGCATAGTCGACGGCGTTGTCGAACAGGTTGGCGAGAATGGAGCGGAGCATCGTCCGGTCGGCCGTCACCGGGGCGGGGTTCACCGCGACGGAGGACCCGAGGCCGCGGGCGGCGGCGCGGGCGGTAAACGGGTTCCAGATTTCAGGGATCAGGGTGGCGAGGTCGGTCGGTTCGGGGTGGCCGGCGAGCTGGCCGCGGTCGCCCCGGGCGAGGGCCAGCATGGTGATGACGAGGGACTCCATCTGGCGGGCGATGGCGAGAGTGTCGCGGTAGGCGGCCTCATCGCGCGTCTCGGGCCACTTCAGGGCGCATTCGGCGAGGGTGCTGAGCTCGGCGAGGGGGGTGCGCAGCTCATGGGCCAGGTCGGCGCTGAAACGACGCTCGCGTTCAAACGAGCCCTCGAGCCGGCAGAGCAGGTCGTTGAGCCGGCCGCCGATGGGGCGGAGTTCCATCGGCAGCGACTCGATCGGGAAGCGGGTCGAAAGCGTCTCGGCGTCGATCCGCGCGGCCTGGTCCGCGAGCTGGTCGAGGGGCTGAAGGCCGCGGCGGAGGACCCGGGGCACGACCAGCAGGGTGGCCCCGAGGAGCAGGGCGCCGACCGCGCCGACGATGGCGATGAGCTCAAGGAACTTTTCATCCAGCCGCTCGCGGTTGACCGCGACAACCAGCGTGCTGACGGGCGCGCCGGCCGGGCGGCGCTCGTCGCGGGCGTTCTCCGGGGTGAAGGCAAAGCCGATCAGCCGGCCGTCCTCGCCGTTGGGCAGCGTGAGGTTGAAGAAGCGGGGGCGTTCGAAGGTCCCGGCGGTTCTCGGCAGATCGCCGCCGGCGAGACTCGGGGAGCGGGCGGCGACCGTGCCGTCGGCCCGCCAGATTTCGAAAAAGTCCCCCCGGGGATTGTGGGCGAAGCCACCCAGCAACGGATTGGTGCTGTCGAGGAAGAGTCGGTCTCCGTCCTGTTCGACCAGGGTGGCGACGGCGGCGGCGCGGGCGGCGAGCGCCCGGTCGAATTCGCGCGCGAGGGCGGAACGCGTGGCCAGCCAGATGGCCGCCAGACCCGCGCAGAGCAGGAGCGAGAGCACGAGGAGCAACCGCCGGGTCAGCTGCCGGCGGATGGACGGAGGCGTCACGGCGCGGCCTCCAGGACGTAGCCCAGGCCGCGGCGGGTGTGGATGAGGGGGAGGCTGCCGGCCTGGCCGAGCTTGCGGCGCAGGCTGCAGACGGCGGAGTCGACGACGTTACTCATCGGATCGACCTCGCCGTCGTAGATGTGCTCCTCGATTTCCGAGCGGGAGACGACCTGGCCGCGCTGGCGGGCGAGGTATTCCAGCAGGTGGTATTCGCGGGCGGTGAGCTCGATGGGGAGGCCGGCGCGTTGGACGGTGCGGGCGCGGGTGTCGATTTCGAGATCGGCGATGCCGAGCCGCGACTGTTTGCTGCCGTAGGCCCGGCGGCAGAGCGCCTCGACCCGGGCGAGCAGTTCCTCGAGTTCGAACGGCTTGACGAGATAGTCGTCGGCCCCGGCGCGGAGGCCCTGGACACGGTCCTGGACGGTGTCGCGGGCGGTGAGCAAGAGCACATGGGTGTCCCGGCCCTTCCGCCGCAGTTCGCCCAGCAGTGAGAGGCCGTCGCGCTTGGGCAGCATGAGATCGAGCACGATCACGTCATAGGGGTTGGATTCGGCCAGCCAGAGCCCTTCCTCGCCGTCCCCGGCGAGGTCGACCGCATAGCCCGACTTGCGCAAGGCGGTCCCGAGCGTGCGCTGCAGTCGCGCCGAGTCTTCAACCACCAGGACGCGCATGGCGAAACGGGAAGCGCGGAAACTGCGGCGACCGGGAAACGGGGGGATGCCGGTGATGGGTCCTCATGCTGGGTGCGGGCGGGAGCGGAAAGGATAGCAGGGCATTGATGACGGAATGATGACGGGCCCCGGGGCAGGAACCTTTCAATAGAGCTGCTGCACTTCTATTCTGTCTATCGAGATCCTCTGCCGGCCAAGGCTGTAGGTCCGGATGGCGACGTCCTGATCACGGTCGCAGGCGAAAAGCAGAATTGCAATCCGGTGATAGCCGCTGAGCAGATTCCCCTGCTGGATCACCCGCGGGGTCGCCGCCCTTTCCACGTCCCAGTTGCCGACCACCTGGCCGGTCGGGCCCGGATCCGTCGAATAGTAGATCCGCGCCAGATAGGCCCCCTTGGACAACGGGGCCATGGGACCGTCGGTCAACAGGCCTGGCCGTCCGGGCTGCGACACCACGTCGCCGTTCTCCATCTGGCCGGTGGAGGAGGACAGATCCGTGGCAGTGTAGACGGTGGGGGCGAACCGATCCTGCGTGAACGGCTTCCAGCCATCGAAATCATCAAAGGATGCTCCCGGTTTGAATAGGCGGGTCACGATCTCGGGCGAATGATGCCAGAGTCCACCATTCACCTGCTGCCAGAAGAAACACGTCGGCGTGACGAGGTGAACCACGAGCAGGACGCAGAGCCATTTCGGCGTCAAAAAATCCCAGAAAGCGGGGTTCAGGCATAGCGCGTACATGATCACAGGAAAAAGAATCAGGGTTCCGGTCCGCGTCTTGTCCTGGACCAGCATCAGAAAAAGGAACGCCGCCAGGACCGCGGGAAAGATCGGCCAGATTTTGCGGGCCCGGATGAGCAAGAGCAGCCAGCCGGTGCCGAAAAGGGAGAACAGGATGGCGGGCCAATTGCCGGTCCAGGCGCGGAAGTTCTCCGGAAATTCGGTGCCGAGGAGCGTGGGGAGGTCGACGGCGGGCTGCAGGTGCGCCAGCCGGAAGAACACGAGCAGGAGCCCCTTCCCGGCGAACAGGGCCAGGAGCACGACCCCGGTCCGTCGCAACGCGGCGAGGTGAACCGGCGCGTTGCCGCGTGCCGCCATGATCACCAGGGTGCCCGCGAGCAGCAGGAAACCAACCAGACCGTGCTCGAAGTGCTGCCAGGCCAGGAGCACGGCAAACAGGATGCTCCAGCGGGAGTAGAGGAAGACCATGGTCAGGAACAGGAGCAGCAGCGTCGCACCGTCCATGCCGATCCAATAGGCCGGCGTGACAAAGACCGTGAAGACACCCACGGCCAGGAGACTCGACGAGGAGCCCGGGCTGATCCGGCGTCGACGCACATACCAGAGGACGAACCCGACGTAAAACAGGACCGTGGTGCCCAACGCGTACCAGGCATAGGCCTTCAGCGAACCGCCCCCGGTCCAACCGAAGAGCATCGGCTGCAGGTAGTTCGTCAGGAGGTAATGGGACTCCGGGGCTGGAAGCGGATTGTGCAGCAGGCTTTGCGAAATCATGAACTGCTCCTGCAGATTCGGCATGATCCAGAAGCCCGACTTGCCGACCGTCACCAAAAGAAAAAGCAACAACAGCAACAGCTGGTTGAAACCTCCTTTAGCCAGGGTATTCATGGGCGGCGTCCCGACATCCCGAAACGGGATCCCGGACAGCGGTTCTGGTGCGGACACGGCATGCTTCGATGCCTGAGATTTGTCCCGGGAAAAGCAACCCCGGAAATGGGCGCGGCCGGCGGACGGGATTGCGTCAGCCGATGGAAAAACCGAAACGGAGTGCAGGCGAGCCGGGGTCAGGGCTGCCAGTGCACGCTTCCGGCCAGCGCGTAGGCGCGACCGTTCTCAGGATCGAAGGCCCAGGCCCGAAGGATTTGCGGCCCGGGCGGAAGCTGGCCGGGGTCAAAAGTCCGCGTCCAGCCAGCCAGGGCGAAGTCGGCCACCTGAAACCGGGTGGCCAGATCGGGGTGCGGGCTGCCGCCAAGCGCGAGCGCGAAGATCCGCGGGCCGTACTGCGGATCGTCATAGGTCAGCAGCACCGCGTCGGCGGCCCAGGTCCGTTCCGGCAGGATGGCCCAGCCGGACAAGACCAGC
Organism: uncultured Opitutia bacterium; assembly: GCA_903873805.1. Taxonomy (GTDB): domain Bacteria; phylum Verrucomicrobiota; class Verrucomicrobiia; order Opitutales; family Opitutaceae; genus CAIQQB01. Next base: position 56,199 of record CAIQQB010000134.1, on the reverse strand, counting down.
TGGCCGGCGGAGTTCCGCCCCGCCTGCTGCAGTTCGCCATTGGCGGCACCGCCGGGATGAGCGGGGTCGGTGAGGTCACGGATGAACGGCGAGCCAATCAACCCGGGGCGGAGATAGCCGAGGCCGGCGAGCAGGTTGACCCGGCCTTTGAGCGGGGAAACCTCAGCGTGAACATAGAGGGCGAGATCGGCGGGGGCGTCGATCTGGTTGACGAGTTCAACCAGGGCTTTGGCGCGCAACCGGACATGACGGAGATCGGTCCAGGCCCGGAGGCAGACGAAGGCACCGGACAGGTGCATCAAGACAAAGGCGGTCGTGAGGCAGATCAGGGTGTTGCGGGGGCCGGAGGTGCGTTCGGGATGGCGGCCCCGCCAGTCTTCCCAAACCACCGCCAGTGCAAATAGCAAGCCGATGGGCAGCAGCACCGAAAAGATGACATAGCGGGAAGCCAGTGCCTGACTGAGGCCGGTCGCGGAACGACCGCAGGCAGAGAGCCCGGCATTGATCACGGCCGCCGCGGCGAGCAGCAGCCACGGCAGAGTGCGCCGTCGCACACTGGCGACCCGCCGGCGGACGACATAGCCAAGGCAGAACACGAAGAGCAGCAATAGTGTGAACCCGGCGGCGACCGCCATGGTCGTGGCGGCCAGCGAGCTTCCGAAGGCGAAGGGGGCGCCGAGAAAAGCCAGGCCAAACTCCACCAAATGGGCCGGGTGAGTCAGGCTGAGGAGAGGGTCGGCCTGACCCGCGGGTCCGTGGTAGCCGTGGAAATACAGAATCAGATTGAGGGCGAAGCCGCCGATCCAAAGCGCCCACCAGGTGCGCCGGTGTGGCGCAGCGGCGGAACCCCCGTCGCCCTCGAGCAGGAGCGGGAGACACAGCAGCCAGCAGAAGAATCCGCCGGCGACAGAGAAGGTGCTGATCGTCGACAGCACCATTGTGCCGATGAAACTGGCAGGGGACCGCAATTGCGCCACGATCAGGGCGGCGGTTAGACAGAACACCGGCAGCACCAGCACGACCTGAAAGCCCAAGAGCCAGTTCTCAAACTGCAGGGGGGTGAAGAGCAGAATGATGGCGGCGAGCAGCAGCCAGCGGCCGGCGGGGACGCCGGACCAGCCGGTGAGCTGGGCAAGTCGCCGGAGATTCAGGGCGCAGACCACGACGAGGAGCCAGATCAACCCGAGCTCGGCCCGGATGTTCCAGCCGGTCAGCCGGGCCAGGCCAAAAAGCAGCAACCGGGGAAAAAAGGGCCGGTGTTCGTTGTGCAGGGCGAAGAAGTCGGCGGGACCGAGCGTGCCGGCGGCCATCTTTTCGAACAGCGGGCAGATCCCGTCCCACTGGTCCCAAAACGGGACATCCACCCCGTTGCGCCAGATCAGCACTCCGACCCAGAGCGCGGGGGCGGCCAGCACAAGCCCCCAAGCGGCCGAGGCCCGGAGGCGAAATGAAAAGGGCGATCCGCTCATGGGCGGAAACCTGCGCCACAGCGGGGGCGGCGCCGAGCCCAGGGACACTCCCGACTCGCTCCGGGAGCGGACGGACCAGACGGCGGTGGCTCGGTCTGGCGGTGCCCGGAGATCATGGGGTGTTCGCCATCATGGGGCCGGCCGGCCGGCCCGCAATGTGAAACGGGGCCGGCAGTCGGTGGCGGCGAGCAGGCGCAGCGCGCGCGCCTCGGCTGCGCGCATCCGGCGTTTCTTCGCCGGCACGAGATCGTCGAAGCCGGCGAGGTGCAGCCAGCCGTGAACCAGATAGAGCGTGAGCTCAGCGCTGAAGTTGCGGCGGTGTTTCCGCGCATAGGCGGCGGCCGTGTCGACCGAAACACAGATTTCTCCCGCAACCCCAAAGCCGGGATCGCCGGCAAAGGTGATCACGTCCGTGGTGCTCGGGTCGCCGAGAAAATCGGCATGCAGCCGGGCCAGGGCCGGGTCGGTGAGAAAGACCAGCGAAAGCTCCCCGGGCGGGCAGGCGGAAGGGAGTGCGGAATTGGCGAAGTGCGCATCGAGGGTGTGGATGACGCGGACAACAGCCTGGCGGTCGAGGCGGAGGCGCGGGTGAGCGTTGCGGACCAGGACGGGGCGGAGCAGGGAGGGGGAAGCCGATGCGCTGGGTGGCGGCATGAGGGAAAATTGGATTCCGGCACGAGGACAAGAACGGCAATGGGGCGGATGAAATGGGAGTGGCGGCGGTGGCAGTCCCTCAGCTCCGTGTTTCCGAAGCCTTGACCGTCAAGGGGGCGGCGGGCGGATAGGCGACGCGCCCGTGCAGCATGTTCAGCAGGGTGAAGGCGAAGCTCTGCTTGATCAGGCTGATTTCCTTGAATGTCAGCGGAGCCTCCTCGATCTGGCCGTCCTCGATGCGCTGGCGGACGATGGCGTCGATCAGCTCGGCGAGATGCTGCGGGGTGACGGTGCGCAGCGTGCGGGAGGCGGCCTCGACCCCGTCGGCGAAGTGGATAATGGCGCTTTCCTTGAAGCGAGGGCGCGGGCCGTCGTAGCGGAAGGGGGACTCGTTGACCGGGGACACCGGCGGGGAATCGGGGCCGGCCGGGGTGAACGGCGGCGCGGTGGCGGGTCCGGGCGGCCGAGTCCGGCTGACGGCGCGCTGGTAAAAGTAACGGATGAGGGTGGTGCCGTGATGCTGCTGGATGACATCGGTGACGGCGCGGGGCAGACGGTGGCGGACGGCGAGTGCGACCCCGTCGCGGACGTGGCTCTTGATGATGAGGGCGGAGGCGACGGGATCGCTGTCGTCATGCGGGTTGATGCCGTCCTGCTGGTTTTCGCTGAAATGCCCGGGTCGGGCGGTCTTGCCGATGTCATGGAACAGCGCACAGACGCGGGCCAGGAGCGGGTTGGCGCCGATGGCCCCGGCGGCGTTTTCGGACAGCTGGGCGACAATGAGCGAATGGTGATAAGTGCCCGGCGCCTCCATCTGCATCAGGCGCAGGAGGGGGTGGTTGTAGTCGGTGAGCTCAAGCAGGGTGATGTCGGTGGTGTGCTTGAACAGCCGCTCAAGGACGGGCAGGAGCAGACCGACGACGATGCCGCCGGTGAGCAGGCCGGTGCCGAGGCCGGTGGCCATGTGTTTGAGGACGGTGAGGGGGTCGAGCTGGTCGACCACACCGAGGAACAGGGCGAAGACCGCGACGGTGAGACCGCCGAGGGCGGAGGCCCGGAGGACGGTGCTGCGTTTGCGGGTCTGCCGGCTGCAATAGATTGCGACCATCGAACCAAGAAACGTCAGGACCAGGAGGTCGAGGCGATTGCCGTAGATGACGCTGGTGAAGATCGAGATGAACAGCGCCATGAAGCTGGCCGAGCCGGCGTCGATGAGGATGGCGATGACGAGCGGGGCGATGGCGGTCGGAGCGAGGTAGGGCAGGAGCGAGGCGGCGGCGGTGTCGTCGGCAAAAAACGGCAGGCTGGCCAACCCGTAGGTGAGGCGCACCAACGCGAGGTTGATGATGACGACGAGGGCGAGCAGCGCGAGCCGGCTGTTGCTGTGGAGCGTGGCGCGGTCCTCGAGCCGGATATAGAAGACGCTCGCCATGACCATCGCCAGCACCAGCAGGATGCGGTAAAAGAGCTGTTCGACCCGCTCGATGGCGAGGTCGCCGTGGTCGGAGAGGTAGCGCCGGAGCGCGACGAGCATCTCGTACTGCTCCGGCGTCACCCGCGTCCCGGGCTCGATGATGGTCTGGCCGCTTTCCACGCTGACGATGACCGGACGGACGCCCTGCATCGCGTCGGTCTGCAGGCGCTTGGTGGCGGCGTCGTCGAAGACGAGGTTGGGCACGAGCCCGTTGCGCAGGAGGCGGAAGAGCGCCTGGGCGAGTTCCGGCCGCGGCATCTCGGCGCTGACATTGACGCGCAGGTAGCCAAAGGCGTCCTCCATGGACTGGGCGGAGCGGCGGGCGATCTCGCCGCCGGCCTGCACCACCTTGTAGACGGTAATTTCACCGGGGCCGCTGCTGCCGAAGGCGCGGTCGTCGTGCACGCCATCGGCGTAGATGTTGCGGAGGATGACGCGGCCCTTCTCGATGAGGTCGTGGCGCGTCTTGGTGTCGCCGGCGGCCAGCAGGGCGGTGAGATCGTCGGCGCCGACGCGGTAGGGCCCCTTGGCGTTGAAGGTATCGACGAGGGCCGCGAAGTCGGCCTGCCGGTTGGCCACGAAAGGGGTGCCCGCCGGATGGTTCTGCTCAAACTTCTCCAGGTCGGCGAGCAGTTCGTCCAGATGGGTTTCGAAGAGGCGGAGCGGTTCACTTTCCAGGCGATAGACGGGGGGGACGCGGTCGCGGATCGCGTTGCGGGCCTGCTGCGTTTTTTCCACGCTCTCGTAGCTGAAGTTCGCGCTCGAGACGATACGCACGCCGGCCAGTTGGTTGGGCAGCACAGGCAGGTTGGCGGTGGTCACCCCGACGAAGCTGATCAGCACGATGGCGGCGACGGTGGCGGCGAAAACCAGGGTGGAGATGATCCGGCTGGATTCGAGGAATTCGCGCGCGCCGGAGCCGCTGGCCAGCACACCCCCGGTCGGGCGGAAACCGAGGCTGACGAGGAGGACCTTGAACTGTTGGCGGAGGGGCATCAGGGAATTGCGGATTTCGGAGCGGGGACTAAACTCACGTGGTGACGTTAAGGGTTTTGGCGGCCCAATCCGTATAACCGTAAAAGCCAGCGATCTCGCCGTTGGCTGGCAGGCTAGTTAACCCGGGGTGGGCGGAAAATCTGATGGGAAAAATCTGTTTGGCCGTCTTGTTAAACACGGCGTAGAAGGCGGCGGGTTTCCCCTCCGGTTCCGCGCGCCAGAGCCAGAAATCAATTTGCCCGCCAATCGGGCTGAAGATCGCCGGCCTCATGGAGGGATATTTGCTGGTAACAGTGGGTTGGATATAGCCGGGAAACGTTGAGCCATCGGCAAAAGTCAGCGTGGCTTTGACAACAATATTATTGATGCCCCTGACATCTTCAAAAGGAAGCTGATCCCGCCAGGGTTGGAAGATCTCCTTATCACACAGTTTATGGGTGAGCACCCAAACCGGACTGATCTCAAAGTCCTGAGGGGTGAATTCCCGCCAGTGCTTTTGAATAGGTTTCATGGGATGCCTATGGCCGTTGCTCGTCCGTCCCGTTCTCGACCCCGATGGGATTCTTGTACCGCTCGTAGGCCTCGATGATCTTGAGGACCAGCGGATGCCGGACGACATCGGCGCCGCTGAACTGGTGGAACTCGATGCCGGGCACGCCGCCCAGGATGCGCTGCACCTCCAGCAGACCGGACTGGCGGGAGCGCGGGAGGTCGATCTGGGTGACGTCGCCGGTCACAACCATCCGCGAATCCTCGCCGAGACGGGTGAGGAACATCATCATCTGCTCAGGGGTGGTATTCTGCGCCTCGTCGAGGATGATGAAGGACTGGGACAAGGTGCGGCCGCGCATGTAGGCGAGCGGCGCGATTTCGATCACGCCCTTTTCGGTGAGCCGGGCGATATCCTCGGGGTCGAGCATGTCCTGCATGGCGTCATAAAGCGGACGCAGGTAGGGCAGGATCTTTTCGCGCAGGTCGCCCGGCAGAAAGCCGAGGGTTTCGCCGGCCTCGACCGCGGGGCGGGTGAGGATGATGCGCTGCACCTGGTTGCCGAGGAGGGCGGACACGGCCTGGGCCATGGCGAGGTAGGTTTTGCCGGTGCCGGCGGGACCGATGCCGAAAACCAGCGGATTGCGCTGCATCGACTGGAGGTAAAGTTTCTGGCCGAGCGTTTTGGGAACAATGCTCTTGCGCTGGGTGGCGATGACGAGGGGTTCGCCGAACAAGGCGCGGAGCTGCTCCGCCTCGCCGCGGGCGATGATCTCCACGAACCGGTGGAAGTCCGGCGTACGGATCGCAACCCCCTGGCCGCGGGCTTCATTGAGGAAGCCGAAAAGCTGTTCCGCCCGGACCGAGCCAAGGTCGGGTCCCTCGATCTTGAGCCAGTCCTCGCGCGTGATGAGCGTCACCCCGAGCTGCTGTTCGGCAAAGGTGAGATTTTCATCCCGCCCGGCGTAGAGCTGGTGCAGGTGACGCGGGCTGGGAAAGTGGAGGGTCTTCGTGGCCAAAGGGAATGCGGAGCGCGGATTTCGAAATGCAGAATAATCGGCGGTCAGGCGACGGCAGGAGGCGGCGTTGCGGATGAACACCGCACTTCGCGCTCCGCACTCCGCAATTGCACCGCGGCGGCGGCGAGCTTCGTCCACGTTTCCTCCAGCGCCTGGGGCAGGACGCGGGTCTGACCGAGCACGGGCATGAAGTTGTTGTCCCCGCTCCAGCGCGGCACGATGTGTGCATGCAGGTGCGGGATACTCCCGCCGGCGGCCGAACCCAGGTTGAAGCCGAGATTGAACCCGTCGGGCTTAAGTGCGGTGCGCAGCAGCCGCTTGCCGAAGGTCAGGATCGCCATCAGGTCGGCGGCCTCGGCGGACGTCAGCTCCTCCAGGTCGCTGACCTCGCGGAAGGGGATGGCGAGCAGATGGCCCGGGTTGTACGGAAAACGGTTCAGCATCAGGTAACTCAACGGGCTGCGGTGCACGATGAGCGCAGCGCGGTCGTCGCCGAGCGCGGGCAGCTCGGTAAACGGGCGTTTTCCGGCCGGGTAGCGCGGCGCCTCGATGTATTCCATGCGCCAGTGGGCGTGCAGCGACTCCATGTTCAAAGGGTGAGCAAGGACCGGGCCGCCCGGGATGTCAAAACCGGCGATTCAACCTCAGCGCGGCCCATTGACAGCCATATACTTGCAATCTTCCGCCCGGAGCAAACGGGGCTCGCCGGTCTGCGTCGGACGGTTCCCAGGCGGCTGCGGGAAGCGCAGAAACCGCCTGACAAACCCCCGGCACTGCTTCACGCTGGACGGCTTTACGCATGATCAAACTCCCTTCTTCGCCCCGCCGCGTTGTTGTCACCGGCCTCGGCGCCGTCACCCCCGTCGGGCTCACCGCCCCGGCCACGTGGGCGGCGCTGTCGGCCGGCCGCTCGGGCATCGGACCGATCACCCGTTTCGACGCCTCCGGTTGCACCGCGCAGATCGCCGGCGAGGTAAAGGGCTTCGAGCCGACGCAACCGCTGCCGGTCCCGCTCCGGCCCCGGGGGGCGGACGCCGAGGCGCTGACGGTCACTTTTACGCCCAAGGACGTGAAAAAGTTCGGCCGTTTCACCCATCTGGGCGTCGCGGCGGCGCTGGAGGCCTACGCGGATTCCGGCCTGGACGCGCATCGCGCCACACTCCCCCCCGAACGCTGCGGGGTGAATCTCGGCGTCGGCCTGGGTGGGCTGCCGGAGATCGAGGCCATGCACGACATCTGGAAGGCCGGTGGGTACCGGAAGATCTCGCCGTTCTTTATCTTTCAAATCGCGCCCAACCTGCTGGCCGGCCAGGTCAGCCTGCTGCTCGATTTCCGTGGCCCGAACATGGCGGTCGCCTCGGCCTGCGCGACCAGCGGCCATTCCCTCGGTGAGGCGGCGGCGGCAATCGCACGGGGTGATGCGGAAGTCATGATCGCCGGCGGATCGGAGTCCACCGTGACGCCCCTGGCCATCGGCGCCTTTGCGCAGATGCGCGCCCTGTCCACCCGGAATGACGCGCCCACGCAGGCCTCGCGGCCCTATGATGCGGGGCGCGACGGCTTTGTGCTGTCGGAAGGGTCGGTGGTCTTTGTTCTCGAGGAGGCCGAACGCGCCCGCCGCCGCGGCGCGCGGATCTACGCCGAGCTGAGCGGCTACGGCGCCTCGGCCGACGCCTACCATCTCTCGTCGCTGGCGCCCGGAGCCGAGGGCTCGCAGCGCGCAATGCAATCCGCCCTGGCCTCGGCCGGGCTGGCTCCGGCGGCGATCGACTACGTGTCGGCGCACGCGACCTCGACCCCCGGCGGCGATGGCGAGGAGGCGGCGGCGATTGCCGCGGTGTTTGCGGGCAACAAGGACCGGCTGCACGTCAGCGGGGTGAAATCGATGACCGGCCATCTTCTCGGCGGGGCGGGGGCCATGGGCGCGTTTGCGGCGGTGATGGCGATCCGCGAAGGCGTGATCCCGCCGACGATCAATCTGGAAAACCTCGATCCGGTGGTGGCCGCGCTCGGCCTCAATGTGACCCCGAATACGGCGGTCCGCCAGCCGGTGCGGGCGGCGCTGGCCAATAGTTTTGGCTTTGGCGGCACCAACGCCTCGCTAATCTTTGCGGCCGGATGATGTGATGGGCGAGCGCACCGTTCGTCCGCCTTTGACTTGACCAGCCCGCGCGCCCATTTTCCGCCATGCTCACCGAATTCCACGGTGTCAAACAGGAGCCGGACCACCGGCGCCGCTGGTTTGAATGCGACGGACTGGAACTGATCGTCTGGTATGACGGGGGTGACCGGCTGGCGGGATTTCAGCTTTGTTATTTCCTACCGGACGGTGAGCGGGCGCTGAGCTGGCGTGCGGCAACCGGTTTCGTTCACAGCCGGGTGGACAATGGTGACAGTTCGCCCTTCCGGAATGAAACCCCGGTGCTGCAACCCGGCGGTCCGGTTCCGTGGGAGCTGGTGACGGCGCTGTTTGCGGACCGGGCGGGAACGATCGAGCCGGATTTGCGCGAGTGCATTGCCGCCCAGCTGGCCGCACGCCGATGACCGCTGCACCGCGGTTTTCACCGGTTCCTTCCGGTCCGACATACAGGCCAAATACCCCCGGGAGCCGGCCTCGCGGTCAACTGCCGCGTTCGGCGACGGTCCCGCCACCGGGACTGGCGAAAGTGCTGGCTCCGCGGTGAGGTTTCCGCCATCTGGATCGTTTCCCGCCGCATGACCGCCTTCTGGAAAAAATGGACCGCCTCCGTGCCAGCGCCGTTTCTCACGGCGCTGCTGCTGGGTGCGGGCTATCTCGGTTTTGTGGCCTGGGACCAGCATCACTGGTGGCGATTGAAGGAGGATTACAGCTTTGGCTGGCTGGTGCCGGCATTTGTGGCTTTTGTCGTGCATGACCGCTGGCCTCGCATCCTCGCGGCACTGCGGGCCTGCGCGGCTCCGGGCAGTCCGCGGGCGGCGGGCTGGTCGTATTGGCTGCTGCAAATTTTTGGCTATGGCGCGCTGTTGGGTGGCGGCGGCCTGTTCCTGTTCGGCGCCCTCTACCGGGCCGGGGCCGGGGCGGAATATCCCGGCACGCTGGCCATCACGCTGGGGGCGAGCACACTGCTGCTGGCGAGCCTGTTTCTTTTTGCACCGGAAGCCGAGGGGGTGCCCGGACCGGCGGGGCTCTCGGCCGACGCCCGCGTGCGGCTGGTGGCGCTCTTTGTGTTTCCGGCGCTGGTGTGGCTGGTGTCGGCCCCGATGGTCTCGATCATCGAGCAGAATCTCAGCTCGTTTCTCCTGCAGCGGGTGACCTCGCTGGTGTTCTTTTTCTTCGACACGCTGGGCTTGCCCATCCAGCAGGAAGGCAACGTGCTGGTGCTCCCGGAATTCAACGGGATGCCCAACCAGGTGGGCGTCGAGCAGGCCTGCTCGGGGATCCGTTCGCTGACGGGCTGCTTGTTTGCGGGATCGTTTCTCGCGGCGGTCTTTCTGGACCGGGGCTGGAAGAAGGTGGCGCTCGTCGGACTGTCGCTGATCCTGGCCTTCTGCACCAACCTGCTGCGCGGGCTGTTTCTCACCGGCTGGGCCTACCGCTACGGCAGCGAGTCGATGGAAAAACAGGTGCATGACATTGCGGGTTACTCAGTGCTCGGGCTGACGGTGGTGGGGCTGCTTTGCCTGCTGCCGCTGTTCAACCTCAAAATCTCCTTCGGCGGCCGGCCGCCGGACCCGAAGCGGGGATCCGGCTGAATCCGCCATGCTCTGGCTCTACCGGCTGCTTTTTCCGCCCGTGCTGCTGCTGGCGTCCCCTTATTACCTGCTGCGCATGAAGCGGCGCGGGGGGTATGGCCCGAACTTCACCCAACGCTTCGGTGCTACGCCGCCGCTGCCGCCGCGCCGGCCGGGCGTTAAGCGGGTGTGGTTGCAGGCGGTGAGCGTCGGCGAGATGATCGCCATCGCCCCGATCCTAGCGGGACTGCGAGCCGATCCGAAAGTGGAGGTCTACCTCACCACGACGACCAGCACGGGTTACAAGCTGGCGCTGGAGCGGTACCGTTCGCTGACGGCCGCCATCGGTTATTTTCCGCTGGACAGCTGGCCGTTCTCGCGGCGGGCCTGGGCGAAAGTGAAGCCTGATCTCGTGATCCTCACCGAAGGCGAGCGCTGGCCGGAGCACCTGGCGCAGGCGCGACGGCGCGGCGTGCCGGTGATTTGTATCAACGCGCGAATGAGCGACCGCGGCTACCGACGCCTGCGGCGCGTGCGGTCAATGGCCGGACTGCTGTTTGACGGCGTGACGCAGCTGCTGCCCTGCTCCGAACGCGATGCCGAGCGCTTCGGTGCGCTCGGGGTGCCGGAGGACCGGCTGCTCACGACGGGCAACCTCAAGCTCGACACCACCATCCCGCTGCTCGCCGCCGCCGACCGAGAGGGGCTCCGCCGGGAGCTCGGACTCGGGCCGGGTCTGGTGTTGCTCGGCTCTTCCACCTGGGCGGGCGAGGAAACCGCGCTGGTCTCGGTGCTGAAGGCGGCGCGGGAACGCGGTCTGCCGCTGTCGCTCCTGCTCGTGCCGCGGCATGCCGAACGCCGGGAGGACGTGCGGGCGCTGCTCCGGCGGGCGGGAGTGAGCTTCCATTTCCGTTCCGATGGGGTCGCGCCCGGGGAGGTCGCGGTGGCGGTCGGTGACACCACGGGCGAATTGCAGAAGTTCACCCAACTCGCCGATCTGGTTTTCACCGGCAAGAGCCTGGCTCCGCATGAGGGCGGTCAGACCCCGGTCGAGGCCGCCATCCTGGGCAAGCCCATCCTGCACGGTCCCCGCATGTCCAACTTTCGCGAAATCGTGCGCAGCCTCGACGCTGTGGGCGCCAGCCGGCTGGTGGACAACGCCAGCGTGCTGGTGTCCGCCGCGGTGGAGCTGCTGGGTGACGCGGCGCAGCGCGGGCGGATGTCCGCCGCGGCCCTGCGCTGGAGCGAGAAGCACCGGGGCGCGGCCGAACGCACGTTGGCGGTGCTGCGCGACGCGCTGGCCAAGCTCCCCGCGTAAGGTCGCGGGCTGGCGGGAATCCAGCGGCGGGTGTGGCTCGGAACGGTGCAGCTGCGACCGTGCGGAACCGGGGTCGGCGACCCCGGCTACAGTTTCAGCGCGTCGGCGAGCTGGGTGGCGTCCTTGCCGCCGCCCATCGCGAAATCGGGTTTGCCACCGCCCTTGCCGCCGATCTTGGCGCTCAAAGCCTGCACGATTTTTCCGGCCTGGTGCCCGGCCTTGACGGCGGCGGGCGAGCAGTAGGCCACGAGGCTGGGCTTGTCGTTGAAGACGGCGCCGAGCTGGACCACGCCCTCGCCGAGCTTGGCGAGGACCTGCGAGCCGAGACTGCGGAGGGATTCGGTGCTGTCGGCCGGAACGACCGCGGAGACAAACTTGAGGCCGTCACGCACGGTGGCGCCGGCGGCGAGTTCGTCGGCGAGGGCCGCGAGTGCGCGCTGCTGGAAGACGCGGAGCTGTTTCTCGGTGTCCTTCTGCAACGCGAGCAGGGCGTCGAGCTTGTGAGCGACGTCGGGCGTACCGGCGTTGAGGCGGGCGTTGACGGCGGCGAAGGCGGCCTCGCGCTGGGCGATGAAGTCGAGCGCGGGCTGGCCCGCGACGGCCTCGATGCGGCGGGTGCCGGCGGCGATGGCCATCTCGGCGACGATCTTGATCACGCCGATTTCGCCGGTGGTGGTCACGTGCGTGCCGCCGCAGAGCTCGCGGCTGTAGCCGCCGATGTCGACGACGCGGACGATCTTGCCGTATTTGTCGCCGAAGAAGGCGAGGGTGCCCTCGGGTTTCTGGTCGAACTCGGTTTCGTAGGTTGCGACGGACGCGTTGTCGATGACGCGCTCGTTGACAAGCTGCTCGATTTCCAGGAGCTGGGCATGGGTGACGGCCTCGAAGTGGGAGAAGTCGAAGCGCAGCCGCTCGGGGGTCTTGTGTGTGCCGGCCTGCCGGACGTGAGTGCCGAGGACCTTGCGGAGCGCCCAGTGCAGCAGGTGGGTGGCGGAATGGTGGCGCGAGATCGCGCGGCGGCGGGAGGCGTCGACCGCCAGTTCGGCGGTCGAGCCAATGACTAAGGACGAATGACCAATGCCTAATGACGAGCCATCGAGCTTGTGCAGGTGGCGGCCGGCTTTGTCCTTCACGCAGTCGGAAAGGTGAACGAGCTGGCCGGCGATAAGTGCAGTACCGGCGTCGCCCGCCTGGCCACCCATCTCGGCGTAGAACGGCGTCTGGTCGAAAATGAGGAACGTGTCCTTGTCGGCCTTGACGACCTCGAGCAGCTGCGCGTGGGCGTGGGTCTGCATGTAGCCGAGGAAGGCCGTCGGCTGGAGGTTGGTCGCCTCGCCCTCGGTGGCGGCGACGAGGACGTGCTTCTTGGTCGAGGCCTGGCCGCGGGCGCGCTGCTCGTCCATCGCCTTGTTGAAGCCGTCGACATCAACAGTGAGACCGCGTTCAGCTGCCAGCAGCTGGGTCATGTCGAGCGGGAAGCCGTAGGTGTCGTAGAGCTCAAAGGCAAATGCCCCGTTGAATTGCTGGAGCCGAACTTTGTCCTTTTCGTGAATATTGACAACGTGGGACGCGATTTGGAGCTCGTTGAATTTCGCCAGTCCACGGTCCAGCGTGCGTCCGAATGATTCCTCTTCACCGCGAATCACCCGAACGATCATGTCCTGTTGCTGTTTTAACTCGGGGAAAACATCTCCTAGCGATTCCACTACGGGGGCGACGAGCTTGGAGAAATCGCCGACCTTCAGGCCGATCTTGGTGCCGTAGAGGATGCCGCGGCGGAGGATGCGACGGATGACGTAGTTGCGGCCTTCGTTGCCCGGCAGGATGCCGTCAGCGATCGCGCAACTCACGCAGCGCGCGTGGTCGGCCAGCACGCGGAAGGCAATGTCGGTCTGCTCCGCGGGCGTCAGGTTTTCGCGCTTCGTCGGGACCGTGCCGGTGTAGGCGATGCCGGAAAGCGCGGCGATCTGGTTGAACAGCGGCGCGAAGACGTCGGCGTCGTAGTTCGACGGGTCGCGGGTGAAATCCTTGAAACCCTTGGTCGTGGCGTGGATGCCGGCGACGCGCTCGAAGCCCATGCCGGTGTCGACATGCTTGGCGGCGAGCGGGGAGAAGGTGCCGTCGGCGTTGGCGTTGAATTGGATGAAAACGTGGTTCCAGATCTCGATGCAGCGCGGACTGGCGGAATTGACGAGCGCACGGCCGGCGGCTTCGTCATCGGACGGGAGCAGATTGAAATGAATCTCGGAGCACGGGCCGCAGGGGCCGGTGTCACCCATCATCCAAAAATTGTCCTTCTTGTTGCCGTAGACGATGTGGACCTTGGGATCGAGCCCCGAGCGGGTGAAGATGCCGGCCCAGATGTCGTAGGCCTCCTGGTCGAAGTCAGACGGATCGCCCTTGGTTTTGTCGGGGGAATAGACCGTGGCGAAAAGGCGTTTGGCTGGGATGCCCCAGACTTGGGTGAGCAGCTCCCAGCCCCAGGTGAGCGACTCCTTCTTGAAATAGTCGCCGAAGGACCAGTTCCCGAGCATCTCGAACATCGTGTGGTGGTACGTGTCGAAGCCGACATCCTCGAGGTCGTTGTGCTTGCCGCCGGCGCGGATGCATTTCTGGGTGTCAGCGGCGCGGGTGTCCTTCGCGGGGCGGACGCCGGCCCACTTCGAAACATCCGGGGCGCGGTCGCCGAGAAAGATGGGCACGAACTGGTTCATGCCGGCATTGGTGAAGAGCAGTCCGGGCGAGTCGGGCAGCAGCGAGGCCGAAGGCACGAGCGTGTGGCCCTGCTGGGCAAAGAAATCGAGGAAGGACTGGCGGATCTCGGCGGAGGTCATGAAGGGTGAGGAAACTGCGAATCACGCCGAAGGGTGGGGAGGAATGCAAGATTGGCGTTGTCGGGTCCCGATAGAGGCTGCGCGGGCGGGATGTGCAGGCGTGGATGCTGACCACATCACAAATGCGTTTATCCATGAAACCCATTACTAATCATTGGCATGCGCAGGTTTAATGCCGGAATGGCATGGGTGCTGCTGCCAGCCGGCATCTTTACCATGCATCTTCCCATGCACGTTTATCGGCCGGCGAGGTTCCGAGCCGGGTGGCTGACATGAACCAGGTAATCCGTCGGATCCTCCTGGGATGCCTGATGCAGTGCTGCACCGCCGCCCTCGATGGGCAGGCGGATGAACGGTCGGGTGTCGCGTTGGGTTCGGAACGGGACGTTGCGGTGTCGCTGGAGAATTATGACTCCGCCTTCGCAGAGGCATCGAATCCCGGCCTTCCGAACACCAACGTCTAAGCGGGTCCTCGTACGCCGCTCGTCACAGCCGGCGGGAGAGCGGCCGGGCTGGTTTGAACGAAGTGCTTTCGGATTGACCAGGCAAGGCGACGCGAGTGGTCTCCTGCTGCGATTCGACGGTCGTTACCCACCCGAAGGATTCTCCCCGCCACCGATTTCACCCCCGTATCGACCCGCCCTCGAGCCGAACTTTCCCCCGCCTGAATCGAAAGATTTGATCCGTGGTGTGGCCAACCCACCCAGCCATCCTGTGAGTTCTCCGGATTTTCCCCGCCCGAATCCCCGTCCGGTCCTGCGTCCCGCGGGTCCCCCCCTCCGGCCTGTCCGTCCCGCCGCGCCCGCTGCCCCGTCCTCCGGCGCCGGTGCGATCATCATCACTGCCGTGGTCTGCTCCGTGATGGCCAGTGTCGCAACTTCCATAGTCGTGACCCGTTACTGGCCGGCCGCCGTGCTCGTACCGGCGGTTTCCCCGGCGGATCGGACAGGAAAGGCAACCGGGCGTGCTGGCGGCGGGAAATCAGATGGGGAAAAACCGGCCCCCGCGGCCGCCGTTTCCGCGCCCCTGACCGCCCTCATGAACCAGACCGTTGCCGGCGTCGAAGGGATCTTGGCTGAACTGCCGGGATTTGTGAGCAAGTCCAACCACAACGGACTCTTTGGAGATCTGACCAAGCTGGACGCGGCCGCCCATGCCATCCAGAGCGATGGGGAAACGGCCGCCACCCTCAAGACCTATGGGGCCGCGCTTGATCAGGCGATCAAGCGGGCCGGGCAGATTGCGGGGCGGAACAGCGAGACGCCGGATTCGATTGACGCAGCCCAGCAGGTGGAGGCGAAGCTCACGGACCTGAAGAACCAGCTGCCCTGACCCGGCGGCCTTCAAGCTTTTCGCCATTGTGCCGATGCAGGTCGTGTCGCGCGGTGCCGCGGCCCCACCTGCCATGCCCACCCTCCACGAAGTCTGTGCCAAGGCGCGCACGTTGCCCTGCTCGCCGTCGTTGCTGCCGCGCCTCATCCGCCTGCTGGAACAGCCGGACTCCGACGTCGCGGACCTGGCTCAGCTCATCCAGCTCGACCCCGTGCTGGCGGCGTCCACCGTGCGGCTGGCCAATTCGGCCTATTTTTCCGGCGGGGCCACCGTGCAGTCGGTGGCGGAGGCGGTCATGCGGATGGGTGGGCGGGAAATTTACCGGCTGGCGGCGCTGGCCCTGGGAGCGCGGTGGATGACAATCGAAGTGGAGGGCTACCGCTGGGAGGCCGGGGATTTCTGCCGGGCCTCGCTGGTCAAGGCGCTGGCCGCGGAAGTGCTGGCCGAGCAGACGGGGCGGGCTGATCCGGCCCTCGCCTACACCTGCGGCCTGGTGCATGAGATCGGCAAACTTGCGCTGGCCCATGCCTGCGGCGGCGACATCCCGCGGATCCGGAACCATCAGCTCGAGCACGGTGGCCCATGGCTCGAGGCGGAGACGGCGATTCTTGGCTTCAACCACGCCAACGTGAGCGCGCGCCTGCTGGAGGAATGGCGTTTCCCGGCGGCCTGCATCGCGATTGCGGCGCACAACCCGCCGGATGAGCGGCTGCTCGCGCCGGAGCACCGGGCGCTCGCGGCGCATGTGCACGCCGCACAGCATCTGGCGGTGGCGCTGGGTCTGGGCCAGGGGGAGGACGGCTTTCTCTATGCCTTGAATACGACCCTGCTGGCGGAGTGGGGCTTGGAGCCCGCGGTGCTCGAGACCGCCATGCCAGAGGTGCTGGAGCGGGCGACCAAGCTGCTGCGCACCCAACTGGGCGCCGGACCGATCGCCGCCTGACGGGCGCTGCGGCGCCGACACCTTGGTCAGAGGAGGGCGAAATCGAGGGTGCGGTCCGGGAGCTTGATGGCCAGCTGGCCGGTGCCAATGTTGAGATGCAGCGTGCGGTTGATGGTGCCGCCGACCTGGCAGCTGAACTGGTGGCAACCCTCGGCCTCGAGGAACCGCAGCACCGCGGCCAGGTTGCGCTCACCCAGCTTGAACAGATCCGATCCGGCCAGGGGCGAGGCCCCGCCGGCGATAAAGAGGCGGAGTCGCGACCGGTCGGCGTGCACGCCATCGAGGGCCGCAAAGAGTGCGGGCAACCCGGTGTCGGCGAACATGCCGGGCTGGCGCCGGGCCTTGGCGGGCGAGGACGAAGAATCGGGGAGAATCAGGTGCAGCAGACCGCCCGCCTGCGTCTCCGGGTCATAGGCGGCCACGCCGATGCAGGAACCCAGCGCAAAGGTGCTGAGGGTGACCTGCGGCGAACTGGCCACGGCAAACTCGGCGACCCCGACGACGATGCGCTGGGCGAACACCTTCGTGAGGGTGGGGGAGCTGACCATGGAGAATCAGGAGTACACCAGCAACCGCTGGCTGATCGGGGTAATGAGGTTGTGGTTGCGGATTTTCATGATGGTGGCGGCGCTTAACGCCTGGCCCTCGCCGACCAGCAGCAAGCCGTGCGGACTGTAGAGCCCGTTGGCCAGCACCATGCCGGGATGGAGATCCTCGATCATGATCTCCCGCACGCTGCGCGGCAGGGGCCGGACCCGGGTGGTCTTGAGGAAGAGCCGGACGGCCTCGGGATCGAGTGCCTTGCCGGATTGCGCGGTGACGGAGTCGACCGCCTCATCGGTGGGCAGGCTGCACTCGACAAACCAGACGGCGACGGCGAGGCACCGGGCGGTCCAGGGAATCGCCATGGCGGAGAGGCCGTCGGGGTAGCCGGTGCCGTCAAAGCACTCATGATGGGCGCGCACGGTTTCACCGACGGCACCGCGGCCGTCCAGGTGCGAGGTCAGGGTCTGACTGTAGATCGGGTGGCTGTGGATGCTATCCAGCTCGCGTTCGGTCAGCCGCTCCGGATTGCTGCGGAAGGTCCGGAGCAGTTCGCGGGAGACGCCAATGAGCCCGAGGTCGCAGAGCCACGCGCTCGTCTTCAGCACATGGCGCTCCTCGTCGGTGAAGTGTTCGTCGGCGCTCATCTGCCCGACCACCGTCGCCACGGCCCGGGTCTGGCCGGCCAGGAAGGGGTCGTAGGTGGCGAGGATCCGGCTGCAGAGCTCGAGCGAATGGTCATAGCGACGGCCGAGTTCGAGGTTGAGCTGGTCGAGGTCGCGGCGCTGCGATTCGAGCTGCTGCACCTGGGTGCCGAGCGCGGTGTTGGCGGCCTGCAGCTGGCGGTTGAGCTCGGACGACTCCTCGAGCAGCCGCTGGTTCTGCACCAGTAGCTCATAGCGGTTGACGGCGTTGCGGATGGTGGCGGCGAGTTCCTCACGCAGCCAGGGCTTGGCGATGAAGCGGTAGATCTCCCCCTTGTTGATCGCCTCGACCAGGGTCGGCAGCGACAGCACGGCGGTGACCAGAATGCGGCTCGCCTGCGGCTGGATGCGCTGGCACTCGACCAGAAACTCGAGGCCCGTCATGTTGGGCATGAGGTGGTCCGACACCACGACGGCAAACGTCTGGCGGCGCATCAGCTCGAGGGCGCGCAGCGCGTCGCTCGAAGTCACGACACTGTAGCCCTGGCGTTCGAGGACTTCTTTCAGGGACGCGAGCACGCGCGGTTCATCGTCAACGATGAGCAACGGGTGAGCGATGCTGGGGTCGGTTGTTTGCACGCAGAGGGTGCCAGGTGGAAGGTCGGTCGGATGGATGGGCTTCGGTCCACCGTCCTAATCGGCGCAGCCGGGGAAATATTCACCCCGATTCCGTCTGGCGCGTCATTCCCCGCCGGGAAAATTTTGCCCCTGTGCGCGGGCGGCGGTGACCCGGTCCGGGGGTGGCGAACTATTACATCCGCATCCTGCTGTCCCCGTTTTATTAACAACCGCACCAAGCTGGCTGGCACCAACAGTGCTAAATCGGTCGTGATGATCGAACCCGTGGCCAACTCCGTCAACTACCAGTTGGCGCAAAAGCTCCTGGATGCCTCCGTGCTCCGGCAGCAGGCCATTGCCACTAACATCGCCAACTCGGAGACGCCGGGTTTCCGCCGGCTCGATGTCGCCCCGGATTTCGCCACGGCGCTGCGCAGCCAGTTCGCCGCGGGCGGGATGCCCAGCCCGGACGACGTCGCCGCCCTCACGCCGCATCTCGCCGAGGATCCCACCGTCCGCTCCGTCCGGCCCGACGGCAACAGCGTCGAAATGGAGAGCGAGTTGCTCGCGATGAACAAGAACCACGCGGACTACGAATATCTCACCGATCTCATCAGCCACGACCTCCGGCAGCTGAAGGTCGCCATCACCGGCAACATCACCTGAACCCGCCATGGAACTTCTCACCGGCATCGCCGCCACCTCGGGGGCCCTAAACGCCCAGCGGACCCGCCTCGACATCATTGCGCAGAACATCGCCAACGCGAACACTACGCGCGGCCCCGACGGCCGGCCGTACCAGCGCCGGATCGTCAGCTTTGAGTCCGAACTGCTCAAGAATCCCTCCGCCGCCCCCGGCACCCCGCCCATGACCTCCGTCCGCGTCGCCGGCATCACCACCGATCCGACGCCCGGCCAGAAGGTCAACGATCCCGGGCATCCCGATGCCGATGCCGACGGCATGGTCACGCTGCCCAACGTCAACATCGCCTACGAAATGGTCGATCTCATCACCGCCTCCCGTTCCTACGAGGCCAACCTCTCGGTGGCCAAGAACTCCCACCAGATGGCCCTGAAGGCCCTGGAAATCGGCAAGTAGCACCCGCCATTCCCTCCTTATGTCGCTCATCAGCTCCCTGCCGTCTGTCTCCGCCCAGTCGATCCGCCCCGCGGCCGATCTGGTCGCCGACCGCCCGGCCCTGGCGCCCTCGGCCCTGTCCGCGCCGCCGACGGGCAGCTTCGGCACCGTGCTGGACAACCTCGTCACCGGGGTCGAGCAGAGCCAGGCGCAGGCCGCCGCCGTCACCCGTTCCGTCCTGCTCGGCGACAACCAGAACCTGCACCAGAGCGTGATCGCCATGCAGGAGGCGTCGCTCTCGTTCAACCTCATGGTCCAGGTCCGCAACAAGGTGGTTGAGTCGTACCAGGAGCTGATGCGCCTGCCGGTCTGATCCGCTCCGCCCCATTTCACTCATGAAACCCTTTCTCCAGTCCCTGCTCGAACTCTGGCGCCACCTCGGCCTCAACCAGCGCGTCTCGCTGGTCCTGGCCACGCTCGCCGTCATCGGGGTCGCCACCGGACTCGTCCTCTGGTCGCGCCAGCCCGACTACCAGCTGCTCTACGGCCGACTCTCGGACAAGGACACCGCGGCTATCGTCACGATGCTGCAGTCGCAGAACATTCCGCACCAGATTTCTCCGGGTGGCGGCAGCATCTACGTGCCGGCGGAGCAGGTGCACCGCCTCCGGATGGACCTCGCGGGCAAGGGCCTCCCCAGCGGTGACGGCGTCGGCTTTGAGATCTTTGACAAGGGGCAGTTCGGCCTGAGCGACTTCGTCCAGCGCACCAACTACACCCGCGCGATCCAGGGCGAGCTCGCCCGCACCATCGCCCAGCTCGACGGCGTCGTGCACGCCCGCGTGATGATCGTCCAGCCGGAGAACCGCCTGCTGCTCACGGACCAGGGCAGCAAGACCACCGCCTCCGTCTTCATCGAGCTGTCGTCCCCGCGGATCGAGCCCGAGGCCGTCAATTCCATCCGCCACCTCGTGGCCAATTCCGTCCAGGGGCTCTCGGTCGATGACGTCGCCGTCGTTGACCAGCGCGGCCGGGTGCTCTCGGCCGACCTGAAGGAGGATCCCACCCTCGGCAACGCCACCAGCCTCATCCGCTACCGCCAGCAGGTGGAGGAGTATTTCGCCCGCAAGGTCGAATCCATGCTGCTGCCTGTCGTCGGAGCCGGCAACGCCGTCGTGCGGGTCTCCGCCGAAATCGACAACGAGGCCGCCACCACCACCGAGGAGCGTTTCGATCCCGCCAGCGCCGTCATCCGCTCCCAGACCGACACCGAGGATGTCACGAGTTCGACCGAGACGCGGCGTTCCGGCGGCGCGGTCGGGGTGGCTGCGAACACGCCGGACAGCCCGACGCCGACGCCGACCGAAGCCTCGCCGACGGTCACAAATTCCCAGAACCGCAAGAATCACACGCTCGCCTACGAGATCAACCGCACGACGAGCAGCGTGAAACACAACCCCGGCACCATCAAGTCGCTCACGGCGGCGATTTTCGTGGCCGCCCGCGCCCCGGCCACCGGCACCGCCGCCAGCACCCCGCGCACCCAGGAGGAAATCGACCGGTTGCGCCGCATCGTGCTCAACGCGCTCGGCATCAAGGGTGCCGCCGGGCAGAATCTCGACGACGTCGTCAGCGTCCAGGAAACGCCCTTCCAGGCCCCGGTCGCCGACGCCATCGCCGAAAAGACCCAGACCGACACCCGCGTGCAGGGCTGGGTCGAGGCCGGAGTCCGCTACCTGGCCGTCGCGATCGCGCTGGTCGCGTTCTTCCTTTTCTACCGCCTGCTGCGCAATCAGCGCCCGGAGCCGGTTCCGGTCGAACTCCTCAACCCCGCCGCCCAGGCTGGCGGCCGCGGCGCCAGCCCCGCCGCCTTCACTCCGGACATGCTCAACGAGCTGATCCGCCAGAAACCCGCCAACGTCGGCACCGCCCTCCGCGACTGGGTGGCCACCAAGAACAACTGACCCTCCCCCCGCCATGGCCGATCCCGACTACAGCAAACTTACCCGCCTGCAGAAACTCGCGGTGTTCCTCATCGTCATCGGGCCGGAGACGGCCGCGGAGGTGCTGCGCCAGTTTGACGACGGGGACATCGAGCAGATCTGCCGCGAGATGGGCCAGGTCACCGTCGTCAGCCCCGCCTTCCGCGCCACCGTGCTGGACGAATTCGCGCCGGTCATCGGCGACAGCGTCGGCTGCACGCTCGGGGGCATGGAGTATGCGCGCCGCACGCTGGGCCTTGCCCGCGGTGACTACAAGGCCGGCCTGCTCCTCAGCCGCGCCGGGGCGGACACCCCGGCGACCTCGTCCGAACTCATCGCCGACATCGCCGAGATGGAAGGGCGCCAGATTTTCAATCTCCTCAAGGACGAGCAGCCCCAGACTATCGCTTTCCTGCTGTCCTACCTCGGGCCGGCCAAGTCGGCCGACATCTTCATGTTGCTCGCGCCGGATCTGCGCGACGAGGTCCTCGAGCGGCTCGGCACCATCGAGAGCACGCCCCGGGATCTGGTCGGCAAGATCGTCCGAAACCTGACCCGTTACGTATCCAAAAAGACCGCGCCGTCCTACCATGTTAGCGGCGGTGTGCGTGCCGTCGCCGACCTGCTCAACAGTCTCGACAAGGAGAATTCGAAGGCCCTGCTCAACCACATCGAGGAGCGCAACTCCCGGCTGGGCGCGGCCGTGCGCCGGAAGATGTTCAGCTTTGATGATATCCGCCGCCTGCCCGCCGCCGATCTGCAGCGCATTCTCCGCGAGGTGGATTCCGCCCACCTGGCGACGGCGATGAAATCCGCCAGCGAGCTGCTCCGCGAAAAGATCTACGCGGCCATCTCCAAGCGCGCCGCCGAGGCGCTGCGCGAGGAAATCGCCATGCTCGGGCCTGTGCGCCTCAAGGATGTCGAGACCGCCCAGGATGCGATCATCCAAGTGGTGCGGCGCCTCGAGGAAGAGGGCGCCATCAGCCTAGGAAACGACGAAGCCGCCATGGTCGCCTGACCCCACCGCCATGGGCACCCAGCATCACATCATCCCCTTCGACCGCCCGCTGGTCGCGATGCAGCCGGCGACCGGCGCGCCCCGGATCCACACGGCGGCCGAACTGGCCGCGGCCCGCGCCACCGGGCACCAGGAGGGTGGGGACGCCGCCCGCGCGTTCTCCAACCAGCAACTGGTCGAACTTCGCTCCGAATTTCAGACCCTGCAGCTCGGCCTGCTCCAGCGTCTGGCCGAGGCCCATGAGGGGCTGCAGGTCCAGGTCCGCGAGGCCCTCCCGGAACTCGCCCTCGAGCTGGCGCGGCGGGTCCTCGCCGGCTTTGTGCCACCTCCCGAATTGGTGGAGAAGCTCTGCCGCGAGGCCCTCGATCAGCTCTATCCCGAGCGTGACGGACTCGAACTTGTGGTCGGGCCCCGCGACGCGGCGGCACTCGAGCGCCTCGTGCCCGCGTGGCGCGTGCATTTCACCAACCTGCGCGTCACCATCGATGACACGCTCAATCCCGGTGACTGCCTTGTGCGCAGCCGCTTTGGCGTCACCGATGCCCGCGCCTCCGCCAAGCTCGAGGGCCTCCGGCACGAACTTCTCAGCGCATGAGCCCATCCGTCGCCGAATGTTTCGACACGCTGCGCGGACAGGTCCGCCACGCCACCGCCGTCCGCCGGCTGGGCCGCGTCGTCGCTGTCACCGGCCTCGTAATCGAGTCCGACGGCCCCAATGTCGGCCTGGGCGAATTCTGCACCCTCCGTTCCGAGCGCGAGCAGTTTGAAGTCATGGCCGAGGTCGTCGGCTTCCGCGGCGAACGCGTCCTCCTCATGCCGCTGGGCGATGTCGCCGGCCTGCACTCGGGCTGTTCCGTCGTGGCCGGCGAGCGTCCGCCCGTGCCGGTCACCGGTCCCGCGCTGCTCGGCCGGGTCCTCGATGCGCTTGGGCGGCCGTTTGACGAGCTCGGCCCGGTGCCGATGCACCGTCCGCCCGCCGGCGCCGCGCGCCCGCCGCATCCGCTGCGCCGCCAGCGGATCCGCCGCCCGCTCGCCACCGGCGTGCGCGCACTCGACGTCTTCGCCCCCCTCGGCTGCGGCCAGCGCCTCGGTCTCTTCGCCGGTTCCGGCGTCGGCAAGTCCACCCTCCTCGGCATGATCGCCCGCTCCTGTGACGCCGACGTGATCGTGATCGGCCTCGTGGGCGAGCGCGGCCGCGAGGTCCGCGAGTTCCTCGAGAAGGATCTCGGGGCCGCCGGTCTGGCCCGCAGTGTGGTCGTGGTCGCGACCTCGGACACCCCGGCGCCGCTGCGGCTGCGCGCCGCCTTCACCGCCACCGCCGTGGCCGAGGGGTACCGTGACGCCGGCAAAAATGTCCTCCTGCTCATGGACTCCGTCACCCGCTGTGCCATGGCCCAGCGCGAAATCGGACTCGCCATCGGCGAACCGCCCGCCACCCGCGGTTACACCCCCTCCGTCTTCGCCATGCTGCCGCGCCTTCTCGAGCGCTCCGGCGCCGGCGAGTCCGGCACCATCACGGCGCTGTACACCGTGTTGGTCGAGGGCGACGACATGAACGAACCGGTCGCGGACACCGTTCGCGGCATTCTCGACGGGCACCTGGTGCTGTCGCGTTCCCTCGCCCACGCCAACCACTATCCGGCCATCGACGTGCTGGAAAGCGTGAGTCGGCTCACGCGCGACATCTGCCTGCCGGCTGAGGTCGAGGCGGCCGGCCGCGCCCGCGAGCATCTCGCCCTCTACCGGAAGAACGAGGACCTCATCACCATCGGCGCCTGGCAGCGCGGGGCCAGCGCTCCCCTCGACCGCGCCGTCGCCCTGCACGAACCGCTGCGGACCTTCCTCCGCCAGGGCGTCGACGAGGCCGCTCCCCGGGCCGCTTCCTTTTCCCGTCTCACTCAACTCCTCACGCCATGAAAAGATTCCGCTTCCCCCTCGAATCCGTCAAGACCGTCCGTGGCCTGCACGAACAGCGGGCCCGTGAAGCCTTCACCGCCGAGCTGCGCCTCCTCGAACAGGCCGAGGACCGCCTGCGCATGACCCGCGAGCAGCGGCGCGCGCTGACCGACTCCATTGTGGCCGCGCGTTCGGTCGCCTTCAACTCGGGCGAGCTCGCGGCGGGGCTCAACGCCTTCCATCTCGCCGTCGAGGCGGAGACCGAGGCGGCCAAGGCGCGCGGCCTCGCCAACACCCGGCTGGAGCAGGCCCGCGAGCGCTGGATGGAATCGCGCCGCCAGTTGGAGATGGTCCACCGGCTGGAGCATCGCGCCCGGCAGGAGCACCGGGAGGCCTGTGAGAAGGGCGAACAGGCCGCCATCGATGAGGTTGCCACCCTGAACCTCGCCCGCACCGCCGCCGCGCCATGAAGCTGTTCCATTCGCGCCTCTTCCCGCTCGTCGCCGGCCTCCTCCTGGGCTGCGCCACCGGCCTCGGGTGGTTCTGGATCCAGGCCGGCCCCCTTGCCGAACAGCGGCGCCTCCGGCTCGCCGCGGCGACCAAGACCGTCCGCCCGGAGAAACCATGGGATTTCTGGACCCCCGAAATGGAAAATCTCGCCCGCGAACTGCGGGATTCGCGCGCCGCGGTCACCCAGCGTGAAACTGCGGTCACCCAGCGTGAGACCCGCCTCGCCGCGGAAAACCAGGAGCTCGACAAGGTCCGCCGGCAGATCGAGGCCCTTCGCGCCGAAATCAGCAGCCGCATCACCGAGGTGCAGGCGCAGGAGGTGACCAACCTGAAGACCCTCGCCGGCACCTACAGCCTCCTCTCCCCGAAGGCCGCTGTGACCATCTTCGCGCAGATGGACGACCCGACCGTCGCCAAGCTGCTTTCCATGATGAAGCCGGAGATCGCCGCCGCCCTCCTGGAGGAACTCAGCCGCACTCCGGGCGAGAATAACGCCAACGCCAAACGAGCCGCCGACCTGTCCCAACGGCTGCGGCTGTTCCTCCCGCCGAAACCCGCCGTCTGATCTGTTCCTCCCGCGCCATGGACGGCGCGCCGTCGCCGCCAAGAGGGCCCGCCACCTTGTTTCCCTTCCTCGCGCCCGCCACTTCCCGTCCCATCATCCCCGCCAGCCTTCCGGTTAGCAGCGGTCCTCCGTCCGTCCCTGACTCGGGATTGGGATCAGCACCCGCCTCTTCCCCCTTTGGCGGCTTGCTGGAGCGCCTCGGCTCCGGAGGAAACCCGGCACCGTCGGGGATTCCGGCCACCCTCGCGGCCTTCTGGCGCGGTCAGCTTGCGCCGTCGGCGCCGCTTTCCGCCGGTGACAGTCTCTTCGCCGCCAGCCCGGTAGCCACCGCCTCCGCCTTCCCCCTGACATCGACCCCCGCGGGACTGGCGGAATCGCCATCGCCGCGGATCCCGACACTGCCCGTGACCGGAGGCCAAGTGATGCCGCCGCCCTTGGCGGCAACGTCCCCCATTCCCGGGGCGGTGCAGGATCCGGATCCGTCCGATGCCGTCCGGCCCGAAAATAATTCGCGGTCCGGCCCTGCACCGGTCCCGCCTCAACCCAAATGCTTCGCGCCGGAATCCGCACCCACCGGCGGCTTCCCCCCCGCCGGGGAGCCGGTCGCTCCGGCGCAGGCGGTTGCAACCGGGTTGCCGCCGCCGGCTGTCGGAGCGGACCGGACGGAGGCGACGGCGGCGGTCCCGACGGTGAACCAGCCGCCCATGTGGCCGGAGGATTCCGGACCGGTTCCCGCCGGCTCCGTCCGGCCCCCACGGACCGCACGCGACCAGCCGCCGGAACAATCATGTATTCAAACATTGGATAGCCACCAGTCCGACCGTACGCCGGAGTCGGTGCCAGCCGCCGCCGCGGTCTTTCCGGATCCGGAACGGGTGGGAGGGGCCGTCGGGTCTCGCGCCGGCACCGGGCGGATTGCTGCCGGGACATCGCTCCGGGACCAGCCGCCGCGGGTTTGCTCCGGTGCCGCCCTGGCCGTCGCGAACGAGCCCGGCCTTACGGCGCGTCCGCACGCCAGCTCCCGGACACCGGCGTCCAGGGTTGCAGTCGGGGTGTCCGGCGGTGACGGAGCCCAGCTGGCTGTGTCCGAGCGTGGTGCGGAGCCGTCCGCGGCCAATCCGCCGCCAGCGCCAGGCCCCGCGGATCCAGTTCCTTCCCCGCCAGCGGCACGGCTGGACGAAGCCGCCGCGTACCTGCCTTCGTCGTTTGGTTTCACCGCTTCGAACCAGTCACCCTTCGAACGGCCGAACGCCGCCGGAACCTGCGCGAATGCGTGGCCGCAGCCGCTCACCACCGTGGTTTCGGCGGAACCTCTTTCCCGACCGGCCAATCGCGCCACTCTCCCAGCGCTGGAACCCAACGGACCCGAGGCTTTGCCGCCGCCCGTGAGTCAGCCGAACTGTCCGGTCATCACCGCCGCAGATCCGACCGCCCGACTGCCGGCTGCGGACCAACCGGAGGCTTCCGTCGCCAATCGTCCAGCGTTAGCGGTGGCGGATGGATGGAACTCGGTGGGGTCATCCGCTGGCCTCGCAGAGGTGCCGCAACCAAATTCCGATCTTTTCGTGCTCTCAGCGGCCCCCACTTTGCCGCCGGCGGTGCCGGCAACCAGCACGTTTCCGGCGGGTGAACCTGGGAGTTGGCCGGAAGCGGCACAAATTGCCGCCACTCCCGCCTCGTTGGGCTTCGACGCCAGTGCTGTAGCAGGAATGGAAAATAAAAACAGGAAACAACCAGCTTATCCGCAAGCACTAACATCTGTTGTTTCCGCACATGGCATTGAACATGCGAATGTGGACCTGCCAATGCCAACGACCAGCCCAATCGCCCTCGCCGGGCCCAACTCCGCTCCGCCGAGCAGCGAGCGGCTGCCGTCCGCTGCGGCCGCCCTGGTGGAACGCGTGGTCCGGACGGCCGAACTCGCCACCAGCCAGCCGACGGAGCAGGTCAGTGTCCGCGTCGATCTGCCCGATCTCGGCCTGGTCGAGGTGCGCGTGGCCCTGCGCGATGGACAGATTCAGACCGCCTTTCACTCCAACTCCCCCGAAGTGCGGGAATCACTCGCCACCGCCTGGAACGGTTTCATGGACGGCCGCGAGGGTTCTTCCCACACGTGGGCGGAGCCGACCTTCGCCCCGCTCGCTTCGACCCCGGCTCCAGACTCCTCCGGCGCTGCCGGCGGACCGTCGTTCGCCCAGCAGTCCGCGGGGCAGGGTGGGGGCCACTCCCAGCAGGGCCGTTCGCCCACCGGCGGCAATCATCCGCGGATGGCCTCCGATTCCGAAACCTCTCCCGTCGCCGTTTCGGTCTCCGCCCCCGAACCAACCACCCTCCACCCCCGGCACCACCTGCACGCCACCGCCTGACCATGACCATCACCAGTCCCAGCCCCTACGCGGCCGCCACGGCCGCCAACACCCAATCCACCGCGCCGGCCTCCAACCCGGCCACGACGCTGACCCAGGCCGACTTTCTCAAGCTGCTCACGGTGCAGCTGGCCCAGCAGGATCCGATGAAGCCGATGGATGACACCGCTTTTGTCGGCCAGATGGCCCAGTTCACCGCCCTCCAGCAGTCCTCCGACATCGACACCCAGATCACGGCGCTCAATGCCAACAACTCCCTCCAGACGGGGGCCGGTTTGATCGGCAGCACCGTCACGCTCAAGACCTCCACCGGGAATATCACCGGCCAGGTCCAGTCCGAGGACAGCAGCTCCGGCTCGGTGCAGATCAACGTCAACGGCACGCTCTATCCCCTGTCCCAGGTGATTGGCGTGGCCCCCCCGGCCGTTCAGCCGTCCTCCTCCTCAACCGCCAACTAATCCACCACCAACATGTCCCTCCTCAATTCACTCTCCACCGGCGTCAGCGCCATGCAGGGTTTCAGCCAGGAACTCAACGTCATCGGCAACAACATCGCCAACGTCGGCACCACGGGCTTCAAGGGCTCCAGCATCAACTTCGAGGACAGCTTCAGCAACACGCTCAGCAGCGCCTCCAACACCAACGGCACCGGCTCCAACCTCTCGCCGATCCAGTCCGGCACCGGCGTCACCATCGCGGGCATCTCGGGCGACTTCAACGAGGGCTCCCTGGTCAGCACCGGCATCAACACCAATCTCGCCGTCTCCGGCCAGGGTTTCTTCCGCGTGATGAACCCCTCCGACACCAGTCAGTACGCCACCCGCGACGGCACGTTTCAGTTCGACGCGAACGGCTACCTGGTGACTTCGAACGGCAACCAGGTGCAGGGCCTGACCGGCGGCTCCATCGGCAACCCGCCCGGCACCCTCGGCAGCATCAAACTCTCCACCCCGCCGGCCGGTACCCAGCTTCAGTCCTACTCCATCGACAGCTCCGGCAACGTGTCCGAGTTGTACTCCGACGGCACGTCCGCCGTCACCAACCGCGTGCTGCTGCAGAGTTACAGCAATCCCTCGGCCCTCACCCGCGTGGGCAACAATCTCTTCTCCGGCCTCGCGGCGGCCGGCCCCATCGGTGGCACCGCGCTGACGGCCACCGGCAACCTCCCCGGGACCAGCGGACTCGGGAGCATCGAATCCGGCACCCTTGAGCAATCCAACGTCGACCTCACCACGCAGTTTGCCGACATGATCACCGCCGAGCGCAGCTTCCAGGCGAGTTCGCGCGTCATCACCGTGTCGGACTCCGTGCTCGAGGAAATCGTCAATCTCAAGCGCAGCTGAAGCGTCCGTCCTCCCGGACTTTCCTGCGCCCCTCCACCATGGCTGACAAACCCGACAAGAAGGAAACGCCGGCGGCGGCCGACAAAAACGCCCCGGCGCCCGCCGCGGCCGTCCCGGCCGCGGTCCCCGCCGGGGGCGGCCTCAAGGCCTGGCTGCCGGCACTCGCGGCCATCCTCCTCGCGCCCGCCGTCACCTGGGCCGTCGCCCAGTTCGTGCTGCTGCCCCGGCTGCAGACGTCCCTGGCCGGCGACGAGGCCAAGCCGGCGGCCGCGGCGGCCCCCGCGCCGGCCAAGAGTGAAAAGCCAGCCGGCAAGGGCGACAAGAACGCCCCGCCCACCGGTCCGACCTACCACTTCGACAACGTCGTCGTAAACCTGGCGGGCACCATGGGCACCCGTTACCTGAAGACCAGTTTCCTCGTGACGGGCACCGACGCCTCCCTCGCGGCCAAGTTTGAGGCGGCCAAGCCCCAGCTCGGCGACGTCACCCTTGCGGTCCTCGCCTCGCTCACCCTCGCCGACCTCGAGGAGTCCGGTTCCAAAAACATCATCCGGGAGAAGCTCATCGCCGCCTATAACCAGACCCTAGGACAGAAGGTGGCCGAAAACCTCTACTTCTCCGACTTCGTGGTGCAGTGACCATGTCCGACGATCCCGACATTCCCGAGGGCGCGATGCTCGACCAGAGCGAGATCGACAAGCTCATCGCCTCCGCCACCGCGACCGCGAAGCCGGCCCTCCTGCGGGCCGACGGCCGGCGCGAGGGTGACAGCGACACGGTGCGAGTGGAGACCTGCGACTTCCGCAACCCCGCCTTTCTGACCGAGGCGGAACTCCGCCGGCTGCGCATCCTGCACGAGGACTTCATCCGCTACCTGGCGGCCCGGCTGGCGCTGATGCTGCGGATGGAATGCGGGCTGAAGATGACGCGGCTGACGACCCTCACCTACGCCAAGTTTGCCGAGAACTTGCCCAGCCCGACCCACATCTGCCTGTTCAAGGCCGAACCTCTGCTCGGCGTGGGGGTCCTCGACCTCAACCCCCGGCTCGCGCTCACCCTCGTGGACCGGATGCTCGGCGGGCGCGGGCACTCGGTGAAGGCCGAGCGTTACCTCACGGAGATTGAGACCGCCCTGCTCGAGGACATTCTCAACGTCGTCCTGGAGGAATGGTGCTCCCAGTGGAAGGGCGCCCCCGAGCTCCATCCCCAGATCATCGGGCATGAGAGCAACGGCCGGTTTCTCCAGACCTCGCCGCGCGACGCCGTCGTGCTCGCCCTCACCGTCGAGTTCAGCTTCGGCGACTGCTCGGAGCTGATGCAGATCGGCGTGCCGTTCTACACCATCGAGCCGCTGGTCAAGGCCCTCGAGAACCGCCGGCACCAGGAGGCCGAGGCCCCGGCACCCGCACTGCCGCCGGAATGGCGCCCCGTCTACGAGCAGATCCAGATCCCGGTCCGCGCCGAATGGTCCCTGACGGACCTGCCGCTGCGGGAGATCGCCTCGCTGCGCGTCGGCGACGTGCTGGAGCTTCCGCTCGGTATCCTCGACCGGACCAACGTGCTGCTCAGCGGCACGCCAAAATTTGGCGGCACGGTCGGCCTCGAGGGCGACCGCGTCGCCGTGACCGTCAACCGCAAGCTTCCCCCGGCGGAGGAATCCCGCCCCAATCACCATGGACACCACCACCCTTGATCTCGTGCTTGATGTGAAAGTGAAGGTCACCGTGCAGCTCGGCTCCTGCCTGCTGCCGATGCACGAGGTCCTCGCCCTCACTCCCGGCGCCGTCATCCAGCTGCAGCACCGGGCCAGCGAGCCGGTTGGGCTCTACGTCAACGACAAGCTCGTCGCCTATGGCGAGGTCGTGGTGGTCGAGGAGAACTTCGGGCTGAAGATCACCGAGCTGATCGGCAAAGCCACGTGAACCCTCCCGCCCGACCCCTTTCCGGCGTTACACGCTGGCTGCTAATGGTAGTCGGCTGCGCTGTTTTGGAGACAGCGCAGCCGATGAGTGCGGCGGCCCCACCGGCCGATGAGCGCACCGGCTCGACCCTCATTTATCCCGCGGGCGCGGCGGCCCCCTCCGCGGAGGATTCGCCGCGCGGGGCGGGCGGCACCTGGTTGTTCGCCGCGGCCGTCGTGCTGGCGGCCAGCGGAATATTTTGGTGGAAAAACCGCGGCGGTCTCGCGGGCGCGCGGCGCACCGCCGGCCTGCAGATCGAGGAGACGCGGGCGCTGGGCAACCGCCAGTTCCTGCTGATCGCCGCCTGCGACGGCAAACGTTTCCTGCTCGGTGTCGCCCCCGGCAGCATCCGGCTGCTCGCCCCGCTGGAAGGGAAGGAGCCCAACCATGAGCCCCCGGCCCGCTA
The DNA here is from genome assembly GCA_903873805.1 of uncultured Opitutia bacterium. Lineage (GTDB taxonomy): Bacteria > Verrucomicrobiota > Verrucomicrobiia > Opitutales > Opitutaceae > CAIQQB01. Next base: position 25,030 of record CAIQQB010000134.1, on the reverse strand, counting down.
AACCGCGGCTTGCCCGCTGGCTGCTGGCCGGACTGCTGCTCCTGCCGCTCGCCGCCGGCCGCGCCCAGGAAACCGCCCCCGCGGACCCGGCCTCCCTGGTGCTGCCCTCCGCCGCCGCGGCCCCGGGTGCCGTCGCTCCCGGCGCGAACGGCGCCGCCGCCGGACCCTGGCGCTTGGCCGTAAACCTCGAGGGCGCCGAACAGACCGGCCAGGTCAACGTGGGCCTGCAGATCGTCATTGTCATGACGCTGCTCACCCTGGCGCCATCGCTGCTAATGATGATGACCAGCTTCACCCGGATTGTCATCGTGCTCGGCTTTGTGCGCACCGCCCTCGGCGTCCCGAGTGCGCCGGCCAACCAGATCATCGTCGGGCTGTCCCTCTTCCTCACGCTGTTTGTCATGGGCCCCGTGTTCGACCGCGTCTACGCCGAGGGCGCGCAACCCTACTTTGAGGGCAAGCTGAAGTCCTCCGAGGCCCTCGACGCCGCCTCCAAGCCACTCCGGGAATTCATGCTCAAGCAGACCCGCACCCGCGACCTGGAGTTTTTCCTGCAGCTCGGCCGCTTCGCTCCGACCAAGGTGGAGGACCTCCCGCTCCGCGTCGTGGTCCCCGCCTTCGTCATCAGCGAGCTGCAGACCGCGTTCCAGATGGGCTTCCTCATCTTCCTGCCGTTTCTCGTCATCGACCTGCTGGTTTCGTCCATCCTGATGTCACTCGGGATGATGATGATGCCGCCGGCCATCGTCTCACTGCCGTTCAAACTGCTGCTCTTCGTGCTGGTGGATGGCTGGCACCTCGTGGTGCAGAGCCTCGTGGCCAGCTTTCACCCATGACCCCCGAAGCCGCCATTGATCTCTTCAAGGAGCTGGTGATGTTCGCCCTCCTTGTGATGACACCGTTTCTCGCCGTCATCCTCGTCGTCGGCCTGATCATGAGCCTTCTCCAGTCGGTCACGAGCATCCAGGAGCAGACCCTGACCTTTGTCCCCAAGCTGGCGGTGCTGGCGCTCCTGCTGATCGTGCTCGCGCCATGGCTGCTGCGCAACCTAAGCGAGTTTGCGATCCAGTGCATCACGCGCATGGGGGTCATGGGTTCGTAACCGGGCGGAGGCCGCCATGCCGCTCGACGTCCTCCTTGCCATGCTGCTGGGTTCGCTGCGGGCCTTCGGCATCCTGCTCGCGCTGCCCGCGCCCGGCGGCCGCGGCGTCCCGATGCCGATCCGCGCCGGACTGGCGCTCCTGCTCGGCGGCCTGATGTCCGCGATCGTCCCGCCCGCCGGAACGGTCCTGCGGGGTGGTTGGGAACCGATTGCCGCGGGTGCGTTCCACGAGATGCTGCTCGGCCTCGCCATGGGCTTCGTCGTGCGCACCGTGCTGTCCGCCGCGGAACTGGCGGGCCGGCTCATCGCGGGGGAGATCGGGCTGGTCGCCGCGCCGGGTTTTGACGTGCCGGTGCCGGCCCAGGAACCGCTGCCGTCGTTTGTCGGGATGTTCGCCGGCGTGCTGTTCTTCCTGCTGCACGCGCATGAGGGGGTGCTGGCGGCCTTCGCGCGGAGCTTCGAACTGGCGCCCGCGGGGGCGGGCACCTTCAGCCCGGCGGCGGGCGCGACGCTGGTGAAGGCGGTGTCCGAGCTCCTCGAATTGGCGCTGCGGATGGCGGCCCCGTTCATTGCGCTGAATTTTGTGATCACCCTCGGCTTCGCCATCCTGGGGCGGGCCGTCCCGAAGATGAATGTGTTCATCGCAAGTTACGCGCTGCGTTCGCTGCTCGGGCTGGTGCTGCTGGCCGGGGCGGGCGGCCTGATCGTGCAATACCTCAACGGGGCCCTGAACCGGGTGCCATGGGAGATGCTGCAACTGGTCGCGCACCGGGCCGGCGGGCAATAATTGCCGCCGCCCGCGCGCTGTTTCCGACCCGGGTTTCCGCGGACGCCGCCGATAAAAATATAAAACGCATGTTGCTTGCCAACAGTGGTAAGCAAACTCATCGGAATGCTTGGCAGCGGGCGTGCTAACTGGGGCGTCGCACATCATGCCTGACCAGGATCAAGACCAGAAAACCGAGGGCCCGTCGGACAAAAAGATCCACGATGCCCACGAGCGCGGGCAGTTCGCCCGGTCGGCCGAACTCGGGGTGGTCTTTGCCCTGGCGGCCGCGCTGGGCGCCCTCGCCCTGAGCGGCCCGGAAACAGTCCGGAGCCTCGGGGAGTATGCGACCGGAGTCCTCTCCCAGTTGCACACGGTGCGGTTTGAGGAGGGGATGGTGCCGGCGCCAGTGGCGGCCGCCGGCCAGGTGCTGGCGGTGGCGCTGATCCCGTTCCTCGCCGCCACGGTGCTGGCGGCCCTGCTCGCGGGGGGAATTCAGAGCGGATTTGTGCTGACGACGGAGGCGATCGGATTCCGGTTGGAAAAGCTCAACCTCATGGATGGTTTCGGCCGCCTGTTTTCCCAGCGCACCCTGATCCATGCCGCGGTCGACTTTCTCAAGCTCCTCGTCATCGGGGGCTGCCTCTGGGGTGTGGCGCAGAGCCTGTTCAGCGATCCGCTCTTCACCACGCCGGTCGAGGCCGCCTATCTGGGCCGCTTCATCCAGGACAGCACCCTGCGGTTGCTGGCCCGCCTCATCATGTCGCTCGGGGTGATCGCGGCGGTGAGCTACGCCTACGAGAAATTCAAGACCCACCGCGACCTGATGATGACGCGCGAAGAGCTGAAGGATGAGCGCAAGCATGCCGAGGGCAATGCGTCCGTGAAGATGGCCCTGCGCCGGATGGCCCGCCGGTTGGCGCAGCGGCAGATGCTCAAGGCCGTGGCCACCGCCGATGTCATCGTGACGAATCCCACCCATTTCGCCGTGGCCCTGAAATACGAGCGGCGGGTCGACCAGGCCCCGGTCGTGCTCGCCAAGGGCGAGGGCGCGCTGGCCCGGCGCATCAAGGCCCTGGCCGCGGAACACGAGGTGCCGATGGTCGAAAACAAGCCGGTCGCCCGGATGCTCTATGCCGCCGGCCGGGTGGGGGAGCCGATCCCCGCCGACCTCTACCAGGCCGTCGCCGCCATCCTCGCCTTCGTTTACCGGACCCACCGCTACTACTTTTACCGGCTGCCCTCGCGCCGGATGCCGGAGGCCGCGGCCTGACCATGAGCGCCGTCCCCCAGTCTCCGGCCCTGCCCTCGGTCCTGCCCGGTTTTCCACAGGTCTTCCAGCGCCGCGCCGACCTGATCTTCACCGCCGCGCTGTTCGCCACCGTGCTGCTCCTGATCGTGCCGGTGCCGTCCATCGTGCTCGACCTGCTGCTCGCCGTCAGCCTTGGGATTTCGCTGCTCGTCCTGATGGTCATCATCTACGTCAAGGATCCGCCGGAGTTCTCCGCCTTTCCGACGATCCTGCTCGGCTTCACGCTCTACCGGCTTGCGCTCAACATCTGCTCCACCCGCCTGATTCTCACCCAGGGCGAGGCGGGCCGGGTGATCGATTCGTTCGGCCACTTCGTCATCCAGGGCAACTACATCGTCGGCTTCGTGGTCTTCATCATCCTCGTGCTGATCAATTTTGTGGTCATCACCAAGGGGGCCGGCCGCATCGCCGAGGTCAGCGCCCGCTTCACCCTCGACGCCCTCCCCGGCAAGCAGATGGCCATCGACGCCGAGCTCAACGCTGGCGTCATCGACGAGGCCACCGCCACCGCCCGCCGGGTCAAGGTGCAGAAGGAGGCCGATTTCTACGGCGCCATGGACGGCGCCTCGAAGTTCGTGCGCGGCGATGCTATCGCTGGCATCCTGATCACGCTGGTGAACATCCTCGGGGGCTTTGCCATCGGGGTCTTCCAGATGGGACTGTCGCTCCCCGAGTCGCTGCAGAAGTTCACCCTCCTGTCCATCGGTGACGGTCTGATCTCCCAGATCCCCGCCCTGATCGTCTCCGTCGCGGCCGGCGTGCTCGTCACCCGCGCGTCGGAAAACACCAATCTCGGCGTCCAGATCGCCCGGCAGATCTTCCGCTATCCCCGCGCCCTCAAGATGGTCGGCGCCATGCTCGCCACCTTCGGCCTCATGCCGGGCATGCCGATGCTCCCCTTCTTCGCCCTCGGCGGCTGCACCTACTACGTCGGCCGGCGGATGAAGGAGTTCTATCCCGACGCGCTGGACACCGGCCCGACTGCCGCGGCCGCCGGCGCCAAGGGGGCCGCCCGCGGCGCCGCCGGGGCCAAGGCGGGCGCCCCGGCTCCGGCGATTCCCGACGATTTCCGCCGCGCCATCGAGCAGGACACCTTCGCGGTCGAGGTTGGCTTCGGCCTCCTCGCGCTGGCGGACGAAAAGCGGGGTGGCGACCTGCTGGCCCGCATCACCGGGGTGCGCAAGTCCCTGGCACGCGAGCGCGGCCTGATCGTGCCGCCGATCTCCGTGCGCGACAACCTCGAGCTGGAAACCAACGACTACCGGTTCCTCCTGCGCGGCAAGCCGGTCGGCCGCGCCCGCGTCTTTGCCGGCCGCTGGATGGCGATGAACGTGAGTGGCAGCCGGGTCGCCCTCCGCGGCACGCCGTGCAAGGAGCCCGTCTTCGGGCTCGACGCCGTCTGGATCGAGGACGCCGAGCGCAAGGCCGCCGAGCTCAACGGCTACACCGTGGTCGACGCCGCCTCGGTCATCATCACCCACCTTGCCGAGGTGCTCAAGACCAACGCCCACCTGCTGGTCGGGCGCCAGGACGTGCAGACCCTGGTCGACCATGTGAAGGCCGCGCATCCCGCCCTGGTCGCGGAACTCCTGCCGGACCTGGTCAACCTTGGCGTGATCCAGCGCGTCCTGCAAAACCTGCTCCGCGAGGGCGTCCCGGTGGTCAGCCTCCCCGTCATCCTCGAGGGCATCGCCGACTTCGCCCCCGTCACCAAGAATCCCGACGAGCTCAGCGAACTCGTCCGCCGCCGGCTCGGTCTGTATTTTATCGGTGAATACGAAACCCGCCCCGGGCTCGTGCGTGCCCTCACCCTCGACCCGCGCCTCGAACAGCTGCTCGCGTCCAAGGTCCACCGCAGCCCCGGCGAAATCAGCCTCGCGCTCGATCCGGTGCTCGGCCGGCACCTCCTGGACCAGCTGGCCCGCGGCACCGCCAAGCTCACCGAGGGCGGCGGCCCCGCCGTCGTGGTCGTCGGGACAGAGGTTCGTCTCGCGCTGCGTCGCTTCCTCGAGCCGTCCTTCCCGCGACTGGCCGTCGTCGCCTACCAGGAACTGCCGCCCGCGACCGAGGTGGAAAACGCCGGCATCATCACCGCGCCGGTCCCGGCCGCCCCGGCGCTGCGCGCCGCCTGAAACCCGCCCACCCGTGAATCCTCCGTCCACCCCGCTTCCCCCCATACCCGGCACCTACCGCTTTGTGGTCGGTTCGGCCGCCGAGGCGGTGACCCTGATCCAGGCCCGCCTGGGTTCCGCCGCCCGGGTGCTCTCGGTCCGGCCCCAGCCCCGGCCCGGACTCGGCCGCTGGCTCGGGGCCCCGCGCTTCGAGGTGGTGGCTGAACTCGCTCCGCCGCCTCCGCCGCCGGCCGCCGCCCCCCTCGCGTCCGAACCGCTGCCACCGGCCGCGGCCGCGGATTCCCCCCTCGCCGGCTTTCTCCGCCGCGCCGGTTTTTCCGAACGCCTGCTGGGCCGCCTGGAGGCTTCGCCCGGCTGGCGGGCCCATGCCGCCCGGCCGCTCCCCCAGGCGCTCGCCGATCTCGGCCGCGAGATCCATACCGCCGTCAGCACCCGCCGGGCGGTCCCGCTGCCGGAACGGGCGGCCTTCCTCGGCGGTTCCGGCTGCGGCCGGACCACCGCCCTGTGCAAGTGGCTTTCGCGCGAGGTCTTCACCCGCGCCGCCCGCGGCCAGGTCTGGAAGGTCGAGTTTGACCGGCCCAACCCGGCCCCGGCCCTCGAGGTCTTCTGCGAGGCACTCGGCATCCCGTTGGAACAATACGTGCCCGGCGCCTCCGCCGCCGGCCCGGGAGTCCTCCTTGTCGACCTGCCCGGGGTGCCGCCGCCGGGCACTCCCGCCGCCCGTGAACTGGCGCGCTTTCTCGACCGCGAGCACATTGACGGCCGCATCCTCGTGCTCAACGCCGCCTATGAGGCCGAGGGCCTGCGCGCCGCCTGCGCCCGCGGCCGCGATCTCGGCGCCACCCATCTCGTGCTCACCCACCTGGACGAGGTCCCGCGCTGGGGGCGTTTGTGGGAATTCCTCCTCGAGGGTGAATTGTCGCCCCTCTTCCTCAGCACCGGTCCCGGCCTGACCGGCGACTTGGAAACCGAAGTCATCGGCGCCCTGCTCCGGCGCACCCTGCCGGGTTCCTAGGCCCACATCATGAGATTTGTCATCCTCCTCTTCGGTGCCGCCGGTTTCTCCCTCGTCGTTCTGACGGGTGCGCTCGCCGGCCGCCCGGCCGATCTCGTGCTGCGCGACGCCGCCCTGGGCTGCCTGGGTTCGGCCTTCGTCGGCCGCTGGTTCTGGCAGGTCGTCCGCGGCGCCTTCGCCGCCACGCTCGCCACCCGCCGCGAGGATCAGCTCGCCGCCGAGGAAAAGGCCGCCGCCGCGGCCGCCCCGCCGGCTCCGGCGGCCACCCCGTCCCGTCCCGCCGTCCCGGCTCGGTCCGCCCCGGCGCCGGCCCCCCGGGCCGCTCCGGCGCCCGTACCCGCCCGCTAAATTTAAGCACTAGCCCTCCCAAACCACCACCGCCATGAACTCGGAATCCACCGTCCTTGCCGCCAACGATCCCGCCCCTGCCGTTTCCTCCGTCTGGCGCACCTATGAGTCCGCCGGGGGTGCGGTCGATGAGAACTCGCTCATCGAGCGCTACCTCCCGCTCGTCCGCAACGTCGTCGACCGGATCAAGCTCAACCTCCCGGCCCATGTCGACGCCGACGACCTCCACAGTGTCGGCATCACGGGCCTGATTGCGGCCGTGCGCCGCTACAATCCCGAGCAGGGTCACACCTTCGCGGCCTATGCGACGACGCGGATCCGCGGCGCCGTGCTCGACGAGCTGCGGCGGCTCGACTGGTTTCCCCGCCGGGCCCGCGCCAAGGCGCGCAAGATCAAGGCGGCCATCGGGGTGCTGGAGCAGCGCTTCGGCCGCGTGCCGACTGAGGAGGAGACGCGGGCGGAGCTCGGGCTCTCCCCCAAGGACTACCAGCACTGGATGGCGGAGGTCCGTCCCATCACCTTTGTGCCGATCGACGACACCACCGAGGGCGAGGAGGGCGGCGGCAGTTCCCTCCACGAACTGATCGCCGATGAGCAGGCCGTGCCCGTCCAGGCCCAGCTCGAACAGGAGGAGCTCGGCCGGCTGGTCGCTCAACGGATTACTGAACTGCCCGATATACAGAGACGTATCCTGGCGATGTACTACTACGAACACATGCGGCTGGCCGAGATCGCCGAGGTCTTCCACCTCACCGAGTCCCGCATCAGCCAGATCCACTCCCAGGCCATCCTCGGGCTGCGGGCCTTCATCCAGACCGCCCGGAACCGCTGAACCGCGCACCCCGCGGCTTTCTCCCCACCACCATCCCCATGCTCATCATTGTCGGAGGCGTCATCGTCCTGCTTTCCACCCTCGGCGGCTTCATGCTGGCCGGCGGGAATCCGCTGGTGCTGCTGCATCTCTCCGAATTTGTGGTGATCCTCGGGGTCGCGCTGGGGGTGTTGATCATCGCCAGTCCGGGTCATGTGCTGAAGGAAATCATGCACAAGATCCAGGGAGCCATCACCGGGAAGGGTGGGGTGGGCAAGGCGGAGTATATCAAGCTGATGGAACTCCTCTATGAGCTGTTCCTTGTCGGCCGCCGCAACGGCCTCATTGCGCTCGAGGAACACATCACCACCCCCGAAAACAGCGCCATTTTCCGCAAGCACCCCGATTTCCTGGCCCAGACCGAGCGCCGGGAATTTCTCCTCAACGCCCTCAAACCGGTGATCGACGGCCGGATCAAGCCCGACCAGCTCGAGGAGCTCATGACCACCGAGCTCGAGGCCAAGGAAGGCGAGGCGGAGCACCCGGTCCACCTGCTCCAGCTCGTGGGCGATTCGCTCCCGGGCATCGGCATCGTCGCCGCCGTGCTCGGCATCATCAACACCATGGCCGCGATCTCCGACGGCCCCGAGGTGGTCGGCGAACGCGTCGCGGCCGCCCTCACCGGCACCCTGCTCGGCATCTTTTTTGCCTACGGTTTCATCAACCCGCTCGCCAACCGGATCAAGTTCAACAACGCCGCGGACATCCAGTATCTCCGCTGCATCATGGCGGCTGTCACCGGTTTTGCCAAAGGACTCGCCCCCATCACCGCCGTCGAGATCGCCCGGCGCTCCCTCGACCGTGCGGTGCAACCCGGAGCCGAGGAGCTAGAATCCCTGCTCAAAGCCCTGCCCACCGGGGCCAAGGGCTGAACCCACCGCCCCCCCCGCTGCCATGGCCCGCAAAAAAGCATCCGCCCATCACGGCGGCGCCTGGAAGGTCGCCTACGCCGACTTTGTCACGGCGATGATGGCGCTGTTCATGGTGCTGTGGATTTGCGCGCAGGACAAAGAGATCCTGATCGCCACCTCCCGCTACTTTCAGTCCCCGTTCAAGTCCCCGCTCGATTCCAAATCCGGCCTGCTCAAGTTCGACAGCAACAAGCCCGCCAACTCCTCCGGCAGCAGCGACAAGTCCGGCAGCACTTCGAACACCAGCAGCAACGCCCCGAACATCGATCTGCAGTATCTCAATTCCGTCGCGAAGGACCTTTTTCGCATGCTAAATCTCGACGAGAGCATGGCGGACAAGCCGGTCGACGTGCAGGTGACGAGCGATGGGCTGCGCATCACGCTGTTCGACCGCGCCAGCAAGGCCCTGTTCGAGGGCAACACCACCAAGTTCACGCCTTGGGGCGAATCGGTGCTGCAAAGCCTCGCCTGGTTGATCGACCGTCACAGCTTCAGCGTCGTGATCGAGGGCCACACCAAGCGCGGACTCGACCTCGGTCAGGCCGACTACACCGCCTGGGAACTGTCCGCCGACCGCGCCAATGCCGCCCGTCGCGCCCTCACCCACTACGCGGTCGCCGAGCGCCTTATCGAGCGCGTCACCGGTTACGCCGACACCCATCCGCTGCCGCTCGCTCCGCCCGAATCCGAGGCCAACCAGCGCGTCACCCTCAGCCTGCGCGTCGGCCAGCATCCGGCCGCCGCCAAACCCGCCCTTGCCGCCGTCACCACTCCGGTGCCCGCGGGCCTGCTTTCCGCCCCGACCCAATGAAACCGTTCCTCTCCGACCGTCCGCGCCTTGCCACCCCGATTCCGCCGCGCAACCATATCGCCGCGTCCTCGGCGCTCGGCACGGTGATCCGCAGCAGCAAGTCCGGACCGGACCGTTCGGGCGATGAGGGGGCGTCCTCACAAGTGGAGTGCGTCCGCCAGGGGGACAAGATCACCCGGCTCATCGTGACCTGCCGCTGCGGTGAACGGATCGAGATAGACTGCCTGTACGCCGGCGCGTGATCCGGCTGAGGCGACCACGCCGGACCTGATCGGGGTCAGTTCCGCGTGTGACCCCAACCGGGTGGTCGGGAAGCGTCAACTCTCCCGCCCAGTCCGGTTTCCGTCCGCTCGGGTCGCCGTTGGCAGGCTCCAGCCACCAGCCCCGGTGTCCGCGATTGGGCAATTCCTGCCGCCTCGAACTGCCAGCGGGTGTCCGGCCGATACAACAATCGCTATCATATCGTCTACAACGATATAGAAAACTGGCATATCTGATGCTTTTCCAGCAGCGTGAATATCGGCCTCTACCAAAATGCTGCGTCGCTCAACGCCCTTGAGCGCTGGCAGGATGCCGTGTCACAGAACATCACCTCCAGCCAGGCGACCGGCTACAAGCGCCGCACGGTGCAGGTGAGCGGGGTCAATGCGGGGGAGTTGCTCTACGACCCAAAGATGCGGCCCGACCAGGGCGACGGCACCCCGGCCATCTCCCCCCAGACCCGTTTCGGCATCTCCTTTATCCCCGGGGAAAACCAGCCCACCAACCGCGATCTCGATTTCGCCATCTCGGGCGAGGGCTTCTTCAACGTCCAGATGCCCGACGGCCAGTCCGCCTACACGCGCGCCGGCCAGTTTCAGATTCGCTCCGACCGGACGCTCGTGACCTCGCAGGGTTTCGAAGTGCTCTCCGACGGTGGCAATCCCATCGTGCTCCAGGCCCAGGGCGGCAACCCGATCGTCACCGCCGATGGCACTGTCCGGCAGGGCGACGCCGTCATCGGCAAGCTCGGGATCATCAAGGCCACCCAGCCATCCCAGCTCACGTCTATCTCCACCGGCGTCTATACCGCCGGTCCCGGGGCCGGCATGAAGCCAGTGGAAAACCCCGAGATCCAGCAGGGTTATCTGGAGGCCAGCAACATCGCCCCGCTCCGCGAGATGGTCGATCTCGTCAACATCTCCCGCGCCTATGAGGCCAACCAGAAAATGATCCAGAGCCGCGACGACAACATGCAGAAGGCGCTCGACGCCCTGACCTGACCACCGGTCCCACTTTCCGCCACCGCCAACTCCGCCCGCTCCCGCCATGAACCTTTCCCTTTACTCCGCCGCCACCGGGATGGAAGCCCAGCAGCTCAACCTGAACAACATCGCGAACAACCTCGCGAACGTGAACACGGTCGGCTTCAAGCGGAGCAAGATCCAGTTTCAAGACCTGCTTTATCAGAAGCCGCGCACCGCCGGCTCCGATTCCGGCGGCGGCAACCTGGTGCCCACGGGCATCGAGGTCGGCAACGGCTCCCGCGTCGCCGCCACGTCCAAGGACTTTACCCAGGGCCAGCTCACCAACACCGGCGCCCAACTCGATCTCGCCCTCCAGGGCGATGGCTTCTTCGAGATCCAGCGCCCCGACGGCACGACCGGCTATACCCGCGACGGTTCCTTCAAGCTCAACGCCAGCGGCCAGGTTGTCACCACCGACGGCATGCCGGTACTCAGCGGTTTCCAGAATGTGCCCGCCGGCACGACCAACATCACGATCTCCCAAACGGGCCAGGTCACCTACCAGACTTCCTCCGGCAACACGAGCTTTCAGCTCACGCTCGCCCGCTTCGCCAATCCCAGCGGTCTCAGCAGCCTCGGCGGCAACCTCTATTCCGAAAACGCCGCCAGCGGCCCGGCCGAAACCGGTCAGCCCGGCGGCCAGGGCTTCGGCAGCGTCATGCAGGGCTACACCGAGACCTCCAACGTAAACATCGTCGAGGAGATGGTGAACCTCATCGTCGCCCAGCGCGCCTACGAGGTGAATTCCAAGGCCATTCAGGCTTCCGACGAGATGCTCCAGAACATCAACCAGCTGAAACGCTGAACCCCATGCGCCGCCATTTCCCCACGCTGTTCCTCCTCCTCGCCCTCGCGGTTCGCCTGGCGGTCGCCGACCCGGCTGCGGTGGCCCCGCCCGCCGGAGAGGCCGCACCGCCCGTCCCGGCCGATTCCTGGCTGGCCGCCCTCACGCCCTTGCTCGTCGAGCACTACCAGCCCACGGGCGACCTCGTGCTCGCCTGGGTTCGGCCGCGTCCTGCCACCGCCCCAGTCTCCGCCATCCTCGCGCTCGGTAACTGTCCGGCCGAACTCGCCCCCCAGCTGCTCGTCAACGTCCGCGCCACCGACGCCGCCGGCCGGGTCACCGAACACACCCTGGTGCTCCGCGCCGAGCTCTGGCGCGACGGCTGGATCCTCCGCACGCCCTCGGCCATCGGCGACTCCGTGCGTCCCGCCCAGCTCGATCTCCGCCGCTTCGACGCGCTCCGCGAACACGACATCCTCGCCGCCGACCCCGCGCTCGACCTCAACTTCGCCCGCAACGTCACCCCCGGCCGCCTCCTCACCTGGCACGACGTGGTCCGCCGCCCGCTCGTCCGGCGCGGCCAGCCGGTGGAGGTCTCCGCCAGCGAGGGATCGCTCACCGTCACCCTCCGCGCCCTTTCCCTGCAGGACGCCGCGCGCGGCGATACCGTGCGGGTCCGCAATCTCGACACCAACAAGGAATTCACCGCCGTCGTGACCGCCGAGGCCAAGGCCAGCGTGAGCTTCTGAACCCACCGCCATGAAATCCCGCTTCCATCCGACCGTCCTGCTGCTTCTCACCCCTGTCCTGAGCCTGCCGCTCGCGGCCGACTCCCTCTGGACCGCCACCGGCAGCCGCGAGCAGGGCATCGCCACGGACATCAAGGCCGCCCGCGTCGGCGACATCCTCACCGTCGTGGTCTCCGAAAACGCCGCGCAGTCGTCCTCGCAATCCAAGGACACCAACAGCACCACCAACGTGAACGGGGCCGTCACCCAGTTTCTGTTCCCCTCCACCGTCAGCGGGCTCGGCACCCTCAAGGGCCAGCTGCCTGGAACCAGCTTCTCCAACACCAGCAGCTTCAAGGGCGGCGGCGACATCAGCAACACCCAGTCGGTCACCGCCAGCGCCGCGGTCCTCATCACCGACGTCCTGCCCAATGGCAACCTCGTCATCGCGGGCGCCCGCCGCCTCATCTTCTCCGGCGAGACCCAGAACGTGATTCTCCACGGCATCATCCGGCCGGCCGACATCGGCACCGACAACACCGTCGTCTCCTCCAACATCGCCGAGGCCAGCATCGAGTTCATCTCCGATGGCAACATCACCGACGCCCAGAAGCGCGGGTGGCTGACCAACCTCTACGAAAAGCTCCGGCCGTTCTGAGACCTGCCCAATCGAATTTCCATGCGTGCACTCCTTCTCTTTTTCCGTCCGCTCCGGCTGCTGCTGGTCTGCCTCCTGCCACTTGCCGCTTTCGTCCTGACCGCGCCCGCCGCGCGCGTGAAGGATCTTGCCCAAGTCGAGGGCAGCCGGGACAACCAGCTCGTCGGCTACGGCATCGTCGTCGGCCTCGCCGGCGACGGCGACTCCAACGCCCTCACCACGCTCCGTTCCGTCGCCAATATTCTCCAGCGCAATGGCCTCACCATCGACCCGACCCAGATCAAGGCCAAGAACGCCGCAGCGGTCATGCTCACGGCCGACATCGCCGCGTTCCTCAAGTCCGGCAGCCGCATCGATGTCACCGTCGCCTCCCTCGGCGACGCCAAGTCGCTGCAGGGCGGGATCCTCCTCCAGACTCCCCTGATGGGCGCCGACGGCCGCGTCTATGCCGTGGCCCAGGGTGCGATCGCCGTCGGCGGATTTCTCGGCGGAGCCGGCGGCGCGGGCGGGGCCACCGTTCAGAAAAACCACCCCACGGTCGGCATCATCAGCAACGGGGCGATCGTCGAGCGCGAGATCCACGCCGCCTTCGTCCACGACGGCCATCTCTCCCTTTCGCTGCACAACCCCGACTTCACCTCCGCCGCCCGGCTCGCCACCGCCATCAACCGCGCCTTTCCCGCCTCGGCCGCCTCCGCCCGCGATGCCGCCACCGTCGATCTCGCCCTGCCGCCCGATTACCTCGGCCGCGACGTCGAATTCCTCGCCGACCTCGGCATTGTCAACGTCAACCCCGACATTCTCGCTCGCATCATCATCAACGAGCGCACCGGCACCATCGTCGCCACCTCGCCCGTCAGCCTCTCCGAGGTCGCGATCAGCCACGGCTCGCTCACCATCACCATCGCCAACACCGTCACCGCCTCCCAGCCCGGTCCGCTCAGCGGCGGCCAGACCGCCATCGTCCCCAGCACCCAGACCGACGTGAAGGAGTCCAAGGGCAGCTTCACCATCATCAAGGAGGTCACGTCCGTGGAACGCCTCGCCGCCGCGCTCGACGCCCTCGGCGTCAGCACCCGCGACATGATGTCGATCTTCCAAACGCTCAAGAGCTCCGGCGCCCTTCAGGCCGAGCTGATCATCGACTGATCCCGCCATGTCCCTTTCTCCCCTCGGCTCCGTCGGCTCCCTCCTCTCACCCGCCCCGCGCGCGCTGCCGCCCTCCGGCGGTCTGGCGCCCGCCACCCAAAACTCGCCGGCCGAGGTCGCCCGCGCCGCCCAGCAGTTTGAGGCCATCCTCCTGCGCCAGTTTCTCGCCCCGGCCGTGGAACCCATGATGAACGGCTCTGCGCTCGGCGGCAAGGACGGCGGCGCGGGTGCGGGCGGCGGCGTCTACAGTTACCTGCTCACCGACGTTCTCTCCAACGCCATGAGCAAGGGTGGGGGACTCGGTCTCGCCCGCGTCCTTCAGCGCCAGATGTCACCCGCCAATCCACTCACCGCCGCGGCCGCCGCCAATTCCGCCGGAGCCGTCTCCCCCGCCGCCCTCCTATCGTCCAAACTGCCATGAACGCGCCCCCCGTTGTCCCGCTCGTGAATCTGCTCCGCACCGAACTCTCCGGCTACGGCGGGCTGCTCGCCCTGTTCGACCAGCAGCAGGGCCAGCTCTGGCGCCGCGAGGTGCAGCCCGTGGCCGACACCTCCCTCGCCATCGAAACCCTCGCGGCCGAGGTTTCCAGCCAGCGCCTCGCCCGCGAGGAATGGGTGCGCCAGTTCGCCGTGCAGCACGCCTGCCCCGCCGACCACAGCCTCCGCCGGTTGCTTCCGCTCTTCCCGGCCGACCAGCAGTCGCTGCTCTCCGCCCTCATCGAGGAAATCAACCACCTGCTGCACCGCGTCCGCCGCCGTGCCCGCCAGAACCACATCATCCTCGCCCGCGCCATCGAGCTCCACCAGGAAACCCTCGCACTCCTCCTTCCGGGCCGCCGCCCCCGCACCTACGCCGCCTCCGGCCGCGTCAGCCCCGGCGCCGAACCGGCCGTCAGCCTCCGCGTCGCCGGCTGACGCCCAGGAGATCTTATCACCGCCCGTACCTAAATTTCAGATCTCAAAGCTCAGAGCTCCGATCCCAGCCTCCCCTCCTTCCACATGTCCGGCCTCCTTTCCAGCCTCAGCCAGTCCGCCAGCGCCCTCAACGCGCAGTCGCTGGGGCTGCAGATCGCCGGCCGCAATCTGGCCAACGTCAGCAACTCCAACTACGCGGAGGAAACGATCGTCACGTCGGATCATGGCGCGGGCGTCAGCGCCACCGTCCAGCAGGTCCGCGACTCCCTGCTTGACCAGCAGGTCATGCGCGAGGTCGGCCTCACCGCCAGCCTCACCGCCCAGAACAACATCAACACCCAGACGCAGGCCGCCTTCGGTGAAAACATCGGCAGCACCTCGGCCACCGCCTCCACCACGACGGCCACGGGTTCCGGCCTCGGCGACGCCCTCAGCACTTTCTTCAACGGCTTCCAGGCCCTGGCCGCCAACCCGACCGACACCGGCGCGCGCCAGACCCTGCTGCAGAACGCCACCACGCTCACCCAGACGTTCAACACCACCGACAGCCAGCTAGCGCAGGTCCAGACGGACATCAACACCCAGCTCACCGGCGACACCGGCAGCGTCAACAATCTGCTCACTTCGATCGCAAATCTCAATACGCAGATCAACCGGGCCGAGTTCAATTCCCCGGGCTCCGCCGTCGATCTCCGCGACCAGCGCCAGGCCGACCTCGAGCAACTCGCCGGCAAGATGAGCGTCGAAACCGCCCCCTCCGCCGGCAGCGCCACCGAGGTCGATGTCTATGTGCGCGACGCCAGCGGCCAGCCCGTCGACCTTGTCACCGGCGGCAGCGTCACCAATCCGGTGAACTTCAACGGCACCCAGGTCACGGCCGGCGCCTCGGCCACCCCGATCGCCCTGGCCGGCGGGGAGATGCAGGGGCTGATCACCGTCCGGGACGGCACGCTCCAGACGCTCCGCAACCAGCTGGACAGCCTCGCCGGCCAGCTCGCCACCTCCGTCAACTCCGCCTACAACCCCGGCGGGGCCAACGGCAACTTCTTCCAGGTCACCGCCGGCAGCGAGGCTGGCACGCTCACCGTCAATCCGGCCCTCACCCCGACCAATCTGGTCGCCTCCGCCGATGGCACGCCCGGTGACAACACGATCGCGACCGCGGTCGCCAATCTCGCCACCCAGTCGTTCTCCACCGCCGCCGGCGACCAGATCGACGGCACGTTCACCCAGAATTATGCCGGCGTGGTCAGCAGCCTCGGCGGCACGGTCGCCGCCACCGCCGCCAACCTCCAGGATCAGACCAGTATCCAGGCGGTCATTACCCAGCAGCGTTCCAGCGTCAGTGGCGTCTCCCTCGACCAGGAGATGACCAGCGTCATGCAGTACGAGCGCGCCTACCAGGCTTCCTCCCGCGTCATCAGCACCATCGACGCCATGCTCGATACGGTGATCAACACCATGAGCTGAGCCCGCGTCCCGCCGCCTTTTCTTCCCCTCCACCATGCGCCTGACCTCCGCCAGCATGAACGACCAGCTGATCGCCCAGCTGCAGCAGCTCAACAGCCAGCAGACGACCTTGCAAAACGAGGTCTCGACGGGGCAGCGCATTTTCCAGCCCGGCGACGATCCCCTCGCGGTCAGCCAGGTCGCGGCCGACCAGATGGAGCAGAGCGCCCTCACCCAGGCCGGCAAGAACGCCGACACCGCGCTCGCCGCTTCGCAGAACACCACCGCCGGACTCAATCAGATCAAGGCCCTCTCCGACCGCGCCAGCGAGCTGGCCGTGCTCGGCTCCGGCACCATCGGCACCTCGAGCATGCAGGCCTACGCCACCGAGGCCAACCAGCTCCTCGAACAGGCCGTCACCGCCGGCAACAGCAATGTCGCCGGCAATTATCTCTTCGCCGGCAACGCCCTCAGCACCTCGCCCTTTACCGTCACCCGCGACGCCTCCGGCCAGATCACCGCGGTCGCCTACGCGGGCTCCGCCAACAGCGCCAGCGTCCCGCTCGGCAACGGCGCCTCCGTGCAGCCGTCCACCGACGGCACCACCAACGCTGCGCTGGCGGCCTTCATGAACCAGCTCGTCGCCCTTCGCAACGGTCTTCAGGCCGGCGACACCACCGCCACCCAGGCCACCGCTGCCCCCCTCACCACTTCGAGCGATACGATTGTGAACGCCCTCAGCGAACAGGGCGCCGTCCAGTCCCGGATCCAGATCACGCAGACCCAGCAGCAGTCCCGTCTCACCGAGCTCGGCCAGGAAATTTCCAACGCCTCCTCCGCCGATCTGCCGTCCACCATTGTCAAACTCAACCAGACCAGCCAGGCCTACCAGGCCGCGCTCGCCGCCTCGTCCAAATTCATGAGCACCTCGCTGCTCGACTATCTCAAGTAAGCCCGCGCCCATTTTCACCATGAAAGTTCTCCCCGAAACCACCACCGCCCTCGCGCCCGCCGGCCCGCTGGCCATCACGCTCACGTTTGCCGCCGGCCTCGTCGGCTTTCCCGACCACCGCCGCGGCGAGGTGTTCTTCATCCCCGACCAGCTCCCGTTCCAATGGCTCCGCCTCCACGGACCCAACCCGCTGCATTTCGTCGTGATCGATCCCGCGGGGATCGTCCCCGATTACAACCCGGAGCTCTTCGATGATGATGCCGCCGCGCTGGGCATCGTCAGTTCCGCCGATGCGCTTGTGTTCAACATCGTCACCGTCCATGGTCAGGAGCATGCCACCGCCACGGTCAATCTCGTCGGTCCGGTCATTGTCAACCGCAACACCGGCGCGGCCCGTCAGGTGGTCATCGCCAACCACGCTCTCTACCGGGCGCGCCACCCGCTGGTGACCGGCTCCTGAACCAACCCTCCCCGCCATGCTCGTCCTCACCCGGAAGGTCAACGACGCCATTGTCATCGGTGGCAACATCGAGATCCGCATCACGCGGATCGATGGTGACACCGTGAAGATCGGGATCTCCGCCCCGCGCGAGATCCCCATCGTCCGCAAGGAGGTCCTCACCGACATCGCGTCCAACAACCAGGGCGCCGCCGTGCCCGCGCCCGCCGAGGGCGCCCCGCCGCGGCTGCCCAACCTCCCGCGCATCGTCCCCGCCAAACCCTGATCCCGCCCATGACACCGCTCGCCTCCAGCCTTTCCGGTCCGACCCTCGCCGAACGCCTCGCCCGCCTCCAGCCCGCCCTGGCCGACCACACCCGTCCCGCCCCGGCCGCCGCTTCCGGGCGGTCCGCCCCCGGCGGAGACGGCGCCTCCGGCCTGACGGCCACCGCCCAGGCCAACGTGGAAGCCGCCCTCGTTCCCATTCAGGATCCGGCCGAGGCCGCTGCGCTCACCGCCCAGCTCAGCCGGCAGTTCACCACCCCGGGAGCCGGCGCCCTCCAGGCGCAATCTCCGACCGCCTCCTCGCAGATCCTCGCCCTCCTCGCGCAGGACTGAGTCGGTCCGGGGAAATAGGCTTGTGAGATAGGGCGAACCCTCCGGGTGAGCCGTTCCGCGGCTCGGCGGGACGCCTCGACCTAGCTGTCCGCCACAGGCCGCCGCTTCGGCCCATCCCGCATCGGTGACCCGGGGAGCGCACCCGTACCGGGTGCTGACGTCGGCGTCCCGCCGGCGTCTATCCGGGAATAGTCCGCTTCCGTTTGCCGACTGATGCCGACTCTTGGCTTCCCGGCTTCCCCCTTTACCTCACTTTCGCTCGGCCGCATTTTCCCGGCTTGTGCGGGGGCGGCGGCGGTGCTTGATTGTTCCCTCGGCTCACCGTCCGTCCTCTCATGAAAAAACCACTGCGTATCCTGCTCATCGTTCTCGGCGCTTGCACGCTGCTGGTTGGTCTCGTTGTCGGACTCGCCTTCACCCCCGGAGTGCAGACCTGGATCGCCCGCCGCGCCGTCGCCGGCCAGCCGGGGCGGACCGACATCGGCGGTGTCGCCGTCGGCCTCCAAAACGTCCACGTGGAAAACATCCGCCTCGAGCAGCCCGGGATGGTGCTCACGCTGCCCTTTGCCGATGTCGAGGTGCCGGTCGTCAGCGCCGCGCGCGGCCAGGTGCAGGTCGGCAAGCTTACCGCCAAGGGCTGGACGCTCGATTTCAGCAAGCCCGCGCCCGTCATCCCCGGGGCCAAACCCGCCGGACCGCGCGCCGCTTTCGAGGGCATTTTCAAGTTTCTTAAACTGCCGGTGGATCTCGCGCTCGAGGCCGCCGAGCTCGAGGGTGACATCATACTGCCCCAGGGCCGCACCCATCTGGTCCTGAGCGGCGGCAAGCTCGGCGCCGGCCGCGACGGCCAGCTCATCGTCAACAGCGAGATCAAGCTCGATGACCCCAACGGGCCGGTGAACACCGTCTCGATCCGCGCCACCGTGAACGTCCGCATGGACACCCCCAGCTCAATCGAAAAGGTCGGCATCATCGTCGACGCCGTGGCCAAGGGGCCGCAGTTCCCCCAGGGCACACCCGCCCAGGTGACGGTGGAAACCGGCCGAACCGCCCAGGGCGAAACCTACACCGCCGTGCTGCGCACCGGTACCAAGGAGCTTGCCCGCTTCGCCCTCGCGCTGCCCGTCGGCGGCGGGGCCCTCGCCGGCACCTGGACCGTCAACGCCAGCGACACCGACATCGCCCCCTTCGCGCTCGGCCATCCGCTGCCGGTGTTCACCGCGGCCGGGCAGGGAACCGTCTCGACTGATCCGCTCTTCAAAGCCTTCAGTCTCACGGGCAACCTCACCACCACGGCGGACAAGCTCGGCAGCCTCCGGCCGGAACTGGCCGTTCTCGGCAAGGTCGAGGTCGGGGCCGACTTCGATCTCCAGCAGCGGGATGACGTCACCCGCGTCACCAAGCTGAACGCCCATCTCTCGGGGGCCCAGCCGGTCCTTACCGTTGCGGCCCTGCAGGCCATCGAATTCAACGCGACCAGCGGGGAAATCAAGGTGGCCAACCCCGCCGCCGACCTCGCCCGCATCAACCTGCAGGGCGTGCCGCTGGCCTGGGCCCAGCCGTTCCTGACGGGTCTGAGTGTTTCCGGCAGCGACCTGCGCGGCGAATTCATCGCCAGCGCGCGCGACGGCGGCTTCGCCGTGCGGCAGGTCGCCCCGCTGTCGATCACCGGCCTCTCGCTCGCCCAGGGCGGCCAACCGCTGCTCGCAGCCGTTGACGTTGCGCTCGCCGTCACCGCCAATTATTCGCCGCAGGGCTGGCAGGCGGATGTCTCCGATCTTTCCTTGCAGAGCGGCGGCAAGTCGCTGCTCAAACTGAGCGCCCAGGCGAGTCAGGCGACCGGCAAGAATCAGCCCGTCAAGGCCACCGGCAGCTACGCCGCCGACCTCCCGGCGCTGCTCGCCCAGCCGGCGGCGAAAGCGGCGGGGCTGCTCGCCCAGGGCGCCGCCCAGGGCAATTTCACTGTCAGCCTCGCCGCCGTGCAGGACCTCACCCTCGGGCTCGGACTCACCGGACTCGTGGCCGTCACGGGCCAGACGGTGTTGCCCGAGATCAGCCTTACGGCCGCGCACCTCCAGCTCGCCGCCGGCGGCCGGATCGATCTGTCGGCCCCGGTGGTTGTCACGAAAGACGGACGCAAATCCGACCTCAAGCTCGACGGCACCGTCACGCTGGATAAGGCCCGGACCGTCATCAACGCGAAACTCACCGGCGACACCGTTTACATTCCTGACCTCATGACATTTTCGGCGCTCAGTTCCCCCGCGAATCCCACGGCGCCCGCCGCTCCGAAACCGCCCGGCCCACCGTGGGCCGGCATCACCGGCGACGCCCAGTTCAAATTCAATAAGATCGTCTATTCCCCCGACTGGTCAGTGTCCGACCTCTCCGGGGTGATTAAGTTGGCCACCGGTGCGGTCTCCTTCGACAGCAAGGCCACGCTGGGCAAAGACGCGGCGTTCACGCTGGCGGGCAACGTCACTTATGCGGCGGCCGCCTCCGACCACTATGCGCTCAACTCGGCCCTGAAGCTGTCCGACTTCGACCTGGGCGCGCTGCTGCACGCCGCCGATCCCACCCACCAGCCGGTGGTCGAAGCCCGGCTCACGATCGCCACCCAATTGACCGGCAGTGCTCCCGAACTGGCCAACCTGGCCGACCATGCTCAGGGCAAGGTCGAACTGACCAGCAAGCAGGGCATCTTCCGTGCGCTGACCAGTGACCGCGCCAGCATGGTGCAGTCCATGTCCTCCACCGCCGTCGGCCTGCTCGGCACGCTCACCGGTGGCAGCAGCTCCTTGGAGGCCAAAAACCGCGCCCTCGTCGACATTACCGACGCCCTCAGCGAGATCAAATACGACCAGTTCCAGCTCACACTTTCGCGCGATGCCGCGCAAAACCTGCTCCTGGAGGATCTCACCCTGATCAGCCCCACCGTGCGCCTGACCGGCCAGGGCCGGGTGACAAACGTCCCGGGAAAACCCCTATTGGCGCAGCCGCTCACGCTGCAGGTCAATCTTGCGGTCCGCGGCCAGCTTGCCCAGTCGATGGACAGCCTGAGCCTACTCTCGTCGACCCCCGACGAGTTGGGCTATCTGCCGCTCGGCATCAGCCTGCCCGCCCTCGGCGGTACCCTGGAGTTTCCCGACACCAGCGCGTTTTTTGGCGAGTTGGTCAAGCGGGCCGCCGTGAAGGGACTCACCAACGGTGCCGGCTCGCTGCTGAAGGGCGCGGGCGGGGCGCTCAAGGGCGCGGGCGGACTCTTGAACGGCCTGCTGCACTGAGGAAGCATCATGGCGGCTTCCCCGACATCCCCACCGGTCCGGGTTCGGCGCGAATCCGTCGTGCTGCCGACCTACGAGCCGCACGCCCCCGATCTCAACCCGATGTTTCTGGAGAAACGGGTCTACCAGGGGTCGAGCGGACGCATCTATCCGCTACCTTTTACCGACCGCATCGCCGAAAAGCCGGTGCCGCATACCTGGGACGCGGTCATCATTGAAAACGAGTTTATCCAGGTGATGATCCTGCCCGAACTGGGCGGTCGCATCCACCGCGCGACCGACAAGACCAACGGCTACGAATTCATCTACTACCAGCCCGTCATCAAGCCGGCGCTGGTCGGGCTCGCCGGCCCGTGGGTCAGCGGCGGCATCGAGTTCAACTGGCCGCAGCATCACCGGCCCTCGACCTATCAGCCGGCCGACGTGCAGATCGAGGAGCACTCCGACGGCTCCGCGACTGTCTGGCTCTCCGAGCACGAGCCGATGGGCCGCATGAAGGGCATGCACGGCGTCTGCCTGCATCCGGGCCGCGCCTGCCTCGAGCTCAAGGCCCGCGTCTCCAACCGCACCCCGCAGGTGCAGACGTTTCTGTGGTGGGCCAACGTCGCCACCCGCGTCCACGACCGCTACCAGTCGTGTTTCCCGCCGGACGTCCATTACGTCGCCGACCACGCCAAGCGCGCGATGAGCACGTTTCCCCTCTGCACCGGCCACTACTACGGCGTCGACTACGCCGCCCGCGCCAATCCAAAATCTAAATTCCAAATTCCAAAATCAGAATTGGGGGCCCGGGCCGCCAATGACCTGAGCTGGTATGGCAACATTCCGGTGCCGACGTCCTACATGTGCATGGGCACGGACGAGAACTTTTTTGGCGGCTACGACCACGCCGCCATGGCCGGGCTGGTGCATATTGCGAACCATCATATTTCCCCCGGCAAGAAGCAGTGGACCTGGGGCAATCACAGCTTCGGTTATGCCTGGGATCGCAACCTGACCGATGCCGACTCCGATGGTGAATTTGCCCCCTACATCGAGTTGATGGCCGGGGTCTACACCGACAATCAGCCGGACTTCTCCTGGCTCCAGCCTGGCGAAACCAAGTCGTGGAGCCAGTATTGGTATCCCATCCGGGAAACCGGCCCCGTCCAGCAGGCCAATCTCGATGCCGCGGTCTCACTGGTGCTCGTCGAGGGCAGCCTCGGGTCGGAGGCCCGCATCGGCGTCGCCGTCACTTCCCTCCAATCCGGCGCGGTCGTCCGCCTGATAGCCCGCCTCGGGAGAGGCGGGAAAAAACGTGCGCAGGTTTTTTCCTTCGTTCGCGATCTCTCCCCCTCGGCTCCACTCGTCGAAAACCTTCAGCTCCCGCGCGGCACGCACGCCACCGACCTCGCTCTCAGCGTTGCCACCGCCGGCGGTGCGGTGCTGATCAGCCATTCGCCGCGCCCGCCGACGAAGGGTGGGGTGCCACCTCCCGCCACCGAGCCTCCGCTGCCGGAGAAAATCCGGACGGCCGAAGAACTTTATCTCACCGGCCTACACCTCGAACAATACCGGCACGCGACGCGCCAGCCCGAGCTCTATTGGCGGGAGGCCCTTCGTCGCGATCCGCTTGACGCCCGCTGCAACACTGCGCTGGGACGCTGGCACCTGCGCCGCGGCGAATGGTCCGCGGCAGAAAAACACCTGCGCCAGGCCATCGCGCGACTCACCAGCCGCAACCCCAATCCCGCCGACGGCGAGGCGCATTACCAGCTCGGCCTCTGCCTCCGCCAACGTGCATCGGCAGAATTCCAAAATCCAAATTCCAGAATCAAAAATACCGACGCGGCCTACGCCGCCTTCTTCAAAGCCACCTGGAACCAGGCCTGGCAGGGGGCGGGTTATCATGCGCTGGCGGAAATCGACTGCGTCCGTCACGACTGGCTGGCGGCGCTCGATCATCTGGAGCGCGCGCTGCGAGCCAACGCCGACAATCTCCGCGCGCGCAACCTCAAGGTCATGGTGCTGCGGTTGCTCGACCGTCCGGCCGAAGCGACCGTGTTGCTCGCCGAGACCCTCGCGCTCGATCCGCTCGACTGGTGGGCGCGTCAGCTGCGGGGCGATCGGTTGAGCTGCGACACCCAGGTCCGCCTCGATCTGGTCCTAGATTTCGCCCGGGCCGGTTTTTACCTCGCCGCGCTGAACCTGCTGGATGCAGCCGTCGCCGAGCCCCGGAGCGGCACCGCCCCGCTGCTTGGCTACTACCGCGCCTGGTTGTGTCACCTGCTGGGTGACAAACGCGGGCAGCGCCGGGCCCTCGCCGCGGCCGCGAAAGCTTCGCCGGACTACAGTTTTCCCGCCCGGCTGGAGGAGATTCCGCTTCTTGAGCTGGCCATCGCCGCCAGCCCGCAGGACGCCCGCGCGCCTTATTACCTCGGCAATCTGCTCTACGACCGCCGCCGCCACCGCGAGGCCATCCGGCTCTGGGAAACCTCGGCCCGCCTCGACCCGTCGTTTTCGATCGTCTGGCGCAACCTCGGCCTCGGCTATTTCAACATCCTGCACCGGCCGCACCGGGCCCGCGCCGCCTACGATCGAGCGCTGCGGTGCAATCCCGCCGATGCCCGTCTGCTCTACGAACGTGATCAGCTGTGGAAACGCCTCGCGGTGGCTCCGGCGAAACGCCTGCACGAGCTCACGCGGCGCCGGCCGCTCGTCCGGCAGCGCGACGACCTGTCGGTGGAGCTTTGCGCGCTGTACAACCAGACTGGCCAGCCCGCGAAGGCGCTGGCGATTGTCACCACTCGCCGGTTCCAGCCCTGGGAGGGCGGCGAGGGCCAGGCGCTCGGCCAGCACGTCCGCACCCACCTCGCGCTCGGCCGCCAGGCGCTGGCGCAGGGTGACGCCGCCGAGGCCCGCCGGCTATTCACGATCGCGCTCACCTCGCCCGAGAATCTCGGCGAGGCCAAGCACCTGCTCGCCAATCAGAGCGACCTCCACTTCTGGCTCGGCGAGGCTTCCGCCGCCGCTGGCGACGCGGCCGCGGCGCGCCTCCATTGGGACACGGCCGCGACGTTCAAGGGTGATTTTCAGGAGATGAGCGTGCGCGCCTTTTCGGAGCTCACTTATTACTCGGCGCTGGCCCTGGAACGATTGGGCCGCCGCGCCGCCGCCCGGAAGCTGCTGCGCGATCTGCTCGCCTACGCGCGCCGCCTCGAACGCACCCCGGCCAAGATCGATTACTTTGCGACCTCGCTGCCCACGATGCTGGTGTTCGAAGACGACCTCCAGCGCCGCCAGACCATCACCGCGAAATTTCTCCAGGGACAGGCCCTGCTCGGACTCGGCCGCCGGGCGGCGGCCCGCCGCCTGTTCACCCAGGTTCTCCGGCTCGACCCCGCGCATCCGCGCGCGGGTGAGTTTACCGCCCGCTGTGAGGTGGTCCCCGTCCGTTGGACAGCGGATCGGGTAAAATAAGTTAATATGGGAGGGGGTGCTGGGGGAGGGGCGAAGCCCCT